>JBQTJV010000254.1:0-12433 GCA_052386775.1 Betaproteobacteria bacterium
CCCCACCCGATCTACTGATGGCAGCGCCTCCATCAGAAGTTGCATGCGTTTGCCGCCCAGCTCCCAGCCGATATTTGCGATGCCCGTGGCGTTGCCGCCGGGTCGCGGCAAACTGGACACGATGCCTCTCTGGATCGGGTCGTTTGCCGCCCAGAAAACGATCGGTATGGTGCGCGTACGGGGAATGAAAGCCAGCGCTTCGGGACCGCCGCGCGCGACTATGACAGTCGGGCTCTTACCGATTAGCGCCGCGGCCGCTTCAGGCATTCGACCCTGGCCCTCGATCGCCACCCTTTCATAGATGACATCCCGCCCTTCGAACCAGCCCATTTCGCGCAGGACAGCAACAAACTCCTGGAACAGCTTCTCCTCTGCAGGACCTGATCTGAGAACGCCTATCCGAGCCGGCTTTCCGGTCTTAGCGCCTGTCTGAGCCCGCGCCGCCGCCGCATAAAATGCGGCGAGGCCAGCCAGGAATGTTCTGCGCCGCATCATTCGATCACCCGGTCGGCGCGCAGCAGAAACGCCTGCGGTATCGTGATGGCGAGCGCCCTGGCAGTTTTTAGATTGATGACCAGTTCGAACTTGGTCGGCTGTTCGACCGGAATATCGGCAGGCTTCGCCCCCCTCAACACTTTGTCGACGAGGTGCGCGGATCGCCGAATCTGTTCGTCGAGATTCGAGCTGTAGGCCATGAGCGCGCCGCTGTCAGCAAAGAGGCTGCGATGCCCGATGACGGGCAGCCGGTTTCTCATGGCGATGTCGAAAATCATCCGACGCAGGCGGAAGAGCAATCCAATGTGCGTGGTGAGCACCGCCTCCGCGCGGCTCTCGGTGAGCGCCTTGAAGGCAGCCTCGATGTCTCCGCCTTCGTTCACCACGGCAGGAATGACCTTGATATGCCGGTCGGCCGCCTCCTCGATGAGCTTGCGCTCCATTTGCAAAGGCGCGATCACTGGCGAGATCAGCAGTCCGACACGGCTGGCTCTGGGCAGTGCCTCTCGGATGAGCTGCAGACGCTTCGGGCCGAGTTCTGGTCCGATATTTGCGATACCCGTCACGTTTCCGCCTGGGCGTGCAAGACTTTTTACCAATCCGCTTGCCACCGGATCGTTCGTGGCGGAGAAGACAATCGGTGTTGTGGTAGTTGCCGTCAGTGCAGCCCGCACCTCCTGCGTGGCACCAACGAAGATCAGGTCAGCCTTACTGCCGACGAGTTTTGCCGCAAGCATCGGCAGACGCGCGTAGTCACCATCCGCGTTGGCGCGGTCGTACATGATGTTGCGGCCCTCTACCCACCCGAGGTCCCGCATGGCCTCTACGAAGACTCTGTTTCGCGCCTGCTCCGTTTTCGGGTCGTCCGTAAAAAGGAACCCGACGCGTAGCAGTTTTCCGGCCGGCATCATTCCCTGCGCAAGCGTCGCCCGACTCCACCCGAGCGCGATCGAAGCGCCTGCGGCGAGCAACAGCTTCCGACGCGTGCTACGCCCTTTTGCCCTTCCAACGCGGCGGATCAAAGCGGTGCCGGCTGGCCTGCTTGCCTCGCTCATTCAATCACCCGGTCGGCGCGCAGGAGCAGCGTCTCGGGAATCGTGATACCGAGCGCTCTCGCAGTCTTGAGGTTCACCACCAGTTCGAATTCCGTCGGCTCCTCTATCGGCAGCTCCCCGGGCTTCGCGCCCCTGAAGATCCTGTCGACAAACGTCGCAGCACGGCGGAACCGGGCCGCGGCCGGGGGGCCGTAGCTGATCAAGCTTCCCGCCTCGAGGCCCGCGATGCCGAACACCGTTGGCAACTTGTGCCTGAGTGCCAGCTCGGCAATTCGGGAGCCCTGGGCTACAAAGTATGCGTCGTCTGCCACCATGAGCGCGGCTACCCGCTCGCGCGCCATGGCTGAAAAAGCAGCGTCGAAGTCGCCCACGTGGCGGGCGTTTACAACGATTAGTTCTTTGCCGTGTTTCTGTGCCGCTGCGCGGTACACGGGCACCCCCTTGGTAAGGGATGCATTGTCGGGATTGATCAAGAAAGCGACACTAACCGAGCCTGGCGCCACCGTCGCCAACAGCTCAAGGCGCTTCACGTAGAGCACTTCGCCCAAGGTAGTCACACCAGTGATGTTGCCGCCGGGGCGGGAGAGGCTCGCGGCAAACCCGTTCGCGACCGGATCGCCAAATGCCGCAGCCACTATGGGAATTGTCGCCGTGGCCTTCCGGGCCGCGCTGACGGCCTGCGTTCCGAACGTAACGATGACGTCGACCTTGAGCTGCACAAGCTCGGCAGCAAGAGCCGGTAGCCGCTCTACTTTGCCATCGGCAAAGCGCCATTCGAGCGCGATATTCTTTCCCTCTACATAACCCAGCTCGCGCATTCCCCTTAAGAATGCACCGAAGCGGGCTTCCGTCCATGCGCCCTGGCGCCCTGGCAGAGAGAGGATACCGATGCGCCAGAACTTGCCAGGCTGCTGTGCCATGGAGCCTCGCCCCGCTGTAACGGTGGCCAGGCCGAGCGCAAGTACGAACGTGCGGCGATTCACTCGATCACCCGATCGGCACGCAGCAGTAGTTTCTCGGGAATGGTTATGCCGAGCGCCTTGGCGGTCTTCAGATTCACCACCAGCTCGAACATCGTTGGCTGCTCAACAGCAATATCTGCGGGCGGCGTGCCTCTCAGAATCTTGTCGGCGATATGAGCCGAGCGACGCAGGTGTTCGGCGAAGACACTGCTATATGACATCAAGCGCGCCCGCCTCGGCAAATGCGGGTGCCGGCCCGATTACGGCGATGCGGTGGGTGGCTGCAAGCTCGATGATGCGCTTGCGAGCGAGGCCGAAAACCGGACGACTGGTGGCGAGCACGGCCTCGACGCGACCGGCGACGGCGGCCGCAAACGCCGTGTCGATGTCTTTCGGACTGTTCACGGTGAACGTCGTGACCTGCACGAGAGGACCCGCTGAGTGCGCAATCAGCTCTACTTCGCGCTGCGCCGACAAGTGTCCGGGTGAGAAGAGCACGCCGACCCGACTGATATTCGGCATTACCTGCTTCACGAGCTCCATGCGCTTGCCGCTCAGCTCCCAGCCGAGGCTGGTGATTCCGGTTACATTGCCTTCCGGGCGGCGAAGACTCTTGACAAAGCCACTCTCGACCGGATCAGAAACCGAGGCGAAAACAATCGGAATCGGGTTCGCGCGTGTCGCCGCCAACGCCGCGCGCAGCTCCGGGTTGTTTCGCAGATGGATCAGATGGGGTTTCCGGGTGACGAGCGCGGCGGCAATCTCGGGCAAGCGTTTGGCGTCGCCGTCCGCAAAAGCGCGGTCATAGACGACGTCTCGCCCCTCCACCCAGCCGAGGTCGCGCATGGCATCCTCGAAAATCCTGTCCGACTTCACGGCCTGTGTTCTGAGCAACGCGACGCGCACCGGCTTCGCTGCGGCTGACGGTTGTGCACGCGCCCAGATGATCGGGCACGCAAGGAGCGCGAGCACCAATCCGCGTCGACGCCTGCTGCTCACTCGATCACCCGATCGGCGCGCAGCAGCAGCTTTTCCGGAATCGTTATGCCGAGCGCCTTGGCGGTCTTCAGATTGATGACGAGCTCGAACTTTGTCGGCTGCTCCACCGGAATATCGGCGGGCTTCGCGCCTCTAAGCAACTTGTTTACTATGCTCGCGCTGCGCTCGATCCGCTCGGAGAAAACCGGCGCGTATGCGACAAGTGATCCATCGTCAGCCATGCTGGCCGCGTGTGCGATCAGCGGAATGCCGCGTGCAGTCGTGAAGTCCAGTATGCGCCGGCGCTCGCGACTGAATACCGAAATCTGGGTGGTAAGCACCGCCTCGACGCGGTTTTCCGCAAGCAGCGCCAAAGCGGCGTCGAGGTCCGGGGGGGCTTTCACCATTGCGGGCGTGACTTTCGCGGGCACAACCTTTATATTGCCGCCCGCCGCCTGTTCGATGAACTTCTGCTCCAGGGAAGACGAGCGCGCCGAAGTCACCAGCACGCCGACACGGCTTATCTTGGGCAATACTTCCTTGAGCAGCTGCATACGCTTGCCCGCAAGCTCCCAACCGATGTTGGCAATCCCGGTTACGTTGCCATCGGGGCGAGCCAGGCTCTTTACATAACCCTGCGCCACCGGGTCGTTCACCCCCCAGAACACGACCGGTATCGAGCCCGTATTTTTCAATACCGGTGCAAGCTCAAACGCACTCGGCGCGAGGATCACATCGGGCCTGCCCGCCACGATTTTTTCAGCGAGCGCCGGAAGGCGCGCTTGATCACCTTCCGCATAAACGACGTCATAAACAATGTCGCGCCCTTCCGACCAACCCAGCGCGCTCAGTGCCCCGATGAACGACTTGATGTTGTTCGGCTCCGCAGTCGATCGGGCGAATGTAATGATCCCAACCCGCATCGGCCTGCCTGCAGGCTTTTTCGGCTGCGCGCGAGCCACGCCCAGGCAGGAGAGCGCAGCCCACGCCAACGCCGTTAGCAACAATTCTCGCCGCTTTGAACGGCCCGCTGCTTCCGTGCGAATGTGGCGAGGTAAACCACAACCAATGTGTGCGGATTTACTTTTCATTCGATAACCCGATCCGCTTGCAACAACAACCTCTCGGGAATCGCAATGCCGAGCGCCCGGGCGGTCTTGAGGTTGATGATCAGCTCGAACTTCGTCGGCTGCTCGACCGGAATGTCGGCGGGCTTCGCTCCCCTCAATATCTTGTCGGCGATATGCGCAGCGCGACGGACCTGCTCTTCGAGCACCTCGCTGTAGGACATGAGCGCACCGTCATCCGCAAAGGCAGTGCGGTATCCCATTACGGGCAGCCGATGCTTCGTAGTTAACTCAAGCACCCGCTTGCGCTCCGTCATGAACAGCGCCGTCTGCGTCAGAAGCACGGCTTCGACTCGATTCTCTGCGAGAAGCGAGAACGCCGCGTCCAGTTCCGCGGCGGTATTCGCCTTGGCGGGGATCACCTTTACCGTCGCTCCGACCGTTTCTTCGACCGCCTTCAGTCCTCGATCAGACGTCCCTTGAGGAGACCGCCCGGTGCTTGTGATCAGCACACCGACGCGCTGTATCGTCGGAAATACATCCCGCAGCACCTGCATGCGCTTGGCGGCAAGTTCCGGGCCAATGTTCGCAACCCCGGTAGCATTGCCGCCGGGGCGCGCGAGACCTTGCACCAGCCCGGCGCCAATTGGATCGAGCGCGGAGCTGAAGACGATGGGAATCGTGCGAGTCTTGCCATGGGCGGCGAGGGCAGTTGGATTGTTGTTTGCGTACACCAAGTCGGGCTTGCGGGCAACCAGATCCGCGGCAAGCGCAGGCAGGCGCGAGAAGTCGCCTTCCGCGAACACCCGGTCGTAAACGACATTGCGGCCTTCCACCCATCCGAGCTCGCGCAGGGTCTCGACGAAAAGTTTGGGGTAGATCTGCGGCCCGGACACTCTTCCTGCGGACAGCATGCCGACACGCACCGGTTTGCCCCCCGGCGCCTTGGACTGCGCGTGTGCCGCACCCACGCATGCAAGGAGCGGCCATATTGTTCCGGTGATCAACAGGCGCCGTCGCGTTGGGCGGTGCAAGAAAGGACTTTGGGTATTGCGGAGGATCGAGGCGCGCTGTGAGGCAGCCAGGCAGGCAGGGCCAAGGTTCCGCACCGGGCACGGAAACAGGCGTGAAATGGTGAAACGCGCGCCGCCACGACGAAACATCGCTACCCCTCCCTTGGCTCTCGACAGAACCGGACCGCAGCTCGGCTATTACGCCGTCATCTTATGTCGTATTGTTTCGTGCCGGCAGCGAGCCCTTGCGGGCCGTAGATGCTACGCCCCGGGAACCGGCACGTAAAGTGAGCTGCTGTGGTCTATCGAGACCGAGCTCGGGGCTCCGGGCTCCGCGTTTTTGAACTTGTCCGGAGTGGACCAGGCTAGGTGGCATCGGCACGGATCATATCCGCGGCCTTCTCCGCGATCATCACCACCGGCGCGTGCGTGTTGCCGGAGACGAGCGTCGGCATGACCGAGCAATCCACCACGCGCAATCCGGGCACGCCGTGGACCCGAAGCCGCTCGTCCACGACCGCCATCGGATCAGCGCCCATGCGGCACGTACCTGAAGGATGGAAAATCGTTGCGCCGTGGTTGCGGGCAAACTCGAGCAACGCTTCATTGCTGGCAGCCCCGGGCCCGGGCCGGTACTCTTCAGCAAGATATTCCTTCAGCGCGGGTGCCGCGGCAAGGCGGCGCGCAAACTTGATGGCTTCGACGGCGCAGCGGCAATCCACCTCGCGGGTGAGATAGTTTGGGCGCATGGCGGGCGGCTCGAGCGGATCGCGCGAGGCGATCGTGACCGTGCCGCGCGATTCGGGCTGTAGTTGGCACACTGAAAACGTGCACCCCGACCACGGGTGCGGCTTGCCGCCGGCCATGTCGGCCGAGAGCGTGGCGAAGTGAAATTGAATGTCGGGCCTGGTGGATTCTGGCAGCACGCGCGTGAACAGCCCGCCCTGGTTGATGCCGACGGCAAGCGGCCCGGTGCGAAAGAGCAGCCACTTGAGCCCGATGCCGAGCCGTCCGGACAAGGTGCGCAACTGATCGTTGGTGGTGATCGGCTTGCTCACCTTGTACATGAGGCGAAACTGCAGATGGTCGTGGAGGTTTTCGCCGACACCGGGCAGATCCCTGATGACCGGAATTCCCATCTGCTGCAGAAACGCCGCGCGCCCCACTCCGGAAAGCTGCAGTAGCTGCGGCGTTTGTACCGCGCCGGCTGCGAGTATCACCTCGCGTGCCGCGCGCGCCTGCTTGACGAGACCGTGCTGCCGGTATTCGACCCCGGTCGCACGCGTGCCCTCAAATGTGATGGCGGTGGCGTGCGCATTCGTTTCCACGCGCAAACCGGCGCGCTTCTGCGCCGGCCGCAGATAGGCCGCCGCCGCAGAGCACCGCCAGCCGGCGCGGGTGAAAAGCTGATAATAGCCCACGCCTTCCTGGGATACGCCGTTGAAGTCGTCGTTGCGCGGCACACCCAGTTCATGGCCCGCGCGGATGATGGCTTCCATCAGCTCGTGGCGCTCGCCGATATCGGAACACCACAGCGGCCCATCGCCGCCGTGGTATTCACTCGCCCCGCGCGAGTTGTGCTCCATCTTCCGGAAGTACGGCAGGACATCGCGCCAGCCCCAGCCGCGATTGCCGAGCGCCGCCCAGCCGTCGTAGTCCTGCGGTTGCCCGCGCACATAGATGAGGCCATTGATCGACGAGGAACCGCCGAGCCCGCGCCCGCGCGGCCAGTAGAGGCGACGGTTGTTCATGGCCGGTTCGGGCTCGGTGTAGAAACCCCAGTTGTAGACCGGATGAAACATGGTCTTGCCGTACCCGATCGGAATGTGTATCCACGGATAGCTGTCTTTGGGGCCGGCCTCGAGCAACAGCACGGTGTGGCGACCGTTCTCGGTGAGACGATGGGCAAGCACGCAGCCCGCCGACCCGGCCCCGACGATCACGTAATCGTACTTATCGCGCAGCGGCGCAGGCATCTGCGATCAGTCGAGCGTGATGCCCGCCTGCCGACCGATTTTCGCAATGCGCTCGCGCTCGGCCGCGATGAACGCGGCAAATTCGGCGGGGGATTCCGGGCTCGGTGTTGCGCCGTTCTTGTTCATCGCGCGCTGCGCTTCGGTCGCTTTGAGCACCGCGACGATTTCACGGTGCAAGCGGGCTACGAGCGGCGGCGGCGTTTTGGCGGGCAGCGCCACGCCCCACCATTGCACGATCTCGTATCCGGCTACCGTCTCGGCGGCGGAAGGAAGCTCGGGCAGCAGCGGATCGCGCCGCGCACCGGTGGTTGCAAGCACTTTGATGCGGCCGGCACGCCCATGCGGCATCGCGACCAGAGGCGAGGTAATCAAGACCTGGATCTGGCCGGCGATCATGTCGGTGAGGGCCGGCGCTGCGCCCTTGTAGGGCACATGCTGCATGTTCACGCCTGCCAGCACGTTCAGCATCGCACCGGCGAGATGCGCCGGCGAACCGTTCCCCGCGGACCCATAGTTGAGCTGTCCGGGACGCGCCTTTGCCAGCCTCACCAATTCGGCAACGCTATTGGCTTCAAGGCCGGCATTGACGGTGATCACGTTCGCAACCCAGGCGATGCGCGATACCGCGATGAAATCCCGGACGGGATCGTACGGCAGCTTGGGGGCAAGCGCCGGCAGCGAGGCGAACGAAGTCGAGGTGGCGAGCAGCAACGTATGACCGTCCGGCGCTGCGTTCTTCGCGATCTCCACGCCGATGATGCCGCTCGCGCCGGCGCGGTTGTCCACGATCACCTGCTGATTCAGGCGTTGTCCCAGCCCGCTGGCCACGATGCGCGCGAGGATGTCGGGGGAGCCGCCGGGTGGCGACGGCACCAGGAACCGGATCGGCCGGGCGGGATAGCTCTCGGCGCCGAATACCGGGGACGCCGATATCACCAAAGCAAGCGCCAGCACCGCTCGAGCGCAGCATCCTGTTTCCGGGCGGCCCTGACGGCGGCGCAGCGCTCGCGGATTTCGAGCCCGGGATGACGGTCCGCGCTTATTCATCCGGTCAGTAGTACGCCGCTTTCACGCCGGGCGGGGGCGAATAGCGGAACGTGCCGCGTTTCAATATCGCATCTTTTCCGCCGTGCCGGTCGATGTGCGCGCGCTGATCCGTCTTGGCGAGGCGATCGGTTGCTTCGGGATCGACCACTTTGCGCAACGCCGCTTCACACTCGGCGACAAGCTGTGCGTGACCCGGCTCGCGGCCGAGATCGACGCGCTCGCAGGGGTCTCGCGCCAAGTCGAACAGCATCGGCGGCAAGCCCGTGTAGTGTATGTACTTGTACCGGCCGCGACGAATCATGTACGCGCCGCATATCGCGCCGGCGGCATGATATTCCGAAAGGATGGTACGCTCTGGCGCCTGGCCGCGCGCGATGTCGATCAGCGAGTTCCCCGGCAAGGTGGTGTCGTCTGGGTCGGGTCGCGCCCCCAGTCCCTGAATGAAAGTCGGGAAAGCATCCGCCAGCGTGACCGGCGTGTGACACACCGCGTTGGTCGCGATGTCCGGCCCCGCCATGATCATCGGTATCCCGGCGGATTCTTCGTACATCGTCGATTTGCCCCACATGCCGCGCGTGCCGAGGTTGTCGCCGTGATCGCTGGAATAGATCACGCGCGTAGATGACGCGAGGCCGGTGGCTTCGAGCGCGCCGAGGATCTGGCCGATGTTGTCGTCGAGAAAGGATACCAGTCCCATGTAAGCGGCAATCGCGCGCCGCACCATCGGCGGATCGAACGGTTCGTCGAAGCACAGGCACTTGCGCATCGCGTCGATGAACGGATGGCGCGGTCGCTGATCGTGTTCGTACATGTCCGGCCACGGTACCTGGTCTTCCGGGTAAAGATCGTAGAACTGCGGCGGCGCGATCAGCGGAAAGTGCGGCGAGACGAAGCCCACGTACAGCGCCCAGGGCTGGTCCCGGTGGCGCGGCGCATCCTCTGTCAGCCAGCGTACCGTCTCCTGCGCGATGCTGCGGTCGTAGTGCGTATACTCCGATTCGCCGCGACCGGCTTCCGGTCCCAGCCTGGCCGACCCCGGCCGCCGCGGCAGTTCGTCACGTATCAGGCCCAGCAGATCGCCGACGCCGTTCACGATGTGCATCGGCAGGATTTCCTCATCGAAACCGTTGCGCTGCGGATCGGAATCCACGTAGTGCAGCTTGCCGATCGCGGCGACGTGATGGCCCTGCGCCATCAGCCGGTGTCCCCACGTGGCCACGCGACCGTCATAGGCGATGGCGTTGTCCCAGTAGCGGATGCGGTGCACGTACTGTCCGGGCGCGAACGCCGCCCGGGCGGGAACGCAGATCGGGCAATTCGTGTAGGCACTGGTAAACCGCGTGCCGCGCGCGGCGAGCCGGTCGAGATTCGGCGTCCTGATCATGGTGTGGCCGTACGAGCCCAGCACGCGCTTGTTGTGCTCGTCCGACATGATGAAAACGAGATTGGCCGGCTGCATCGTCCCTCCTCAACGCGCGTATGGTGACATGGCCGCCGCGTCCAGACAAACGGCCAAGACTGAGGAAACGGCGTATCTGGTACACTGCGCTCGCAAAAAAAAGTCCAATGTCCCCATTCGACCCACCTCACCGCGCGGCAGCGGCTCGCTGATGCCGGGATTTGAAGCGCTTTCCATCGAGTTCGTGCTCTGGATCTGCGCGGTCATCGCGCTCGCCGGATTCGTGCAGGGTGCGCTCGGGCTCGGCTTTCCGCTCGTGGCCACCCCGCTGATCGTCCTCGTCACCGACATGCGCACGGCAGTGATCGTGGTGTTGCTGCCGTGCCTCGCCGCCGTGGTGGCCAACGTCCTGATGAGCGGCTCGTTGCGCCGCGCGCTCGCCGAGTTCTGGATGATGCCGATCTACATGCTGATCGGCGCGGCGGTCGGCACGCGATTGTTCGTGCTCGCTCCGCAGTTTCCGTATTCGCTGCTGCTGGCGGGCATGATCCTGCTCTATTTGAATCTCGACCGCGTCGGGCGGGCGGACTGGACAACCATCAAGGAGCACCGCCAGATTTTCGCGGCGGTCTTCGGGATTGCAGCCGGCATGTCGGAAGGCACCGCCAATATCGCCGCGCCGCCGCTGCTGATCTATTACCTCGCGCTGGGTCTTACGCCGGCGATGCTGGTGCAGGCGCTCAACATCTGCTTCACGGTCGGCAAGTCGACACAATTCGTCACGCTCGCGACGGTGGGCGGCGTGCCGGCGGCGCAGTGGATCGCCACCCTGCCCCTGGCCGTGATCGCCACGGTCACCGTCGTCTACGGCATGCGGGTGCGCAGCCGGCTCAAGGCGGCCGCCTATCGCACCTGGCTCAAGCGTGCGCTCTTCGTGATGGCGCTGATCCTGCTGTTCCAGTTTGCATACGGCGCGTGGGAAGCGGCGGGAACAGAACCCGAAAGCGCAGTCTCTCGATAGAAACCGAAAGGGCCCGCGCGGGGCGGGCCCTTTACATGCAGCCGCAGGTCGTCAGACGGTCGCTTTTCCCAGCATCTTCTGCAGTTCGCCGCTCTGGTACATCTCGATCATGATGTCGCAGCCGCCGACGAATTCGCCGTTGACATAGAGCTGCGGAATGGTCGGCCAGTTGGCGTATTCCTTGATGCCCTGACGAATCTCCGGATTCTCCAGCACGTTGACGGTGAACGGCCGCTCGACGCCACAGGCACGCAGCATCCCGATCGCGTTCGCCGAGAATCCGCACTGGGGAAAATCAGGCGTACCCTTCATATACAGTACGACCTGGTTCTTGGTCACCTGGTCCTTGATAACGTCCTGAATGCTCATGGTTTCTCCAATAGTTGACAATTTCACTCGACTAAAAAGTGTAACGGGTAGCGGACGCCAGCGTCAAGCCTGACCGCCGCTCACCCGCTCGTGACCGGCAAGATCGCGCCAGGTCTGCACGCCATGAAATCCGGCCGCCTGCAGCAGGCTGCGGCACGCGCCACCCTGATCATAGCCATGCTCGAGCAACAGTGCGCCGCCCGGGTGCAGCGAGCGGCGCGCATTTGCAGCGATCACGCGGATGGCCTCTAGGCCGTCGGGCCCGCCGACGAGTGCGCCTTGCGGCTCGTAGCGCAGGTCGCCCTGCGCGAGATGCGGGTCGGCGGCGGCGACATACGGCGGATTGGAGACGACCAGGTGGAAGCGCTCGCCCGCCGCAGCAGCAAACCAGTCGCCGACGGCGAACTCGACGTTGGCAATCGCCAGTCCTTGCGCGTTTTCCCGGGCAAGCGCCGTCGCGTCCGCAGCAAGGTCGACGGCGACGACGCGAGCCAGCGGGCGCTCATGCGCCAGACTGAGCGCGATGCAACCGCTGCCCGTGCCCAGGTCGAGCACATCCCTCGGTTCTTCGCGCGGAATACGCGCCAGCGCCAGTTCGACCAGCAGTTCGGTTTCCGGTCGCGGGATGAGCACCGCCGGCGTAACCCGCAACGCCAGACCGTAAAATTCACGCCGTCCGGTGATGTACGCCACCGGCTCTCCGGCGCCACGACGCGATACGGCGGCTTCATAAGCGCGGCGCTGCTCGGCCGTGAGCGCCTTATCGGGGTGGGCAGCGAGGTACGCGGCATCGTTTCCCAGCACGTGGCACAACAGCACGCGGGCATCGATCGCATCGATGGTGTGCCGGGCGGCGGCGAGCGCATCGCGTATCGTCAGCATGGGAGCTGAAGCTACGCGGTCGCTTCTTCGCCGAGCTGCGCAAGCAGCTCGGCCTGATTCTCCGCGACCAGGGCTTCGGTAAGCTCGAAAAGGTCGCCGTCCATGATCTGCGCGATCTTGTAGAGCGTGAGATTGTTGCGGTGGTCGGTGACGCGTCCTTGCGGGTAGT
>JBQTJV010000255.1:0-21491 GCA_052386775.1 Betaproteobacteria bacterium
TTCCGGAGATCAGCTCCTGCCGGATTCGGGCATCGGCTGGCTCAAGCTGTTCGGGCTTGCGCTCTTTGCCCAAGTCGCCGGACAAAGCCTCATCGCCTACGCCATGGCGCATTTGCCCGCGACGTTCTCTTCGGTCGGGTTGTTGCTGCAGCCGGTCGTGGCGGCACTCTTCGCGTGGGCGCTCCTCGGCGAGACGGTAAGCGCAGTGCAGATGGCCGGTGCGGTGCTCGTGCTCATCGGCATACGAATCGCCCATCAGGCGGGCGCCCCAAAATGAGCTAAAGTAGGCGCCGCCAGCGGAAGAACAACCAGCCATGCCTTATGCCCGGTCGAACGGAGTCCGCCTCTACTACGAAGAGTGCGGAAAGGGAACACCGATTGTTTTCGTGCACGAGTTTTCGGGTGATCTTTACAGTTGGGAAGCGCAGATGCGGCGCTTCGGCCGCAGGCATCGCTGCATCGCGTTCAATGCGCGCGGCTATCCGCCTTCGGAGGTGCCGCACCCGGTATCCCAATATTCATACCGCATTGCGGCCGACGACATCGCCAACTTGTTGCGACATCTCGGCGAGCGAAAAGCGCATATCGTGGGTTGCTCGATGGGCGCCTATACCACGCTGCAGTTCGGCCTGCGCAACCCGCGCCTGGCGAACTCGCTGACCTTGGTCGGTGTCGGCGCCGGATCGGACCCGGAGAAACTGGCGCAGTTCCAGCGCGACACCGAATCGCAGGCGCAGCGCTATCTCGCGCTCGGCACGCGCGAGGTGGTGAAGATGTACCTGAATCACCCGGCGCGCGTGCCGCTGCGGTTGAAGGACCCCCGCGGCTTCGAGGAGTTCTACGCGCGGGTGGCCGAACATTCGGCGCTGGGTGCTGCGAATACGCTGCGCGGCGTGCAGGCCCGGCGACCGAGCATCTACCGGCTCGGATCGGCCCTGCGTCGTCTTGCCGTGCCGCTGCAGGTCGTCTGCGGTGATGAAGATCCGAGCGCGCTGGGTCCGAGCCTGTTCATCAAGCGCATTTGCCCGTCAGCATCGCTGGCGGTCGTGCCGGGCACCGGGCACGCGGTCAATGTCGAGGAACCGGAGTTCTTCAATCGCATCACCGCGGACTTCCTGGCGCAGGTCGAGTCCGGCCGCTGGCGGCCGCGCGACCCGCGTTCACTCATTGCATCGACGATGGCGCCCGGAAAACAGATCCGATAGCGCCGTCGCATTTTCGAAATCGTTTCAACGAAGAGGAGAGAAAACCATGCCGTATGCCCTATCGAACGGAGTCCGCCTGTACTACGAAGAGGCGGGCAAAGGGCTGCCCATCGTATTCGTGCACGAGTTCGCCGACGATATCTACAGCTGGGAGCCGCAACTGCGCTACTTCAGCCGCCGCTACCGCTGCATCGCCTACAACGCGCGCGGCTATCCGCCCTCCGACGTGCCGAAGGCCGGCTCGAAGTACTCGCAGGCGATCGCGACCGACGACATCGCGAACGTCATGCGCCATCTCAAGATCCGCAAGGCGCACATCATCGGCTGCTCGATGGGCGGTTTCGCCACCGTCCATTTCGGCCTGCGCTATCCGCGCCTGGCCTATTCGCTCACCGCGATCGGCGTGGGCTACGGCTCCGATCCGGACAAGAAGGTGCAGTTCGCACGCGACACGGAAGTGATGGCGCGGCGCTTCGAGGAACTGGGCACGCCGGAGGCGATCAAGCCCTACCAGATCGGTCCGTCGCGCGTGCAGTTCCAGAACAAGGACCCGCGGGGCTTCAAGCACTTTTGCGCCGAGTTCGCGAAGCACTCGGCCCTCGGTTCCGCCAACACGCTGCGCGGCATACAGGCGAAACGGCCGAGCGTCTACAGCCTCGAGCGCGGACTCTCGAAACTCAAGGTGCCGCTGCACATGGTCACCGGCGACGAGGACAACAACTGCCTCGAGCCCGGCGTCTTCATCAAGCGCGTCTGCCCCTCGGCATGGCTCACGGTGGTGCCGGGAACCGGCCACGCGGTCAATCTCGAAGAGCCCGACTTCTTCAACCGCATCACCGCCGAGTTTCTTGCCCAGGTCGAGTCCGGACGCTTCCGCCTGCGCGACCCGCGCTCGCTGATCAAGTCGACGATGGCGTCGAAGCGCTGATCTTCTTTTTCAGGCGCTCGATGTACTTGTCGACGTCGATGACGAAGCGGTCGTGTTCCGCCTCGCCGACCTGCTCGACGTCGTCGAACACCTTGACCTTGAAAGTGAGCCTGCGGCGGTCGATGGCGACCAGCTCGGCCTCCGCGCGCACTTTCTTGCCCATTGGCGTGGCGGCGAGGTGCCGGATGTAGACCGACATGCCGACCTGCCCCTGACCCGGCTTGAGGTGCGGCGCGGCGAGCGCCTGCGCCGTCATCTCGACGAACTGCGTCATCGAGGGCGTCGAGAACACCTTGTATTCGCCGCGGGTGGTACAGCGATTTTCCGTCACCTCCCATTCGGCCGTATGCTTCATCCCGATCTCGAGTGTATCCATGCTTCCTTTCCTGTTTAATCGTCCTCTGCCGCTTTCTACCACGCGTCCAGCAGCACCGCCTTCAGCAGGTCGCGCTCGCGCAGGAATTCCCGTTTCGGATCGGCGTTGAAGTTCTTCAGCGCATGCTCGAGCATGCGCTCCGCGCTTTCTTTCGGCACGTCGAGCTCCCCCACCCGCGTCGGCATTCCGATATCGCGGAACAGCGCGTCCAGCGCGTCCGCCGCGCGCTGCGGCGCACTCTCCGGCGGGGCGTTGTCATTCCAGGCGTCGAGCGCCTGCGCGATGCGCGTCATTTCCGGAAGATTGCGCCCGCCGAGTTTTCGTATGACCGTGCCGCTCAAGGCGCAGTTGGCCGCCCCCTGGCTCACGTGCGGGTGGAGGTTGAAGAGTGCCGCGGCGAAGGCGTAGATGACGCGGCCCGCCCAGTGCCGTTCGAACATCGTGCCGCCGTCGTCGGCGTCGCGGTTCTGGAGAAATGCGGCGGCGCACAGATCGATGCGCGGGCCGGCGTCCTGCGCATCCCCGATCCTGGCCATCGCACTGCGTGCCAGCCGGTATGCCTGCAGGCGATCGCCTTCCACCAACGGATTGACGTGCGCGGCACCCAGATTCATCACCGCGCGCCAGAGCACCGCGGCGCCGGTGTCGCGCGCGAGGGTGGCCGGCGCCGTGAGCAGCGCATCGGCATCCCAGAACAGCGCAACCGGGCGCGTCTTCGGATCGAAGAACTCCATGCGGTGATCCATGTTTTCGCTTTTTACCGCGGACCCCGCCCGGTTCTGTGCCGAAGTCGCCGCCGTCAGTACGTTGATGATGGGGATTTTCGGCGCCATCAGTTTAGGGCTGACAGCGGAACCGTGCTCGGGATACTGCGTGATCAGCTCTTCGACCGGCCGCTGTTCCGCCAGCAGGATAGCGACCACGCGCGTCGCCTGGATCACGCTCCCGGCGCCCACGCCGATCAGCAGGTCGGCGTTCGCATCGCGCGCGGCATCGCGCGCGCGCACGATCGCCGCCAAGGGCGATTCCTTGGCCATCTCATCGAACACACCCGCGCACATCTCGCCGAGCAGCGTTCGCAGGCGCTCGATCAGCGCGGTTTGGCGCGAAACGGTCCGCCCGCAGACGATGAACGCGCGCGCGGCGTGCTGACGCTTGACTTCCCCGGGCAGGTTCTTCAGCGCATCCCTGCCGCTGTGGAGCCGCAGCGGATAATTCACCAGCCGGAAATCGTAGGTATACATCTAATTCGCGCTGCGTGATCTTACATAGCGTTCGTGAGCCTGCAGTGCCGCGAGGGCATGGCCGGCATTGGCCATTTCGTCATAGACCGGAATGCCGAGGCGCACGGCGCGGGCCCGAAATTCCCGCTTGCGCTCCTCGAGGCCCGGCTCGCCGTCAGAGCGCAGTACCAGCACGAAGTGCGCCTTGCCGGGATGCCTTTCCTGGACGCGGAGCGCCGCGTCCACCAGGTTATCCAGCACTTCCCGCTTGGTGCGGCCGACGAATGCGGAGAGGTTGAGATGCATCACCAGCGCATCCGGATTGCCGTGCCGGTAGATGACATCCAGAATTCTCTCTGCGACGCGGCCGTCGTCCTGCTGCAGCGTGCCGACCGGGCAGTCCACCGGGTTGGTGATGCTTGTGCCCGGGGGGAGCTTCATCGCGGCGAGCGCGTCGATCGCCGCCCTTTCGAACGCCAGCACATCCAGCCCCAGCCGCGCAAAATAGTCTGTGGCGAGCACGCTGGTACCCCCGCCGTTGCCGAACAGCACGACGCGCTTCGTCGGCCTGGCGGTGTTCGGTTGCAACGCCTGAAACAGGAGCAGCGCGTCGATGAACTGATCCAGCGTCTCGACCATGACGCAGCCGGTCTGCTTCGACAGCGCAATCCACACGCGGTCATCGCCGGCGAGCGAACCCGTATGCGAGGCGGCGGCGGCGCGGCCCTGCTGCGTGCGCCCGCCTTTGAGCACCACCACCGGCTTGCCCGCCCGCGCTTCCTTCAGCGTCTCGAACAGCCGCCTGCCGTCCTTCGCCGTTTCGATGTAGAGACCGATGACGCGCGTCTGCGGGTCCGCGAGGTAATACTCCAAAATGTCGGTTGGACCGATATCGGCGCAGTTGCCAACGGTGATCAGTCCCGAGAACCTGAGGCCGCGGTTCAGCCCGCGCCGGATGATGTCGGTCCCCAGCCCGCCGCTTTGCGAAATGATGCCCACTTCACCCACGTCCCGCGGGCCGATTTCCGCGAAGGTGATGCGCCCCCGCGGCGTATAGATGCCGAGGCAATTGGGGCCGAGAAGACGCATCCCGCCTTCCCGCGCGGCGGCGGCGAGTTCCTCCTGCAGCGCCTTGCCTTCGTCGACTTCTCCGAATCCGCTCGAGATGACCTGCGCGAAACGCACGCGCCCCTTTCCCGCCTCGAGCAGTGGCGGAACCTGCGCCGCACCGATCGCGATGTAGGCGTAATCGATCGGCTCCGGCGTCGCGCCGAGGCTTTTGTACGCCTGCAGCCCGTCTATTTCCGCCGCGCTCGGGTGGATCGGATAGATGGCGCCTTCATAACCGAATTCACGCATGCGGCGGATGAACACGTTGGGCAGCGCCGCCCCCTTGGTCGAGGCGCCGACGACCGCCACCGTCTTCGGCGTGAAGAGCGGCGCGTACTGCTCGAGTATTCGGGTGGTGTCCATGGCCTTCACGCGATAACGAAACGCGCATCGACGGCGACGCCACCCTGCTCGGACACGATAAACGGATTGACGTCCGCCTCCTTGATGTCCGCGGCGTGGCGCATCAGCAGACCGTCTTCGCCGCCGATCTTCATGAGCGCCTCGATAATCGCGGATTGCGACACCGCCTTGCCGCCGCGCGCACCGCGCAAAAGCGCCGCCCCTTTGAGCTCGCCCAGCATCTCCTCCGCATCGAGCGGCGTAATGGGGCAGATCCGGAAGGCGACGTCGGCCAGCACTTCCACGAAGATGCCCCCCAGGCCCACCATGACGAGCGGCCCGAAATCCGGATCGCGCAGCCCGCCGATCACCATCTCCTGCCCCGGCGGCGCCATCTCCTCCACCAGGAATCCGTCGATTCGCGAATTCGCGATGACCGGTTGTTGCATCATCGTCATGATTGCGTTTGAAACATCGTCCGCGGATTGCAGGCCTACCCTGACGCCGCCGACGTCGCTCTTGTGCAGGATGTCGGGCGAGACCACCTTTACGACGTAGGGCGGTTGCAGATCGCCCAACGCCCCGCTCGCTTCAGCCGCGCCCGGCACGAGCACGCTGCGCGGCACCGCGATGCCGTATGCGGCAAGCAGCGCCTTGCCGGATCGCTCGTCGAGCGCCCTGCGTCCTTCGCGGCGCGCCCGACCAATGAGTTCCGCGGGATTCATCATGCCGCTTTCCCGGGCGTCAAGACCTGCGGAAGGATGCCGGTGTGCACCTCGCCTTCACGAAATGCGCTGGAGTCGAGCACGGCGAGCACCGCCGGCACGTTATGCTTGAGGCCCTGGATGTCCACCGTCTTCAGCGCTTCGAGCAGCCGGGCGATCGCGCGCTCGCGAGTCGGTTCGTGCACGATGATCTTTGCAATCATCGGATCGTAGAACGGGGTCACGTCGCGGCCTTCGGCGTAACCGGTTTCAACCCGAATCGTCCTGTCCTCGGGGAGGCGAAATACCTTGAGGCGTCCCGGCGAAGGGAAGAAATTCTTCGGGTCCTCGGCATAGATGCGTGCCTGGATCGCATGCCCCGACAGCGTGATCTTCCCGGGCAGGATAGCGGCCAGCCTTTCGCCGTCGGCGCTGCGAATCTGGGCGTGGACGAGGTCCACTCCGGTCACGGCTTCCGTCACCCCGTGCTCGACCTGCAGCCGGGTGTTCATTTCGAGAAAGCTGAAAGCGCCATCGGCGCCGTAGAGCATCTCCACCGTGCCGATGTTGTCGTAGCCCATGCCTCCCACCATGGCGGCGACCTTGTCGGCCATGGCATCGACCTCGCTGCGCGCGATGGCAGGCGCCGGCGCCTCCTCGATCACTTTCTGATTGCGGCGCTGGGTCGAGCAATCGCGCTCGTAGAGATGCACCGCGGCCCCGTGCTGGTCGCCCAGCACCTGGAACTCCACGTGGCGCGGCCGCTCGATCAGCCGCTCGAGGTAGACCTCGGCATTGCCGAAGCCGCGCGCGGCCAGCGAGCGCGAGCGCTCCACCGTCACCAGCAACTCGGTTTCGCTGCGCGCCGCCAGCATGCCGATGCCACCGCCGCCGCCCGCCGGCTTCACCAGCAGGGGAAAACCGATCCTGCGCGCGGCAGCCAGGATCGCCTCGGGCTCGGCCGGAAGCACGCCCGACCCCTCGGACAGCGGCATGCCATATTGGCGCGCGATGTCACGCGCCCGCGTCTTGTGTCCCATGGCATCGATCCACTTCGGCGCCGGGCCGATGAAACGCACGCCCGCGTCGATCACACGCTGCGCAAACTGCGCGTTCTCCGAGAGGAAGCCGTAGCCCGGATGCACGGCGTCCGCACCCGATCGCTCGATCGCCGCCATCAGCCTTTCCTGGTTGAGATAGCTGTCGGCCGCGGGCGCCGGCCCCACCGCCTGCGTCTCGCTCGCCATCTCCAGGTACGGCGCGCCGTAATCCGCCTCCGAATAGATCGCGACCGATTTGATGCGCAACGCGTACAGCGCGCGCAGGACGCGCGCGGCCACGGCGCCACGATTTGCTACGAGAACCTTGGTGAACATCGATCGCCTCTCAATAACTCGTGGGCCAGCTGCGCATGAGGTGCTGTCCCACGCCCTTCGTGATGCGCAGCTTGTAGACCTCCAGCATGCGGATCAGGTAATCGCGCGTCTGCTCGGGCCGGATCACGGCCTGCGCGGCATAGACGGCGGCAAGACCCCACACGTCGCTGCCTTTGCGGATCTGCGAGAACTTTTCCTCGAAACCGGGCTCCCCGACGCCGACGCCGTGCACGATCTTGGTCGCAAACTCCGGCGACATGAAGCTCACCTCGGCGGTGGGCCACGCCGCGATATCGTCGGAGTGCCGCCCGCCCCCCATGCAGACATACGCGCGCCCGTAGCTCTTGCGTATGATGACGGAGAGGCGTGGCACGGTGACGAGCGTCATCGCATTCATGAAATTCATGATGCGTCCGGGTGCCCCCGCCTTTTCGGCCTCGGTTCCGATCTGGAATCCGGGCGTATCGACCAGCAGCACGATCGGCACGTTGAACGAGTCGCACAGCACCAGGAAATCGACGATCTTGCGGCACGCGTCCGCATCCAATGCGCCGCCGCGGTGGAGGGGATTGTTGGCGATGATGCCGACGCTCTTGCCGCCGAGGCGGGCGAGCGACGTGACCGCGCTCTTGCCGAAGCGGGGCTTCAGTTCAAACACCGAGCCCTTGTCGGCGATGCACGCGATGATGCGCCGCATGTCGTACACCTGCGTCCGGCTCTCGGGCACGATCGAGAAAATCCGCTCCATGTCGCTGCCCGAACCCGGTGGCACCGGTGCATCGGGCGGCGCCTCGTTGTGATGGCTGGGCAGGTAGGAGAGAAATTTCTTGATGGCGTCGAACACCTCTTCCTCGCGGTCCGCGACGAGGTCGACCAGCCCGGTGATTTCCGCGTGCAGGCGCCACCCGCCCAGCGCTTCGGTATCGACTTTTTCCCCCAGCGCCATGGACACCAGGCGCGGGCTCGAGACCGCCATCGTGGCGCCCTTCTGCATCACCGCGAAATCAGCCTGGCACATGAGCCATGTTGACGAGCCGAACGAAGGGCCGAACGCCGCCGCGCACATCGGCGTCTCGCGCGTGCGGCGGAACTGCGTGTTGTCATTGCCGAGCAGCAGCCCCATGCCGCGCGAGCCCATGGCGTCCGGCAGGCGCGCGCCGGTGGATTCGCCGATCACCACCAGCGGCATGCCGCGCTCGGTCGCCGTGCGCTTCATGTGCGCGATTTTCCTGCTGTTGGTGTACGAGGTGGACGCTCCCTTCACCGTGAAATCGTTGACGACGATGGCGACATCGCAGCCGCTGATCCGGCCGTAGCCCGCCAGCTTGCCGTCGGTCTGGGTTTCATCCGCCTGCTCGGGATAGACGCCCGAAGAGCCGAACAGTCCCGATTCGATGAACGAGTCCGGGTCGAGCAACGCGGCGATGCGCTCGCGCGCGTTCCACACACCCGCCGCCTTGCGCTTCGCGTATTTATCCTCGCCGCCGCCCGCCAGCGCCTTGGCGCGGCGCGCCTCGTACTCCTTCAGCAATGTCTCGAATGCCATGGTCTACCTCGTTTCGGATGCTGCGCGTTTGAGTGTGCGCACTTCCTCGATGAAAGCCGGAATGAACTGCTGATAGTCGCCGACGATGCCGAAGCGCGCGTCCCGGTAGATCGCGGCCTCGGGATCGGTGTTCACTGCAACGATGGTCTTGGCGTTGCCGCAGCCGGCCATGTGATGTCCGGCGCCGGAAATGCCCACCGCGATATAGAGGTCCGGCTGCACCGTGCGGCCGGTGAGCCCGATCTGCCAGGAACGCGGGCACCAGCCGAGGTCGCACGGGACACGGCTCGCGCCGACCGCGCCGCCGAGCGCATCTGCAAGTTGCTCCAGCGTGCGAAAGCCCGCGGGCCCGTTCAAGCCCCGGCCACCCGCAACGATGACGGGCGCGTCCTCGAGCCGGATCCCGCCGGCGTCCTCCGCACGGCGTTCGACGACGCGGACCCGCTGCAGCTCAGCGCCTAGACGGGGAATGAAACGGCGTATCTCGCCGCGACGCGTATCGTTACGCCCCGATGCCTCGCCGCAACCGGCCCGCACGGTGGCCACACAACGCGCGGTCGCGAATGACAGCGTCTCGCGCAGGTTGCCGCCGTGACAGGGCCGCGTGAAATGGAAGGCGCCGTCCTGCCGCGCGATCTCGACGCATCCCGTCGCCACCGCACCCTCCAGCCGAAACGCGAGTCGCGGTGCGAGATCCGCCCCGGTAGCGGTGTGCCCCGCCAGCACGAGTTCCGGTGCGATCTCGCCGCAGAGCTGGGCGGCCGCGCTGACCCACGCTTCGCTGTGGTACCGATCCAGCGCCGGATGGTCCAGACAGTAAACCCGCTCCGCGCCCAAGGCGATCAACGCCTCCGCCGCCGCGCCGGACGGCCTCCCGAACAGCGCCGCGCTGACGCTGCCCGCCGAGGACGCTTTGAGCCGTAGCGCGAGCGCGAGCAGTTCACGCGTAAGGCGCGTCGGTCCGAGCTCCGTGACTTCGGCGATGAGGAGTATCGGCGCGCTCGCGCTCATAGGAGGTGCGCCGCCTTCAGCTCCCGCGCCAGCGCCGCCGCCTGCTGCTGCACGGAACCGTCGATGAACGTGCAGCGGTTCTGCCTGGTCGGCGCAAAAACCCGTTCCACGCGGCTTCGCGGGCGGAGCTCACCGGCATCGAGGCCTAAATCGGCCGCGTTCCACACCGCGACCGGCTTGCGCGCCGCGCGCATGGTCTCCCTCAGATTCGGCGTGCGGGGCGCGCCCAGCTCGTTTGACACGGTCACGACAGCGGGCAGGCTGGCCTCGACCACTTCACTGCCGTCATCGATCACCCGCTCTACCCTGAGCGTCGTCTCGTTAATCTGCACATCGCTCGCAAAAGCGATAAGGGGAAAACCCAGCAGCTCGGCCACGCCCGCGCCGACGATGCCCGCGTCCCGGTCTGCCGCCTGACGCCCCGCCAGCACGAGATCGCAGGTTTCCATTTTTCTGATCGCCGCGGCGAGCGCCCGGACCGTCACGTAACCGTCCGCGGCCTCGAACGCGGGCTCGCAGAGCAGCACGCCCTGATCCGCGCCCATCGCCAGTCCGTGCTTGAGGGTGCTGCGCGCGCCTTCACCGCCGAGCGTAAGCACCGTGATCTTCGTTGCAGGATGCCGTTCGCGGATGCGCAGCGCCGCCTCCACCGCCTGCTCGTCGAAGGGGCTCATCACCATGGAAAGTCCCGGCGCCGGCACCACGCGCTTCGCCGCCTCGTCAACCTTGAACATGCTGAAGGCCGCCTCCGGGTCGGGCACCTGCTTCACGCAAACAACGATATGCATCGCGCCGCTACACGATGGTGACGTCGGCGGGGACGATGCCGTCGAAGTGCTTGCGCTGGTAATTCCACGGGATCTGCGGCTGCACGCGGCCGGTCTCGTCGGTCGCGCGCGCCATGATGCGATAGTGCCCCGGCGCGGCCGGCTCCCAGAGATACGACCAGCGCACCCACAACCAGCGCTCACGCGGCTCTTCGAGATGCGCATCGACCCAGGATCGGCCGTCATCGACACTGATTTCGACCCGCGTGATGGCGCCCATGCCGCTCCACGCCAGCCCGCGTACTTTGTGCGCGCCGCGCTCGAGCGGCGAATCCTCGTCGAGCGGATCGAGGATGATGCAGCGCACCCCCATCGCGGTGATCATCTCCTTGTTCGGGTCGTCGGGCGAATCGCCGTACACGAAGTAATGCTTCTGGTAGTAGCACTCCGGCATATGCTTCAACACTTCGATCTTCTGCAGCCACTTGACCCACCAGTTGCCGGACCACCCCGGCACCACCGCGCGCACCGGCGCGCCATGGATGTGTAGCAGGTATTCGCCGTTCATCGACCACGCGAGCAGCGTGTCCGGGTGCAGCGCCTTCGCGATCGGCAGCCCCTTCTCGTAATTGATGACGCCGGGGTCGACGAGCTGAAAATCCGAACGGCCCACCGAGCGGTACTGCACGGCGAGATCCGGCTGCCCGCGATCGAAACCCTCCATCCGCACCGACACCGCGCCCGCCGTGAGACCGCATTTCTTGAGGACCTCGGCGAGCGGCACGCCGGTGAACTCGCCGGCGCTCATGGCGCAGGTCGTCGTCGTTTCGTTGCTGATCTCGTCGGTGGAAGGCACGGCGTTGCGTTCGCGCTGGGCCGCGCGCTTCTGCATGTCCTGCTGGTTGATGCGGGACGGCTTACGCCCGCCCCTGCTCAAATAATCGAAATAGCCGGCATCGTTGCCCGCGCATTCGGTGACCGCGCGCACCGTGCGGCCGGGCAGTTTCTGCAGGTCCTTGAGCGACAGTTCCATGGGTCGCTCGACTTCGCCGCCTACGGTCAGCACCCAGTCATCCGGATGGATGGGCTCGGGCACCTCAAGCTGGTTCACCACGTAATAGGCGTCGGTCGGCGTGATCAGCCCTTCGAGATCGGTGATCGGCGCACGGCCGTTGATGACGCGCCCCTGCGAATCCTTGCCGGCAATGAGGGCCGGTCGCTTGCGGTCCGGCCAGCCCATCACCCAGTCGCCCTCGATCTCGCGCTTTGCCATGACACTACTCCTCGATGTGAATGTTCATGGCCGCACGCCCGCCTTGTACTTCGGGCCGAGCTGTGTCCGCAGCCGCGGCTGCAGCGCCTCGATGAACTGGCAGAGATACGGCCGGGTCTCGCGCGGATCGATGAGATCCTCCACCGCGAACGCCTCCGCCGTACGAAACGGTGAGGCAAGATGCCGCAGTTCCTGCTCGATCTCCTGCTCCCGCTTCACCGGGTCCGGCGCGGCCTCGATCTCTCTGCGGTAGGCCGCCTTGACGCCGCCTTCCACCGGCAGCGAACCCCACTCGGCAGACGGCCACGCGATCTTGAAATTGAGCCCGCGGCGGTCGATCGCGCTGCCGCCGGCCACGCCGTAGCACTTGCGCACGATCACGGTGAAGACCGGCACGCTCACCTGCAAGCCGATGTAGCGCGCGCGCACGCCCTCGCGCAGGATGGCGTTCGCTTCCGATTCGGCGCCGACCATCAGCCCGGGCACATCCGCGAAGAAGATCAGCGGAACGTGAAACATGTCGCACAGCTCGATGAAGTGTCCCTGCTTGCGCGCCGCCTTGTGATCGACGATGCCGCCGAACATCGGGTTGTTCGCGACCAGGCCCACGACTTTTCCGTTCATCCGCGCGAGCGTCGTGATGACGCTGCGCCCGAATGTCGGCTGAATCTCGAATAACGTCTCGCGATCGGCGATCAGGCCGAGCAACTTCTTCATGTCATAGGCCTGGCGACTCGAGCGGGGAACGATGTCCGCGAGCGCGTCTTCGCAGCGGTCCACCGGGTCGGCGCATGGGATCTCAGGCGGCAATTCCCAAACGTTCGTCGGCAGGTAGGAAAGAAACCGCCGGATCTGACGGAAACAATCTTCCTCGTCGAGCGCGACGTTGTCGAGGGTGCCCGCCGTATCGACCGCGACCTTCACGCCGCCCAGTTCTTCTTTCGTGAGCTTTTCGCCAAACGCGCGCTCGACCACGGGCGGGCCCGCAGCGAAAATCTGGCCCGTGCCCTGCACCATGATCGACCAGTGCGCGAGAATCGCGCGGGCCGAGGGGCCGCCCGCTGTCGTGCCCATCACCGCGCTCACTACCGGGACGATGCCCATCAGATCGACAGAGCGCTCGAATCCATCCTGTCCATAGCCCGGCACCACCGTGTAACCCTTGCGCCGGGCGCTGGCGACCGTACCGCCGGTCCCATCGATCAGATTGACGAGGGGGATGCGGTACTCGTACGCCAGATCCTCGATGAAGCCACCCTGTCCGCCCTTGCGCCGGTCGGCTCCGAAGCTCGTCCCCGCGCGGATCGTGTAGTCCTCGCCGCCGATTGCGACCGGGCGACCATCGATGCGGCCGATTCCCATCACATACGGCGCCGGCTCGAAGTCGACCAGGCTGCCGGAGGGGCCGTAACGGGCGCGCCCCGCCAGCTGCCCCACTTCGCGAAACGAGCCCGGATCCAGCACGCGCGCGATCCGCTCGCGAATGGTGAGCTTCCCTGCGGCGTGATGCTTCGACACCGCCGCCGCGCCGCCGCACGCCTCAGCGAGCTTCCGCCGGCGATGGACCTCCTCGATTTCCGCGCTCCAGCTCATCTCGCAGCAGCCCTCAATCCTCGAGTATCGCCACCACCTGTCCTTCCGCCACCGGGTCCTTCTCCTTCACCAGAAGTTCCTTCACCGTGCCCGCGTCTTCCGTGATGACGGGGATCTCCATCTTCATGGATTCGATCACGATCAGCGTATCGCCGGCCTCCACTTTGTCGCCGGGCCGGGACTTCACCTGCCATACCGTACCGGTGATTTCCGACTTGATCTCGATTCTGGCCATGGTCAAATGCTCCTCGAAGATGACTGCGGTATCGTGTGCAACGAGAACGGCGGACTCCAGCGACGCGGCGCCCGGTCGGACGGCGCCCGCGCATCCTAAGCCTTGCGGACCAATCATGTCAACAAGAGATTGTTGACAATGCTACACCGTGCGGCTATCGTCGCGCCATGGACCCGACCCGACGCGGCGCGCACGCTGCGACCGCAGGCGCCAAGGGGCCGCCGCAGGCGACCCCGCTCACGCGCTCGCTGCCCGAGCAGATCGCAGGGCAGCTTTCCGAGCGCATCATCACCGGCGCGTATGTCCCCGGGCAGCGCATCCTGGAGCAGGGGATCGCCGCGGAATTCGCCGTGAGCCGCGGGCCGGTGCGCGAAGCGCTGCGGCTGCTGGAGCGCGACGGGCTGGTCACGATCCTGCCGCGGCGCGGCGCGCAGATCACTAATTTGAGCGCCGCCGAAGTCAGGGAGATCTTCGACATCCGCGCGGTGCTCAACGGATTGCGCGACCGCGAACTGGCGCAGGACCCCGACCGCATGCTTCTTCTGGCCCCGCTGGAGGCTGAGGTCGCGAAGCTCGCCCGCTACGCGCGCCAGCCCGACATGGGCGATGCCTATGTGGAAACCGTCTTCGCGCTGAACCGCATGCTCACCCGGGCCTCGCGGAACAGCAGGCTCCGGACCATCCTCGATTCGCTGGCGTTGCAGACGCTGCGCTACTCGCGGCTCGGGCTCTCCACGCCGCAGCGGCGCCGGCAATCTGTGCAGCACTGGCAGAAACTGGTAAAAGCCATCAGGGATGGCGATGCCGCGGCGGCCGAACGCGCCGCGCAGCAGCGCGTGCTGGATTCGCGCGATGCGGCGATCCGCAAGCTCGAAGAACAGGGTACCGACGGCGCTTCGCCCGCCAGCCAGTCGCGGCGGGTAGCCTGACCTCAAGAGGGTTTCGCATGACTTTACCAAGACTCACCGACGCGGCCTTGACGCTCGAAGCCCGCGTGGCGGTCCTGACCTTCAAACGCGATGACGTGCGCAATGCGCTCACCAGCACCGCGCTGGTCGACGACATCCCGAATGCGATCGCATGGGCCAATGCGAATCCCGACGTGTCGGTCCTCGTCATGACCGGAGAAGGCAGCGCGTTCTCCGCCGGCGGCAACATCAAGACCATGGGCGAGCGCGCTAAGGCGGCGCCGCACATCCTGCAACAGAACTACCGCAGCGGCATACAGCGCATTCCGCTTGCGCTCGAAGCGGCCGAGATTCCGGTCATCGCCGCGGTGAACGGCCCGGCGATCGGGGCGGGATTCGACATGGCCAACATGTGCGACATCCGTATCGGCTCGACCAGCGCGCAGTTTGGCGAGACTTTCGTCAATCTCGGCATCGTGCCCGGAGACGGGGGCGCCTGGTTCCTGCAGCGTTTGCTCGGCTATCAGCGCGCCGCGGACCTCGTCTTTACCGGCCGCATCGTAAAAGCGCAGGAAGCCAAGGAGATCGGCATCCTGCTCGAAGTGACGGAGCCGGAGGGGCTGATGTCACGCGCGCTGGAGATCGCGCGCAAGATCGCGGCCAAGCCGCCGCTGGCGGTGCGCTACAACAAGAAGCTGATGAAGCTCGCGCAACGTCAGAACCTCGAAGAACATCTCGACATCTGTGCGGCCTATCAGGCGATCTGCCACAAGACCGAAGATCATGCCGAGGCGCTCGCCGCATTCTTCGAAAAGCGCGCCGGGCGCTTCCAGGGCAGATGAGCCCCGTGCGAGCCGCAACGCCTGTCTTGGCCGCACTCGTCCTTGTGCTCGCCGCGACACTGGCTGGTGCGCAGGAGTCTGCGCCTCCGAAAAAGCTCATGCCGGTGGACGAGGCCGCTCCGGACCCCTCCTGGATCAGTTTTCGCAACCGGTTGCTCGAGGCCTTGCAAAAACACGACCGCACATTCCTGCTCTCGGTGCTCGACCGCAACATCCGCAATCCACTCGATTCTCCGCGCGGCATCGCCGCTTTCAGCAAGCAGTGGGACCTGCAGGCTGACGATAGCCCGATCTGGCGCGAGCTGCCCGGTGCGCTCTTCCTGGGCAGCGCGTGGCTCAAGCCGGAAAAGGGTCCGCGCCAGCTCTGCGCGCCCTACGTCGCCGCGAAGTGGCCCGACGACCTCGACCCCTTCGATTACGGCGCGGTGACGACCCGCGAGGCGCTCGCCAAGACCGACCCTTCCTCCGACTCCGGCACGGTAAGCACGTTGTCCTACGACATCGTGCGGGTCACCGACTGGGAAGTGGCGGATCGTTCCCCGGGCGCGAAACAAAAGTGGGTGAAGATCCGAGTCAACGACAAGGACGCCTACGTCCCGGAGGAGCAGATCCGCAGCCCGATCGAGCACCGGGCGTGCTTCGTAAAGACCGAGAGCGGCTGGCGCATGGTCGCGTTCGTGGTCGGCATGGAGAAATAGCCCGGCGCGATGAAGCGGGGCATCGGCCTGGCAACGGCTCTGGTCATGATTTCCTCAGCGCACGCGCTCGATATCCAGGCGCACCGCGGCGGGCGCGGCCTCATGCCGGAAAACACCCTGCCGGCCTTCGCGCACGCCCTGGCGCTCGGGGTCTCGACCCTCGAACTCGACTGCGCGATCACGCGCGACGGCGTCGTAGTGGTGAGTCACGATTCCCTGCTCAACCCCGATATCACCCGCGATGCGCAGGGCCGGTGGCTGGCCCGTCCCGGGCCCCCGATCTGGCGTCTGAGCTTTGAGGCCTTGCAACGCTACGACGTCGGGCGCATCCGGCCCGGATCCCGCTACGCCGCGCGCTTTGCCACTCAGAAACCGGTTGACGCTACCCGGGTCCCACGGCTCATCGACGTCTTCGCGCTCGCGCGCCGCGCCGGAAACGAGACGGTCCGCTTCAATATCGAAACCAAGGTGTCGCCGGCGGATGCCGATAGCACGGACGCGCCCGAGTCGTTCGCCCGCAAAGTCATCGGGGGCGTGCGGGCGTCCGGCATGGCGCAACGGGTCACGATTCAGTCTTTCGACTGGCGCACGCTGAAAGTCGTGCAGCAGGAGGCGCCCGGGATCGCGACGGCCTATCTCACCGCGCAGCAGGATTTCATGGACAACATCCGCGCCGCCGAAAGCAGTTCCCCGTGGACTGCGGGGCTGCACGTTAGCCGATTCGGCGGTTCCATTCCGCGCCTGATCAAGGCGGCGGGTGGCGCGGTGTGGTCGCCGTATCACGCCGAAGTGACGGCGGAGGCGGTGCGTGAGGCCCAGCGCCTGGGGCTCAAGGTCGTGGTGTGGACCGTCAACGCCGAAGCCGACATGCGCCGCATGATCGAATTCGGCGTCGACGGCATCATCTCGGATTATCCCGACCGGCTGCGCAGCGTCGCGACGCAAGCCGGTATCGCGCTCCCGGTCGCAACACCGCCGCACTGAGGTTTAGAACCTGGCATCGAGCCTGACCAGCCGCGCTTCGACGCGCGCTTTGTCGATCAGCAATTCGGCGGCGGCGATCGGCAGACGGAAGCGCCGGGGGCCGGCGCTTCCGGGGTTGACGTAGAGCACGCCATCGCGCTCCTCCACTATGGGCTGATGCGAGTGGCCCGTCACCACGACACGGAATCCGGCCGCCGCTGGATCGACGTCAAGCTGCGCGAGATCGTGCAGGACGTATATGCACACGCCGTCGACCTCCAGAACTTCCGAAGTGGACAGGGCGTCGGCCCACGCCCCACTGTCGTTATTCCCCCGCACCGCGGTGACCGGTGCAATGGCCGCCAGCTCCTCGAGTATGAAAGCACGCACGATATCGCCCGCGTGAATGATGTAGTCGCTGCCCTTTAGAAAAGCGACGGCTTCGGGGCGCAGCAAACCATGCGTATCCGAAATCAAACCTATCCGCGGCATCTGCGCTGTCCTCCGCCCCATGGGCTGAACTTCACTCGGAAATTCTTACAGTCGCCAGCGTTCAACATTTACCTGCCGACACCGCGCCGGCTGCGGAATTCCCCAATGGAACAATTCCTTGCGATGCGGGAACAAAAAATGCGTGGGTCTGCACCGTTATCCAAGCTGATTGGAGGAATTCATGTCACGGTTTCGTCTTCTTTTGAGTACGATGCTCTTCGTCACCCTGGCGGCGTGCGGCACCACCGATTACTACCCGGGCTACCACGCCGACGGCTCGCCGGCCGGGTCCACCGCGCCGGCACTCAACTATCAGCCCGGCTACGGTGTCGTGCAAGCCGTTTCGGTCGTTGAATATGAGGATCGACGCGGCGGCATCGGGGCCGGCGCAGTCGCCGGCGGCGTTGTCGGCGCGATCCTCGGCAGTCAGATCGGAAGCGGCAGCGGGCGCGCGGCGGCGACCGTTGCCGGCGCCGGGGGTGGCGCGTACGTCGGGCACCAGATCGAGCGGCGCACTCGCGCGAATCCGGTCGACGCCTACCAGTTGACGCTGCGTATGGACGACGGCACGGTGCAGAACATCGTTCAGGACAACCGCGCGTTCCAGGTCGGCGACCGCGTTCACGTCACCAGCGACGGCAGAGTCGTCCTGCTGCGATCTTAGGGCCGCAGCCGATAGACGGTGATGGGCCGGCGCAGAGCGCGGCCCGTCGTTGTCGTCCTAATCGCGCGCTGCGAGCGCCGCCTGATAAACAGGAAGCGCCTCGTCCCGCGTGGTGATCGTCATGTTCAGGTCGCGCAACAAGCCGTCCTGCAGCCCGTAGATCCAGCCGTGAACTGCAAGCGGCTGGCCGCGTCCCCACGCATCGAGTGCGATAGTGGTTTGGCACACGTTCATTACCTGCTCGATCACGTTCAGCTCGCAGAGCTTTGCCGCGGCATCGGTCGCCGGCTGCCGCAGGCGCGCCGCATGCTTTTCGTGAACGTCCTGGACGTGCCGCAGCCAGTTGTCGCTGAGCCCGATGCGCTCGCGTCGGAGCGCAGCCTGCACACCGCTGCACCCGTAGTGTCCGCAGACGATAACGTGCTTGACCTTGAGAATGTCCACCGCAAACTGCATCACCGAAAGGCAGTTTAGATCCGTGTGAACCACCAGGTTGGCGACGTTGCGGTGAACGAACAGCTCCCCGGGCAGGAGATCCACGATCTCGTTGGCCGGTACCCGGCTGTCGGAGCAGCCGATCCACAAGTATTCGGGATACTGCTGGCGCGAAAGCTTGGCGAAGAAATGCGGATCGCGCTGCCGCATACGTTCCGACCAGGTCCTGTTGTTGGCGAAAAGATGCTTGAGGGTTCTCATGAGCTGCGCGGACGAGAAAACCCGGACGGCGTACTTTGCAGCCGCGAAAGCCGCGCGAAGAGCAGGCGCCAGATGCGCGCCGCAATCGCGTCGAATTCGGCCTCGCTCACGCGAAAACCACAGCGCTGGACCGGGAAGGGACCGTCGCGCACGTTTGGACAACCGGGATCAGGGCTTGATTCCCGGCGGCCATTCATCAAACTGGGGGAGGGCATCCGTGATTTCATGCCACGGTGCTCCGGATTTCACGAAAATGTGTTCGACCGGACGCACCCCCGGATCGCCATCGACCGATCCCAACACCACCTCCATAATCTTTCCGGCAATACTGATGACTAGAGGCGACCCACATTTCCGGCAGAAGCACCGCTTGTTTCCCGGCGAGGATTCGTATTCCGCGACAAACCCGGCGCCTGACGTCCATCGGAACTGGCCAGGATCGATGTGCGCCCACGTTACGAACGCCGCCCCGTGAGCCTTCCTGCAGATGGAACAATGACAATGACCCGCCGCTTTGAACGCGCCGGAAATCTCGTAACTCACCGACCCACACAAACAGCCGCCGCGCATCGCCACTTCGCTGCCTCCAAAAAAACCGGCTAATAGCTCGTCGGCCAGTTGCGCAGCAGGTGCTCGCCGACGCCGTTCTTCATGCGCATGCGATGGACCTGCAGCGTGCGAATAAGGTAATCGCGGGTGTCGCGCGGGTCGATGACGTCCTGCGCCTCGTACAGTTCCGCGAGGCCCCACGCGGTCGTGTCGCGCTCCACTTCGGCCTTGAGCTGTGCGAACCGCTCGGGATCATCTTCCTGCTTCATGCCGTAGAGCACGTTGACCGAGACCGCGGGGTCCATGAAGCCCAGGTCCGCGGTGGGCCAGCACACGACCTCGTCGGCGTTGCGCCCGCCCGCCATGTTGATATAGGCCTGGCCGTAGCTCTTGCGCAGGATGACGGTGATCTTGGGTACGGTGACGAGCGTCAGCGCGTTCATCCAGTTGATGACCTTGCCCGGCATGCCGCGGATTTCGCCCTCGACGCCGATGAGAAAGCCGGGCACGTCGACCAGAAAGACGAGCGGCACGTTGAACGAATCGCACAGCACCATGAAGCTCGTCACCTTCTGGCAGGCGTCCGCGTCCAGCGCGCCGCCCTTGTAGAGCGGGTTGTTGGCGATGAAGCCTGCGCTCTTGCCGTCGAGGCGCGCGAGCACGGTGGCGACCGACCGGCCGTAGCGCTCCTTCAGCTCGAAACACGAATCGCGGTCCGCGAGCGCCGCGACGATCTTGCGCACGTCGTAAACCTGGTTGCGCGATTCCGGAAGGATGTCGAGGATCCCGCGGCTCGCCTGCTCGGAGCCCTCCGGCACAGGCTGCTCGGGCGGCGGCGCGTTGCAGTGGCTTGGCAGATACGAGAGGAATTTCCTGATCGCCTCGAGCGCCTGCTCGTCGCTGTCCACCGCCATATCCGCGAGGCCGGAGACACCGGTCAGCAGCTTCCACCCCCCGAGCTCTTCGGGATCGATCGGCCTGTTGATCGCGATCGAAGTCACGTTGGGGCTCGCGATTGCCATGATCGCGCCCTTGCGCATCACCACGAAATCCGACATCGCGGAATACCAGGTGGAGGACCCGTAGCATTGCCCCAACAAGGCGGAGACCCACGGCGTTTCGCGCAGCCGCTGATACTCGGTGGGGTCCTGGGCGATGATGGCGCGGCCGGCGGCGCCCATGCGATCGGGCATCCGCGCACCGCTGGATTCACCGAGGAAGACGAGCGGCAGTCCGCGCTTGCTGGCAACCTGCTTCACGTGCCGGATCTTCTTCATGTTGATGACGGCTGAGGAGGCGCCGAGCACGGTGAAATCGTTGGACACGAGCGCCACTTCCCGGCCATCGATGCGCGCGAACCCGGCGACCTTGCCGTCGGCGGGCGTCTTGTGCCTTACCTCCGGGCGGTTCGCGCGCGCAAATCGGCCCGACTCGATGAACGAGCCGGCGTCGATCAGGTAATCGATGCGCTCGCGCGCATTGAGATGGCCCTCGGCCTTGCGCTTCGCAAGCTTCTCCGGGCCGCCCATTGCGAGCGCCTCGGCGGTTTTGTCCCGTAACTGCCTGATCAGTTCGTCAAACGCCATGCTCCGCCTGCATTTCCGAATCCCGCGTGATCAATCCGCCTTAATGCCCGCCGCCTTGATGACCTTGGCCCATTTTGCAATTTCGTTCTGGATGAAGGCCGCATACTGCTCCTGCGTGTTACCCACCGGATCGGCGCCCAAGCCCAGCAGTTTTTCCCGGACGTCCGGCGACTTCAGCGCACGCACGGTTTCGCCGTGCAGCCTCTCCAGAACCGAGCGCGGCGTCTTGGCTGGCGCTGACATCCCGAAAAAGTTGGTGACTTCATAACCTGGCACACCGGATTCGGAGATGGTCGGAATGTCGGGATCCGCCGACAAGCGTTTTGCGCCGGTAACAGCGAGCGCCCGAAGCTTACCGGCTCGCGCATGCCGGATCACCGTGGGCACGTTGCCGAAATAGAGCG
>JBQTJV010000256.1:0-18167 GCA_052386775.1 Betaproteobacteria bacterium
GATCGCCGACGGCTTTGACGCCGAACTCGATGAGCTGCGCGCGATCCAGTCGAACTGCGGGCAGTTCCTGATCGATCTCGAAACGCGCGAGCGCGCGCGCAGCGGCATTCCCAATCTCAAGGTGGAATACAACCGGGTGCACGGCTTCTACATCGAGGTGACGCGCTCGCAGGCGGACAACGTGCCGGACGATTACCGGCGGCGGCAGACGCTCAAGAATGCGGAGCGCTACATCACGCCGGAGCTCAAGGCGTTCGAGGACAAGGCGCTCTCCGCGCAGGAGCGGGCGCTCGCGCGCGAGAAATTGTTGTTCGACAAGCTGCTCGACGATCTCGGGCCGCACATTCCGGTGATGCAGCGCGCCGCCGGTGCATTGGCGGAACTCGACCTCCTCGCGACGTTCGCCGAGCGCGCGACGGCGCTCGACTGGGTCACCCCCGAGTTTGCCGATGAGCCGCTGATCGAAATCGATTCCGGGCGTCATCCCGTCGTCGAGGCGCAGGTCGATCACTTCATCGCCAACGACACGCGGCTTGCGCCTGCGCGCCAGCTCCTGATCGTCACCGGCCCCAACATGGGCGGCAAGTCGACGTACATGCGGCAGGTCGCGCTGATCGCGCTGCTCGCCTGCTGCGGGTCCTTCGTCCCGGCGAAGCGCGCGCGGCTCGGGCCGATCGACCAGATCTTCACGCGCATCGGTGCGGCCGACGATCTCGCCGGCGGGCGCTCGACGTTCATGGTCGAGATGACCGAAGCGGCTTACATCCTGCATCACGCCACGCCGGAGAGCCTCGTGCTGATGGATGAAATCGGCCGCGGCACGTCGACCTTCGACGGGCTCGCGCTCGCGACGGCGATTGCGCGCCATCTCATCGAGAAAAATCGCAGCCTCACGCTGTTCGCCACGCATTACTTCGAGTTGACCAGGCTGGCCGAGGAATTCCGGCAGGCGGTCAACGTGCATCTCGACGCGGTGGAGCACAAGGACAGCATCGTGTTTCTCCACGCGGTGGAGGAAGGGCCGGCGAACGAGAGCTACGGCCTGCAGGTGGCGCAGCTTGCCGGCGTGCCGGCCGCGGTGATCCGGGCGGCGCGGAAAAACCTTGCGTTGCTGGAAGAGCACGGGCTCGTCGCGGGACCGCAGCGCGATCTCTTTGCCGCGGCATCGATGGCGCAAGCGGCGGCGAAGGATGCCCGCGAGACGGTCGTGCCGGCTGAGACCGGGCGGGAGGTGCTCGATGCGCTGCGTGCGGCGGACCCCGATGCGCTGAGTCCGAAGGAGGCGCTCGAGCTCGTCTATCGGCTGCGCCGGCAGCTCGACGGGTGAGTGCCCCGTCCTCGAGCTTCCGCCGCATTGCAGCGGCAGTTGCGCTGTGGTGCGCAGTCGGCACAGTATCCGCGGCGGGATTCACCTTCGCCGCGCTCGGCGACACGCCCTACTTCGATTCCGAGGAAGCGGCGTTCATCGGCATGATCGCCGAAATGAATCGCGAGCCGCTCGCCTTCGCCGTGCATATCGGCGATTTCAAGAGCGGCCACAGCGACTGCAGCGACGCGCTCTACCAGCAGCGACGGCAGTGGTTCGAGCTGTCGGCACATCCCTTCATCTTCGTTCCCGGAGACAACGACTGGACCGACTGCTGGCGCGCCTTTGCCGGCGGCTACGATACGCGCGAGCGGCTCCAAAAACTGCGCGAGATGTTCTTCTCCGCGCCGACGAGCCTGGGCCAGCGCCGCATGCCGTTGATACGGCAGCTGGAGTCGGAAAAAAAGCGCTCATACCCGGAACACGCACGCTGGCTGCACGAAGGCATTCTGTTCGTCACGCTCAATGTTCCGGGGAGCTACAACAACGCGACGCGCGACCGCGAGGAGTTCAAGATGCGCGACGCCGCCGTGCGAGCATGGATAGAGGAGAGTTTTCAGCTTGCACGCATGAACGGGGCCGCCGCCGTGGTGCTGTTCATGCAGGCGAATCCATGGGCGGTGACGGGACCGCACCGCCACGCCTATGCGCCGCTGCTGCAAGCGATGACTTCGGAGACGCTGCGTTTTGGCGGCGAGGTGGTGCTGATCCACGGCGACACCCACCGTTACCGAGTCGACCGGCCGCTGCGCCATCCGGAGACGCGCAAGCCGGTAACCAACTTCCTGCGCATCGAAGTGTTCGGCTCGCCGAGCGTGAACTGGGTGCGCGTGCGCGTGGAGAATGCCGGCGGGAAAGTGACGTTCGAGGCGACGCCAGGAAGTTGATTCGCCGTCAATGGTGGTGCCCGTGCGGGCCGTGAACGTGCCCGTGGCGCACTTCCTCGTCGGTCGCCGAGCGCACCGCCGCGACCGTGCACGCAAAGTCGAGCGTCTGCCCGGCAAGCGGATGATTGCCGTCGACCACGACCTTGTCTTCCGCGATATCGGTCACCGTGTAGACCAGCATCTGGTCGCTGGTGCTGCTGCGCCCTTCGAACTGCATGCCGACGCCGACGTTGTTGGGAAACTTGTCGCGCGACTCGACGTGCACCAGCTCGGCATCGTACTCGCCGAACGCATCGTCGGGCTCCAGCCGCACGCGGCAGCTCTCGCCGACGTTCTTGCCGTCGAGCGCCTGCTCCACCACCGGGAAAATGCCGTCGTATCCGCCGTGCAGATACTCGATCGGCGCGTCCGTTTTCTCGATCAGATTGCCGTCGACGTCGAACAGCTCGTAGCTCAACGCGACCACCGTATCCTTCGCTACTTGCATTTGCCTATCCTTTTCACCAGGTCGAGCACCTCCACCGCATGGCCGCGCGGATTGACCCCGTACATCGCGTGCTTGAGCGTTCCCTTGCGATCGATGATGAAGGTGGAACGCTGCACGCCGAGTCGCCGCTTGCCCTCGACCTCCTTTTCCTGGAGCACGCCGTAGATGCGGCACACGTCGCCTTCCACGTCGGCGAGCAACTGCACGCAAAGCCCATGCTTGTCGCGGAACGAGCCGTGGCTCAGGCAATCGTCCATGCTGACGCCGAGCACCACGGTCTTGAGATTCTGGAATTCGCCTTCGAGATCGCTGAAGTCGATCGCTTCCATGGTGCAGCCCGGCGTGCCGTCGCGCGGATAGAAATAGAGCACGACATTGTGGTGATTCCTGAAACTGCCAAGACTCACCATGTTCATGTCGGCGTCGGGAAGGTCGAATTCCGGCGCGGGATCACCCGGTCGCAGCATAGGGATGGATGTCACTCCTCGAATTGATTCTATCCGAATTTTGTTGGCAGGGAAGCAACCGGTCAAGCGCGCTGCCCGAACGCGCGAAATCGAGGCGTCTTTTGCGTTACCGATCGCGGCAGGTTCTATAATCCGCGCACGATGCAACGCATGATGCTTGCCGGGCTCGATGCCCGGTCTTTTTTGCGCCGTCACTGGCAGAAGCAGCCGTTGCTCGCACGCCGGGCGCTCGCGCGATACGAAAACCTGGTGACGCGCGAGACGCTTTTCGAGTTGTCGACGCGCGACGACATCCCGTCGCGGCTGGTCACGCGCAACGGACGGCGCTGGAACGTGGCGCACGGACCGTTCTCGCGCCGGAAATTGGCGCGATTGCCGCGACGCGGCTGGACGTTGCTGGTGCAAGGCGTGAACCAGGTGCTGCCGCGCGCCCGGGAGCTGCTCCTCGAATTCGACTTCATTCCGTACGCGCGCCTCGACGACGTGATGGTGAGTTACGCGCCGCCGGGGGGCGGGGTCGGGCCGCATTTCGACAGCTACGACGTGTTCCTGGTGCAGCTCGCCGGTGTGCGGCGCTGGCGCATCAGCCGCCAGCGCGATCTGGAACTGGTCGCCGGCGCGCCGTTGAAGCTGCTGCGCCGTTTTCGCGCCGAGCAGGAATGGCGGCTTGCGCCGGGCGACATGCTCTATCTGCCGCCGCATGTGGCCCACGACGGCGTCGCGGTCGGTGAATGTCTGACGGCGTCGGTCGGCTTTCGCGCACCGAGCGCGCAGGAGCTGGGCCTGCGCTTTCTTGAATTCCTGCAGGACGAACTGCGCCTTGACGGGCACTATTGCGATCCCGGTCTGCAACCGCAGCGGCACCCGGCGCAGATCGGCGAACCGATGGTGCGCCAGGTGGCCCGCATGCTCGATCGCGTGGCGTGGAATGCGCACGATGTGACCGCGTTTCTCGGGCAATATCTGACGGAACCCAAGGCACACGTCGTGTTCGAGCGTCCCGCGCGTCCGATGCCGGAGCAATCATTCGTCCGGCGCGTGATGCGCAAGGGCGCCGCACTCGATCTCAAATCGCAGATGCTGTTTCGCGGCCGCACGGTCTTCATCAACGGCGAGCGGTGCCGACTCGGCGCGCGCGCGGCGCGGGTCATGGCGCGCTTGGCGGATCGGCGCTGCATCGTGCCACCGGCCGGGCTGGACGAGGAAGCCGCGAAGCAACTCTACCTGTGGTACCGCGCCGGCTATATACTTCCCGGCGACAACGGGTGACCGGTCGCGCCATGGAAACGCCCCGCAATCTGCCGAACGCCGAGTACCGCCGCTTCGAAGGCATGCGCGAGTATGAGGAACTCATCGATCGCATGATCCCTCAGACGCTGCGCACCATCCGCATCTTCGACCGGTCGCTGGGCCGCAGCTACAACACGCCGGAACGTTTCGAGTTGCTGCGCCAGTTTCTGCTCGCCTCGCGCGTGAACCGATTGATGATCGCCCTGCACGACACCACGAAACTGGAGCGCCAGTGCCCCCGCATGCTGAAGCTGCTGCAGCAGTTCAGCTACGCCGTGAGCATTCGCGAGACGCTGCGGCCGGCCAAGCTGGTGTACGACCCGTTCGTCGTATTCGACGGCTCCCACTACCTGCATCGCTTCCACTACGAGCACATCCGGGCCGCCCAAGGCACCAACGACGTGCTCGGTGCGCAGCAGCTCATCGATCGCTTCAGCGAAATCTGGGAAGCCTGCGGGCCTGCGGTTTCCGCGAATGTAAGCGGCCTGTAAGCTTGCTCGCCGAGAATCCGTTGAATTTTTTTAGCAAGGTAGTGTCGTAGGTACGTCGTACGGCCCGTCGGCCTACCGGCCTTCGGGTATGGTCCAACCCCTTAATTTTTGAGGAAAAAGAACATGAAGCGCTCGCTTATACTGGCATTTTTGATCGCAGGCGGACTGGGCCTGAGCGGTTGCGGCGACAAGCCCGCGCCACCGCCGCCGCCGAAGAAGTCGGAACCGGCTCCGGCACCGACGCCCGCCCCGAAACCCGAAGCTGCGCCGACTCCGGCACCGGCACCGGCCCCCGCGCCCGAGAGCAAGCCGGAAGCCTCTCCCGCGCCGGCGCCCAGCGGCGACATGAAGAAGGACGAGATGAAGAAGTAGTATCCCGTCGTTCCAGGCGTTGCCGTACGGAAACCGGCCCTGCGGGGCCGGTTTTTTTTGCTACGCCGTTACCTCGCGCCAGGCGAACCCGTCCTCCTGGGTGGCAATGCCGATCCACTCCGGCGCGCAGCCGAGCGCCTGCGCCATCGCGCCGCGCGCGAGATCCGGCGTGTTGTTCTGCTGCGACAGATGCGCCGCGATGAGGTGCTGCAGACGCGAGCAGTCGAGGCCCGCCACCAACCGGGCGGCGACGTCATTGGCAAGATGGCCGAAGCGGCTGGCGATGCGCCGCTTGAGCGAGGGCGTATACGGGCCGTTCGCCAGCATGTCGGCATCGTGATTGCACTCGAGCACCAGCGCGCTCAACCCCGACAGCATCGTCGTGATGTGCGGGGTCGATGAGCCGACATCGGTCAACACACCGAGGGTGGCGCTGCCATCGCCGAACACGTACTGCGCCGGCTCGCGCGCATCGTGCGGCACCGGGAAAGGCCGCACCTCGATGTCGCCGATGGCAATCGGCGTGTGGCTGTCGATGAGGGTGATTTCGGCGAGGCTGCTGCGCTCGCCGTCGAGCGCCATCAGCGTGCCGTAAGTGAGATAGACCGGCAGCTCGTATTTGCGTGCGAAGCGTGCAACGCCGCCGATGTGATCATCGTGCTCGTGGGTGACGACGATGGCATCGAGATCGCCCGGCTCGAGGTTGAGCCGGGCCATCCGGGAGACGCATTCGGCGATGCCGAACCCGCAGTCCAGCATGAGGCGCGTGCGGCCGGCTTCGACGATCAGGGCATTGCCCTGACTGCCGCTCCCCAGCGATGCAAACCGCATTTACTTTAACTGGTCGTAGAGCAGGGAAAGAATGCGGCCCGCGGTCTCGGAGCGGTCGCGCACGCCTTCCTTGTTGAGCACGTTCACTTCCGCACCCGCATCCCCGCCTTTTACCAGGATGCGGTATTGCTCGGTCTTCGGCTTATCGCCGCTGCCCCAGAATTTCAGCTTGGAAAGCCAGCCCTTGTTGTCGGCGCTCTTGTTGTCGATCTCGGGATCGATATAGCGCACGAAGTAAAGGCCCTTCGAACGGTCGCGGTCCTCGACGGTGAAGCCGACGCGATCGAGCGCGAGTCCCACCCGGCGCCACGCCCGGTCGAACTGCTCGTTCAGGGCCAGCGTCCCCGAGCCTCTGGTGAAGGTCGCACGCGGCGCGGTCTGGGTCGGCGCGGCGAGCTGGGCCTTGGCCCGCTGCTCCTGCACGCCGAAGCGCACCATCAGCCGCCGCAGCATCTCCGCTTCCAGTTCGGGATCGGCAGGCCGCGGCTGCCACTTGGTCTCTTCCTTCTGCGACGAGGTGTAGACCTCCTCCATGCCGCGATGGCTGATGTAGATTTCGGTGGTGCCCTGCTCCGAACCGCGTTCGAGCCGCGTGCGGAACTTGTCGCGTTCGGAAGTGGAATACACCGAATCGAGCAGCTTGCCGAGCGTGTTGCGGATGAAGCCGTCCGGAATCTTGGCGCGGTTTTCCGCCCAATCGGTCTCCATCACGCCCGCTTCGGGGATCTCGATGTTCACGATGAAACCGGTTTCCTGCCAGAAGTCCTTCACCACCTGCCACAGTTTCGCGGGCTCGCTCTTCACGACCAGCCAGCGCTGCGTGCCGGCGCGCTCGATGCGCGCTTCACTCACCGCAGGCAGCACGCTGGTCGAGCCGGCGGCCACCGCGGGCTTGCCGGTGCGCTCGCGGCTGTAGGCGGAAAACGTTGCCCCGCTCTGCGGATTCACGTCCGGCACGAGGAAACGATCGTCGCGCCCGGGGGCCACGAGGTCCGGCGGCACTTCGAGCGGCTTGGTCTTGCCGGCGGATTTGTAATCGATTTTCTTGGACGGAATCTCGAAACTGCTGCACCCGGCCAGGGCCAGCACGAGCGCCGCGGAGCCGAACACGCCGATGGGTCTGAGCCACTGCATCTGTGCGGTTTTCACCTTCTTCATCATGCGCCGATACCCGCCTGCCGCATCGCCTCGCGCACCTGGGGAAAACAGCCCTCGGAGAGCGGCGTCAAAGGAAGGCGGATTCCTCCTTTGATAAGCCCCATCTGCTGCACCACCCATTTGACGGGGATCGGATTCGCCTCGCAGAACAGGTGGCGGTGCAGCCCGAGCAGCCGGTTGTTGAGTTCGCGCGCGCGGCCGATATCGCCTGCAAGCGCCGCCGCGCACATCTCGTGCATCAGTTTCGGCGCCGCGTTGGCGGTGACCGAAATGACGCCGTTCCCGCCGAGCAGCATGAGCGCAAGCCCGGTGGCGTCGTCGCCGCTGTACACCATGAATTCACGCGGGCGCCGGCGCAACAGGTCGGAACCGCGCTCCAGGTTGGCGGTGGCGTCCTTGATGCCCACGATGTTGGGAACCTGGGCAAGCCGCAGCATGGTGTCGTTCTGCAGGTCCGCGACGGTGCGGCCCGGCACGTTGTAGACGATCTGCGGAATGTCCACCGTCTCGGCGATCGCCTTGAAATGGCGGTAGAGTCCTTCCTGCGTGGGCTTGTTGTAGTACGGGACGACCGAGAGGCTCATGTCCGCGCCAACCTGCCTGGCGTAGGCCGCCAGCTCGATCGCCTCGCGGGTGGAGTTGGCGCCAGTCCCCGCGACCACGGGTATGCGGCCGGCCGCGTGGTCGACCGCGGTCTTGATCAGCAGGTGATGCTCATCGAAGTCGACGGTGGGCGATTCGCCGGTGGTGCCGACCACGACGATGCCGTCGGTCCCTTGTTCGATATGCCAGTCGATCAGCTTGCGGAAGGCGCCGAGATCCAGTTCGCCGTCTTCCTGCATCGGCGTCACGATCGCGACGAGACTGCCTTGGAGTCGTGCCATCTACCCGAATTTCCGTGGGAAAGGGCCGCCCGGCCCATAAATGCGGCATTCTACCCGAACGGGTGGCGAGCGGACAGGCGAGGGGCGTCACCGAAGGTGACGGGGTTCAGGCGCCCTGGCTGCGGTAGAACTGGTCGAGAAAGGACTCGGCTTCGCCCGCGGAAAGATCGACGCGCCCTTCCCGCGCACCCGGGTTGTGCGGTTCCGCCACGGCGCTCGCGGCGGGATTCCAACTCGCGCACAGCACCTCCGTCCCGTATTCGTCGCGGGGCGGCGGGGCCGCGGGTGCTTCAGGTGCGCTCATGTCTCTCCTCGGTTCTCGGGGGTGCCTGCTTGATCCTGGCGGGGTCAAACCCGGCTCGCCCGTGTTTGATTCAAGTTTACGTCGCAAAAGTTGACAAAATCCTTACTCTCACAACGCGCGACACAGAAAAAAGTTGCAGTGATGCGTAAAAGAAACAGGTACCGCGACCAAAGTAGCGGTACCGTGACGTCCAAAGGTCTTGGTTTTCGGTCAGCGAACGGCGCAGATGCGCTGGATCATCGCCGGACGCGGATCGGCAACGTAGCAATCTTCATAGGCGACCACTCGCAGCGCGCCGCGCACCGCGTCGAGAAGCTCTCCCGGCTGGAGCAGAAAATCGGGATTGCCGGGACGCCCGTAACGCTCGTTCCCCGCCGCAAAGGTTTCGTAGATCAGCGCGCCGCCCGCAGCGAGCGCGCCCAGCAGATGCGGGAAGAGCGGGCGGTGCAGGTAGTTGACGACGACGATGCCGGCGAAGGCCTGCCCCGCATACGGCCACGGTCCGTTCTCGAGATCGGCGCAGTGCGTGGTGACGCCGGGGGTCGAAGCGAGATGGGCAAGCAACGCCGCGTCGCGATCCACCGCCTCGACGCGGTGCCCGCGTGCCGCGAGCCAGCGCGCATGCCGGCCGCTACCGCTCGCGACATCGAGCACGGAGCCGCCAGCCGGGATGTATTTCGCCCAGCGCGTGACCCACGCCGACGGCTCCTGAACCTGATGGTGCTCGCTCATGCCCCTAACAGGGGAGACTGTTTACATCACCCGGAAATTCTTGAACTGCCACGGGTCCGAGGTATCGAGGTCTTCCGGAAACGGGTGATTGCGGCCGTGCAGCGGCGTCCAGTCGGAATAGACGCCGAGGATCCTGCCGAGATACGGATTCGCGACTTCGAGCACGCGCTGGAAATCGATGTCATCGGGATCCAGGATGCCGGCGCGCGGATTTTCCATCGCCCACACGACACCGCCCATCACGCCCGCCGCAACCTGGATGCTGGTCGCATTGTTGTAGGGCGCGAGCTGGCGCGCCTCCTGCACCGTCACCTGCGAGCCGTACCAGTACGCGCCCTTCTCATGTCCCATCAGCAGCGCGCCCAGCTCGTCGGTACCCTCGTAGATTTCGTCCATCAGCACGCGCCGCTGCTCCTGCCCGATCCAGTTGCGCCCCGCGAGTTCGTGCACCGACAGGACCGTCTCGTCGCATGGGTGATAGGCATAGTGGCAGGTCGGCCGATAGACGACCTTGTCGCCCTTGCGCACGGTGTAGTAGTCGGAAATCGAGATCGATTCGCCGTGCGTGATGAGAAAGCCGCGGTAGTGCCCTTCGCTTGGCGTCCAGGAGCGCACCAGCACCGATGCGCCGGGGCGCGTGAGGTAGATCGCCGCCTTGCAGCCGAATTCGTGCTCTTTGCCGTCGTGCGGGAAATGCTTCTCGTGCGATCCCCAGCCGAGTTCGCACGGCTGCGAGCCTTCGCCGATGAAGCCGTCCACCGACCAGGTGTTCACGAATTCCCAGCGCCGCTTGCGCGGATGCGCCGCCTGCGTATCGCGCTCGGAGCAGTGGATCACCTTGATGCCGAGCTTCATCGCGAGCTGCGCCCACGCGCCCCTGGTCTTCGGAATATCGACCTTGCCGTAGAGGTCGCCCGCGATGTTGACCATCGCCTGCTTCACCCAGTGCGAAATCAACCCGGGATTTGCGCCGTGCGTCGGTATGACGGTGGGCCCGCCGTTCGGATACTTCTTGCGCAACGCGAGCACTTCTTCGCGCTGACCGTAATTGGAGCGGCGCGAGGGCGAGACATTCTGATCGGTATAGCCGCCCAGCCAGGGCTCGATGCAGGTATCGAGATACATCGCGCCCTTCTCGTAGCACAGCTCGATCAGGGCCGAGCTCGCGACGTCGACGGACAGGTTGAGCAGGAAATCGCCCGCCCCGATCAGCGGCTCGAGTATCGCGCGGTAGTTCTCGCGCGTCAGGGGCCGGACGTGGAACCTTATGCCGTAGTGTTCGGCTTCCTGTCGCCCGCGCTCGTCGCCGGTGACGATGACGATGCGATCGCGCGGCATGTCGATGTGCCGCAGCAGCAGCGGCAGGCTCCCCTGCCCGACGGACCCGAACCCAACGAAGACCAGCCTCCCCGCAAATCTGACGTGTTTTTTCTCGTCCATTTCATAAACTGGTTGTGCTGTGTGGGGCGGGAGCGAGTTTAGCAGTAAAATCACGCCGAAACCAATCAATGATTTAGGCAGGGTTTCGTCATCACGAGAGGAGGAATGGAAATGCACACCACCAAGGTCAGGTTTGCCGCGGCATGCGGCGGCGCACTGCTCGCGCTCGCGGCGAGCGCCCCGGTTTTCGCTCAAGAGAAGTATCCTTCGCGCCCGGTTGAGTTCGTGGTGCCGTGGGGACCGGGCGGCGGTGCAGACCAGCTCGCGCGCAAAATCGCGCCCGCGCTCGAAAAGGAACTCAAGGTATCGCTGCCGGTGATCAACGTCGCGGGCGCCACCGGCCAGACCGGGCTCAACAAGATGCTCACCTCGCCCGCCGACGGCTATTCGATTTCGGTGTTCATCGCCGACACGCTGGCGCTGCAGATGGACGCGGCGACCAAGTGGAAGCTCGACGACATCGTGCCCGCGGGCGTCATGATCCGGCAGCCCTCGGCGTTTTTCGTGGCGGCGGGGAGCCCGTTCAAGACGTGGCAGGATGTCGAAGCCGAAGCAAAGAAGCGTCCCCTCAAGGTCGGCGTCACCGGCTTCGGCAGCGCGGATGACCTGCACGTCATATTCTTCAACCAGAAGGGACTCAAGCTCACGTCCGTGCCCTTCCCCAAACCCGCGGAACGCTACACCGCGATTCTCGGCGGGCATGCGGACATCCTCTACGAGCAGTTGGGCGACGTGAAAAGCTTTCTCGACGGCAAGCAGATGCGCCCGATCGTGATCTTCGCCGATCAACGCTTCCCGGCGTTCAAGGACGTGCCGACCAGCAAGGAGCTGGGGCACGACATCGCGATCAGCCAGTTCCGCGCGGTGACGATGAAGGCCGGGACCGAGATGCAGCGCGTGAACGTCGTTTCGGCGGCGCTGGAGAAGGCGGCCGCCACTGCCGACTACAAGGCCTGGCTGAAAGACCAGTACGCGGACGAAGACAGCTTCATTCCGGCTGCGAAAGCCGTAGCTTTCATGAAGCGGGAGCTGGAAACGATGCGGAAGTACGCGCCGAAGAAATAACCGCTCGGTGCAACGCCCGGCCCGCCTTGCGCGCATCCTGCCCTATGCCCTGGTCGGCAGCGGGGCGGGCTATCTCTATTACGTCGCGTCCCATTTCGAATTTCATCGGCGCGCGGGCACGCTCGGGCCCGATTTCTGGCCGAAAGCGATCCTGGTCCTGACGATCGCGGTCTGCGTGTATGAAGTGCTGCGGATCGCGCTCGCGCACCGGTCGGGCGCGGAAGTGGGCGGCGTGCTCGAGGAGATCGTCGAACACTCCGCCGATGCGCGTGCCGATTTCGGCATCGACGCCGCTCTGGAAAAGCATCCGTTCCTGCTCCTCGCCGGCATGGCGGCGACGCTGGCCTACGTTGCGCTCGTGCAGGTGCTCGGGTTTTTTCTGTCGACGGTGGTATATCTCGCGGTTTTCCTGGTGCTGGGCGGCTACCGCCGCTGGGGCGTGCTCGCGGCAACCAGCGTGCTCGGTGCGCTCGTTCTGATGTTCATCTTCATGAAGCTCGTATACGTGTCGCTGCCCATCGGAACCGCGCCGTTTTCCGAGGTGACCCTGTTGCTCATGAAGATCATGGCGATCCGGTAGCGGCGCGGGCGCCATGGAAGTCATCCTGCACAATCTCGGCGTCGGATTCGTTCACGTCTTCGAGCCCGTCAACTTCCTGGTGCTGGTGATCGGCATCGTCCTCGGCCTGCTGGTGGCGGTGCTGCCGGGTCTGACGCTGGTGATGGGCGTGGTGCTCGCGCTGCCGTTCACCTACACGATGGACGTGATCCCCGCGATCATCCTGCTGACCGCAATGTACATCTCCGGCACCTACGCCGGGGCGTGGACCTCCATCCTGTTTCGCGTGCCGGGCGAGCCGATCGACGTGCCGCTTCTGTGGGACGGCTATCCCATGGCGCGCGCCGGGCAGGCGGCGCAGGCGCTCGGCTGGACGCTGGTGGCGGCTGTCTTCGGCGGCATGGTGGCGGCGGTCAGCATGGTCCTGCTCTCGCAGCCCATCGCGCGCATCGCCCTCACCTTCTCGACGCCGGAATATTTCGCTGTGATCCTGTTCGGCCTCGCGAGCGTCGTGTCGCTCGGCGGCAGCACGCTCGCCAACGCGCTGATCAGTCTCTTCGCCGGACTCCTGATCGCCACCGTCGGCGTCGATGACACCTATGGCACGCACCGCTTCACCTTCGGGGTGCCGATCCTGACTGACGGCATCGACTACCTCGTGGTGATGGTCGGCGCCTACGGCCTGGGCGAAGTCTTCATGCGGCTGGAACAGGGTTTCAAGTCGGCGCCGCTGCAGGCCGTCGACCGCATCCGCACGCGCCTGCCGCAGATGAAGGAAATGCTTGCGCTCAAGACCACCTTCGCGCGCGGCAGCATCGCCGGGCTGCTGATCGGCATCGTTCCCGGCGCCGGCGCCACGGTCGCCTCCTTCCTCTCCTACGGCATCGAGCGCCAGTACGGGCGGCGCAGGGGCAAGCTCGGCACCGGCGTGCCCGAAGGGATCGTCGCGCCGCAGGCGGCCGCCACGGCTTCGGTCGGCGGCGCCATCATCCCGCTCGTCACCATGGGCATTCCGGGCAGCGGCGCCACCGCCATCATCCTCGGGGCGTTCCTGCTGCACGGGCTGCAGCCCGGCCCGCAGGTGTTCCAGACCTCGAGCCACATCGTGTACTCGATGTTCGCCTCGGTGTTCGCGGGCATCGTCGTCATGTGCGTGATCGGCTATTTCGCCACCAAGTTCATGGTCAAGGTGCTCGATCTCCCGGAAGTCGTCGTCTCGGCCTACGTGGTGATGTGCTGCCTGCTCGGCGCGTTCGCCGCGCGCAACAACATCACCGACGTGTGGCTGATGGTGGCGTTCGGCATCATCGGCTACCTCTTCGAGCGCTTTCGCTTCCCCATCACCCCGCTCGTGCTGGGCGTGATCCTCGGGCCGCTGGCGGAGACGAATTTCATGACGACGATGATCAGCTTCGCCAACGACTGGACCGTGTTCTTCACCCGGCCGGTCAGCAGCATCATCATGACTCTCGCTATAATCACGCTTATTTATCCCCTGTTCAGGCATATGCGGCGCACCCGGGACAAGGCGTCCCGTCCCGCCGCGGTACGATGAAGGAATCCCGATGGCCACCGTCGACACCCCGGCGGCGCAGAGCGCTGCCAAGGAAATCGTTTCAGAACTGATCCGCCGCGCGCGCGCGGCACAGCGCGTGTACGAGCGCGCGACGCAGGCACAGCTCGACGAGACCGTGATCGCGGTCGGCTGGGCGATCATGAAGCCCGAGCGCAACCGCGAGCTGGCGGAGATCGCCGTGCGCGACACCGGGCTCGGCAACGTCGAGGACAAGGTCATCAAGAACCACCGCAAGACGCTCGGGCTGCTGCGCGATCTGAAGGGCGCGATCTCGACCGGCGTGCTCGCCGATTATCCCGACAAGGGCATCACAGAATACGCGCGGCCAGTCGGCATCGTCGCGGCGGTGGTGCCCTCGACCAATCCGGGTGCCACGCCGGCGAACAACGTGATCAACGCGCTGAAGTGCGGCAACGCGATCATCCTGTCGCCCTCGCCCAAGGGTTATTCCACTTGTGCCCGCCTGATCCAGTTCATCCACGCGGAATTGACGCGCATCGGCGCGCCGCTCGATATCGTGCAGATGCTGCCGCAGCCGATCACGCGCGAGATGTCGACGGAGCTGATGAAGCAGGCGGATCTCGTCGTCGTCACTGGCTCGCAGAACAACGTGCGCGCGGGCTATTCCAGCGGCACGCCGGCGCTCGGTGTGGGGACCGGCAACGTCGCGGTGATCGTGGACGAGAGCGCAGACTGCGCGGATGCGGCGGCGAAGATCATGCGCTCGAAGATCTTCGACAACGCCACGAGCTGCTCCTCGGAAAACAGCGTGATCATCCACGACAAGGTGTACGACCGCATGCTCGCGGCACTGGCGAAGGAAGGCGGCGCGCTCCTCAGCGCAGCGGATAAGGAAACGCTGCAGAAGGGACTCTTCCCCGGCGGCAGGCTGTCGCCCGCGTGCACCGCACAATCGGTCTCCAAAATCTGCGCCATCGCGGGCCTCACTCGCGCCGAACTCGTCACGGCACGCTGCCTCATGGTTGAAGAGACCGGAACCGGAAGGAGCCACCCTTTTTCCGGTGAAAAACTCTCGCCCGTGCTCACCGTTTACCGCGCGCGGGACTTCGATCACGCGTTCAACATCATGCGCGGCATCTACGATTACCTCGGCGACGGCCACTCGTGCGGGATCTACACCGAGAACGACGCGCACATCCAGCGGCTCGCGCGCGAGATGACGGTGTGCCGCGTGATCGTGAAGCAGGCGCACGCCTTCGCCAACGGCGGCAGCTTCGACAACGGGCTGCCGTTCTCGCTGTCGATGGGCTGCGGCACGTGGGGCGGGAACAGCTTTTCGGAAAATCTCAACTACAAGCATTTCATGAACGTGACGCGCGTGGTGCGCCCGATTCCCGAGAAAGTCCCCGCGCAGGAAGACATCTTCGGCGCCTACTGGCAGAAGCACGGAAAGTAGGCGGGCGCGATGAACTTCGAGGAACACGCAGCCAAACCGCTGCTCGCGCGTCACGGCATCACCGTTCCCAAGGGGGCGCTCGCTGCGACCTCTGAGGAAGCCGCCACGGTTGCGAGTCAAATGGGGCCGGTCGTCGTGAAGGCGCAGGTCCCGACGGGGAAGCGCGGCAAAGCGGGCGGCATCAAGCTCGCGGCAACGCCGGAGCAGGCCCGGGCGCACGCCGGTGCCATCCTCGGCATGGACATCGCCGGACACCGGGTGGAGAAGGTGCTGATCGAAGAGCAGATGCCGATCGCGCGCGAACTCTACGCCGCGGTGCTGAACGACCCCGCGAGCAAGGGCCCGCTAGTCATGTTTTCGACCGCCGGCGGCATGGACATCGAGGAGGTCGTGGCGACCGCGCCCGATGAGCTGCACCGCCAGCCGGTCGACATCCGGCGCGGCTTTTCACAAGCGGATGCGCAATCCATGGTGCGGGAGCTCAAACTCGGGGCGGCGGAAAGCCAGGTCGCCGACGCGCTCGCGAAGCTCTACGCCGCCTACGTTGCATTCGATGCCGAACTGCTGGAGATCAATCCGCTGATCGTCACGCGCGACGGTCGCGTGGTCGCCCTCGACTGCAAGTTCGTGATGGACGATTGTGCCGTGGTGCGCCATACCGACATTGCCGGCGCGGGAACGCCGGAGAAACTCACGGAGCGCGAGAGCCGGGCCAAGAGCGCGAAGCTCAAGTACATCGAACTCGACGGCAACGTCGGCGTGCTCGCCAACGGCGCCGGACTGACGATGACGACCATGGACGTGGTGCGCCATCACGGCGGCCGCCCTGCGAACTTTCTCGAAATCGGCGGCGAATCCTATACCCAGGCGAAACCCGCGCTCGAACTGCTGCTCTCGAATCCGAATATCAAGAGCCTGGTCGTGAATTTCTGCGGGGCTTTCGCGCGCACCGACGTGATGACCCAGGGCGTGATCGAGGCGATCGAGGCGTTGAAGCCGGGGCTGCCGATTTTCTTTTCGGTGCACGGCACCGGCGACGAAGAAGCCGTCAAGCTCCTGAAGGATCGGCTCAATGTGACGCCGCTCCCGACCATGGACGATGCCTGCAACGCGGCGGTAGAGGCCGCTGTGACCGTCGAAGTGATAAGCGAGAGGATGCGATGATCCTCCGCGGCACCGACCGCATGCTGGTGATGGGCATCACGGGCAAGCAGGGCACGTTCTGGACCGAGCGCATGCAGGCCTACGGCACGCGCATCGTCGCCGGCACAAATCCCAGCAAGGCGGGCACGACCCATTGCGGCGTTCCGGTATTCGCGACCGCAAAGGATGCGATGAAAGGCGCGGGATACGACGTCGCGATCCTGTTCACGCCGCCGCTTATGGTGAAGGAAGCGGCGATGGACGCGATCGAGGCCGGCGCCAAAAGTCTCGTCGTGCTCGCCGAGCATATCCCGGTGCACGACGTGATGTACTTCGTCGCCGCGGCGAAAGAGCGCGGCGTTCCCATCATCGGCCCGAACACCACCGGCACCGTTACGCCCGGCGAGTGCTTCGCCGGCTTCATGCCGGCGTTCAACGAACGCATCATCAAGAAAGGCTCGGTGGGCGTGGTCTCCCGCAGCGGCAGCCTCGGCACGCTGTTCTGTCTCAATCTGGTCCAGGCCGGATTCGGCGAATCGGCGTTCATCGGCATCGGCGGCGACCCGATCATCGGCACCACGACGCGCGAAGCGCTCGTCGCGCTCGACCAGTTCCCCGGCACCGAGGCGGTGGTGATCGTGGGCGAGATCGGCGGGGCGATGGAGGAGGAAGCGGCCGACTACGCGAAAACCATGAAAAAACCGGTCGTCGCCTTCATCGCCGGCGGGGCGGCGCCGCCCGGCAGGAAGATGGGCCATGCCGGCGCCATCGTCATGGGCGACAAGGGCAGCTATAAATCGAAGCGCTCGGCGCTCGAAGCCGCCGGCGTCACGGTGCTCGATACGCCCTCGGACGTCGGGGCGGCGCTGAAGCATAGACTCGGCCACTGACGAGGCCCGCACCTCCTCCACATCCTGCCATCGGCGCACAGCAATTTGCTTTTCATTGGCGCCATGGCTACCATCTTTTCATGTCGGCTTTCTTGTCGCCGCGCCACCGTCCCATGCGCACCTTCACCGGCCTACTGCTTGCAGCAATGTTCGTCCTGCAGGTTTGTGCCGGATTCGCCGCCCCATTTGCGGCTGACATTGCTGCGGGGATGAGCGCCGATGCCGGCTGCTGCAGTGCGAATTCGGCAGAGCCCTGCGGCAATCCCGGTCATGCCGACGCGGCGGATTCCTGCGCTCGCCAGTGCCTGCAGCCCGTTCATTCAGCGCCGACCCAGGCGCTCTCATCGGCGTTCAACATCTCGCAGCCCGATCTCGGCATCTCCGTCGGCAAGGTGATCTTTCCCGTGCAGCCGCGGCATATTGCCGCCGCACCGCCGCGCGCCATCAGCAGCACACCCCTTATCTACCACCTCCAGCGTCTTCTGAATTAGCCGTTTCAGGCTCTCCGCTGCTTCAGCAGTCGGACGGTCTATAACGGCGCGCAGCGTGCCACAACCATGTGGCGGCTGGCGACTCCCCCTGGAACTTATGCGACGGCATGACGCCGTCCCTTCCACCGTGCTGAACATGAACCATTCGAGCGATCTGCCTGTGCTCTCTCCCCCCAGGAGGCGGTTCCTGCTGACCGCGGGCGCAGGTGCGCTTGCTGCTTTCGGCGCCGGACTGTCTTTTTCGAGCACGGCCGGCGTCATCGAGCACCGATTGACCGCCCGGCGCTCGCGCGTTCGTCTCGTGCCGGAACCCCATC
>JBQTJV010000257.1:0-9644 GCA_052386775.1 Betaproteobacteria bacterium
CACGGCGGAACAGGTCGCGGAGACGACGCTGCTTGCCGCGGAAGAAATACGCCGCTTCGGCATCATTCCCAAAATCGCGCTGCTTTCCCATTCGAGCTTTGGCGCGGCCGATACGCCATCCGCGCGGAAGATGCGTGCGGCGCTGGCGATCCTCGAAGAGCTGGCCCCGGGGCTCGAAATCGAAGGAGAGATGCAGGGCGACGCCGCCCTGTCGGAGGAGATCCGCATGCGGGTGTTTCCCTCCTCGCGCCTGAAGGGCGAAGCCAACCTGCTGGTCATGCCTACGCTCGATGCGGCGAACATCGCCTTCAATTTGCTCAAGACCGCGGCCGGCGACGGGCTCACGGTCGGGCCGATCCTGCTGGGTGCAGCACGGCCCGTGCATATCATGACCACCAGTGCGACCGTGCGTCGCATCGTGAACATGACGGCGCTCACCGTGGTCGACGCGATCAGCCAGCGCGGCGAGCAGAAACGGCTGTTGTAGGAGTAAAGGAACTCATGGCAAAGAACGTCCGTATCGAGCGCGACACGATGGGCGATATCGAGGTGCCTGCCGATCGGCTGTGGGGCGCCCAGACCGAGCGCAGCCTTCACCACTTCGTTTTTCCCGGCGAAACCATGCCGCTGGAAGTGGTGCACGCACAGGTTCTCGTAAAGAAAGCCTCCGCGCGGGTGAACCTCGCGCTCGGCGTGCTGGATCGCAGGAAAGGCGAGGCGATCGTCGGCGCGGCGGATGAAGCGCTCAGCGGCGCGCTCGACGGCGAGTTTCCGCTGGTCACGTGGCAGACCGGTTCGGGCACGCAGACCAACATGAACGTGAACGAGGTGCTCGCCAATCGCGCTTCGGAGCTGCTGGGCGGGGAACGCGGCGAAGCGCGGCTGGTGCATCCCAACGACGACGTCAACAAAGGGCAGTCCTCGAACGACACCTTTCCGACGGCGATGCACGTCGCCGCGGTAATGGCGCTGGAGCGCAAGCTGGTGCCTGCGGTCCGCCGCCTGCGCGACACGCTCGATGGAAAATCGCGCGAGTACATGCGCATCGTCAAGATCGGGCGCACGCATCTTCAGGACGCGACACCGCTTACGCTGGGCCAGGAGTTTTCCGGCTACGTAGCCCAGCTCGATCACGGTCTCAGGCACGTTGCCGGCGCGCTCCCGCACCTCTACGAGCTGGCGCTCGGCGGCACCGCGGTGGGCACCGGGCTCAACGCTCACCCTGAATTTGCGGTAAAGGTCGCTGCCGAGCTCGCGAAGCTGACCGGGCTGCCGTTCGTCACCGCGCCAAACAAATTCGAGGCGCTCGCGTCGTGCGACGGCGTCGTGTACGCGCATGGGGCGCTCAAGACACTGGCTGCTTCGCTCATGAAGATCGCGAACGACATCCGCTGGCTCGCGAGCGGGCCGCGCTGCGGAATCGGTGAGATCAGCATCCCGGAGAACGAGCCGGGCAGCAGCATCATGCCGGGCAAGGTCAACCCGACGCAATCCGAGTCGATGACCATGGTGTGCTGCCAGGTCTTCGGCAACGATGTTGCCATCAACGTGGGCGGTGCGTCCGGCAATTTCGAATTGAACGTGTTCCGGCCGCTGGTCATCCGCAATTTTCTGCACAGCGCCCACCTGCTCGCGTGTGCCTGCGTCAACTTCGCAGAGCACTGCGCGGCGGGCATCGAGCCGAACGCCGAGCGCATCCAGAAGCTGATGCAGGAATCGCTCATGCTGGTGACCGCGCTCAATCCGCACATCGGCTATGAAAAGGCCGCGGCGATCGCCAAGAACGCGCACAAGAGGGGCATCACCCTCAAGGAATCGGCATTGGAGCTGGGTCATTTGACGGCCGAGCAGTTCGACCAGTGGGTGCGGCCGGAAAACATGGTCGGCAAGATCTGAGGAGGCCCATGGACTCCCGCATCGCCATCGTCACCGGCGCCAACCGCGGCATCGGCCTGGAGATCTGCCGGCAGCTCGCGCGCAAAGGCTTGCGGGTGGTGCTGACAAGTCGCAGTGCCGCAAAGGGCCGCGCTGCCATCAAAGTGCTGGGCGATGCGGGAACGGAAGTCGATTACCATCTGCTCGATGTAACGAGCCCGGTCAGCATCAAGGCGCTAGCCGCGCACGCAGGCGAGCGCTACGGGCGCCTGGACGTGCTGGTCAACAATGCCGGCGTCATGCTCGATCCGCGCGGCTCGCGGGTGCTCGATGCGCGACCCAAGACCTTTCGCGACACGCTGGAAACCAATCTGCTCGGGCCGCTGCAGCTGATGCAGGTTTTGGTGCCGCTGATGCACAAGCACGGTTACGGTCGTATCGTGAATCTGTCGAGCGGACAGGGCCAGCTCGCCGACATGGGCGTCGGCACGCCGGCCTACCGCGTTTCCAAGACCGCGCTGAATGCGTTGACGCGCACGCTTGCCGCGGAACTCAAGGGCAGCGGCATTCTGGTCAACGCCATGTGTCCGGGATGGGTAAAAACCGACATGGGCGGATCCGATGCGCCGCGTACCGTCGAACAGGGCGCGGATACGGCCGTCTGGCTGGCAACCTTGCCCGATGGAGGGCCGACCGGTGGCTTCTTCCGCGATCGCCGTTCCATCGCGTGGTGAGCGTCGCGGGGGTAAAAAAATCCCCGCCTCGCGGCGGGGATTTCCTGGCGGAAAAGAGGCGGTTTAGATGCCGAGGATCTTTTCGGCCTTCGCCAGCGCTTCCAGCGAGTCGCTGTGCTTGCCTTCCTTGTGCAGTTTCTCGCCGTCGGCGCGGTATTTCTTGACGTCTGACATCTGCTGCTCGGTCAGCTTGGGATTTTTGCCCAGCGCGGCGTCGATCGCCTTCATGTGTTTGGGACAGGAGCCGGCGAAAGCGGTAGTGCTGGCCAGCGCCAGGGCGGAAGCTACGATAAGGCTGCGGATCTTCATGTAATGGACTCCTCTTTAAAAGGTTCAATCGGGCTGCGGCCCGCTAGTGTATGCCGCGCGAATACTTCACACAAATCAGGAACCGGAACCGGTGTGACGGGCAGGCCACCCCACCGGGTAGAATAACTGCAGGCAGTTTATCCGGGTTCGCTTGGCTACAGCACGATTAACACCGGCTTCCGTCCGGTTATTCCCCTTATCCCGCGAAAGCATCGTGCAGCGGCTGGCTCGCCCCGCGCCGTCTCCGGAGCCCGACGATCTTCACGTCATCGCCCTGGCGGAGGGCAGCCGCGTTACGGACGCTGCCGTGCTCGTTCCGCTCGTCTCGCGCGGCGGCACGGTGAATGTCCTGTTTACGCAGCGCACGGCACACCTGGCAGACCACGCCGGGCAGATCAGCTTTCCCGGCGGTCGGGTGGAGCGCGAGGACGCTTCGCGCGATGAAACGGCGCTGCGCGAAACCGAGGAAGAAATCGGATTGGCGCGCACCCGGATACAGCTGCTCGGACGTCTGCCCGACTACGAGATTCCCTCCGGTTTCCGCATAACGCCCGTGGTCGGCTGGATCGAGGCCCCGTTCGATCTCACCCCGGATCCGTTCGAAGTCGAGGCCGTGTTCGAGGCGCCGCTCGCGCATTTTCTTGATGCCGGCAACTACCAGCGCCGCCAATATCATTTCCGCGGGCGCCACCGCCACTACATGGCGATTCCCTACGAGGGCCGTTACATCTGGGGCGCGACCGCAGGCATGCTCTACAGCCTCTGTCGCATGCTGCAGGAGTGATCCCGCTGCTGTTCGAGCTATTCCTGATTGCACTGCTCCTCGCGGTCGCGTGGTTCTGGTACGCGAGCCTGGCGAGGCGGGAAACTGCGGTGGACGCCGCGCGCCGCGCCTGCCTCGCGGAGAACGTGCAGTTGCTCGATGAGACCGTCGCACTGGCGGGGTTATGGTTGCAGCGCGGTGAAAACGGAAGAGTCCGGCTGCGGCGCATCTACCGCTTCGAGTTCAGCGATACCGGCAACAACAGGCTCGGGGGCAGCGTCACGTTGCTGGGCGCCCTGGTGCAGGCGCTGTATCTCGAGCCTCATGGCGGTATCGACCGGGAAGAGCGGCTGCTCAACTGACGGGCGCGCTCGGTAGTAAGCTCGCGCGGGTTGTGGCACCATAATTTCCGCTACTGCGGGAGGGCAGTTGGATACCAGCTGGGGAGGGAGGGCTGCGAAGCCCGGGCAGGGGGCGGCCGCACGATGAGCCGGGCGCCGACAACCGGTCTCATTATGACTGGAGGCGGGGCGCGGGCCGCATATCAAGTGGGCGTCCTCAGAGCCCTCTCGGAAGTTCTCCCTCGAAACGCCCACAATCCTTTCCCGATAATCTGCGGCACTTCGGCGGGCGCGATCAACGCCGCAGTCCTTGCTGCCGACGCCGGCAACTTCCGTCGCGCCGTGCGCCGGCTCATGACCGTGTGGAAAAACTTTCACGTACATCATGTCTATCGTGCGGACCCGCTGGGCGCGGCGCGAAACAGCTCGCGATGGGTATTTACCACGTTGACCGGCGGCGCATTCACGCGCAACCCCGTTTCGCTGCTCGACAATACGCCGCTCATGGAACTGCTCGGCCGCGATCTGGACTTTTCCGCCATCCCGCGCTGCATCGAGCGCGGAGACCTCACCGCTTTCAGCGTGACATGTTCCGGATATACGTCGGGACAATCGGTGACTTTTTTCCAGGGGCGGCCTGAGCTGCAACCGTGGAAGCGGGCGCGGCGCATCGGGATCGCCATGCCGATCGCGCTGGAACATCTCATGGCATCGAGCGCGCTGCCGTTCATCTTCCCGCCCGTGCACATCAATCGCGAATATTTCGGCGACGGCTCCATGCGGCAGATCGCGCCGGTGAGTCCCGCTCTGCATCTGGGGGCAAACCGCCTGCTGGTCATCGGCGTCGGACGCCAGCTCGGCGGACGCGAGGCGGACCGCCCGAAGGTCGACACCCATCCCTCGCTCGCCCAGATCGCCGGGCACGCGCTGAACAGCATCTTTCTCGACAGTCTGGAGACCGACCTCGAGCGCCTGCAGCGCATCAACCGCACGGTGGAACTGATCCCCGTCGAGGTGCTCGAGCGCACCGGTTATCCGCTGCAGCGTGTCGAGTTCCGGCTGCTTTCGCCCAGTGTGGAACTGGAGCGCATCGCCGTGCGGCACGCTCACGAGCTGCCGCGCACGATCCGGATGCTGCTCGGCAGCGTCGGCGCGATGAGGCAGAGCGGCTCCAACCTGCTCTCGTACCTGCTGTTCGAAAAATCGTACTGTCGCGCGCTGATCCAACTGGGTTACCAGGATACGATGGCACGCAAGGATGATCTCCTGGGCTTTCTGGGCGATGGCGCCTGAACGCCGCGGCGCAGGTCCGGAACTTCGACTGCCTCCCGCTGTCAGCGGCGACCGCCTTTCGACGGTTGCCATGCCATGTCGCTCTCGGTATAAAGAAGGCTCACCGATGAGCTGCGACGATGAGCCGAGCGTTCGTTAAGGAGAGCGACGAAGAGCTTGCCGCGGGCGAGCTGCCCGAGCGGCCCCTCGGCACGCATGCCAATTACGTAACGCCGGCGGGTCTCGATCAGCTGCACGCGCGGCTGAGAGAACTGCAGGACCAGCGTGACCGGCTCAACGCGCAGGCGGACGACGATCCCATGGGAACGCATCTGCTGCGCGAGGTGGCGCGCGATCTGCGTTACTTCAAGGCCCAGCTGGAGCGCGCGATCGTCGTGGATCCGGCTGGACAGCCCCGGGACGAAGTCCACTTTGGCGCGGTAGTGCGCATCCTGGATGAGGAGGGCAGAGCGCACCAGTTCAGTATCGTCGGCGACGACGAGGCGGACGTCGCCGCCGGCAGAATAAGCTGGGCGTCGCCGCTGGCAAAAGCGATGATGGGCGCCCGGGTTGGCGACGTCGTGGTGTGGCGCCGTCCCGCCGGTGAAACCGAAGTCGAGATCACCGAGATTTCCTATCCCAGAAATCCGTGACGTTCCTGTCCCTTATCGCTGCGCTGCTCGGGGAGCAACTGCGTCCGCTCCGGCCGGGCAACAGCGTGCACGCGCTCTACGTCCGCTACGCATCGCGCCTGGAGACCCAGTTCAACGGCGGCACGAGGGAGCACGGCATCGTGGCCTGGATGCTCGCCGTGCTGCCGCTGGTCGCTGCGGCGGCCGGCGTGCATCTGCTTCTGGACGGGATCAATCCCGTGCTGGCCTGGGGATGGAACGTCGCCATACTCTACTGCACCGTCGGATTTCGGCAGTTCAGCCATCCTTACGGTCAGATCCTTCAGGCGCTGCAGGACGGCCGGGTGGAGGATGCGCGGACATGCCTGGAAGAGTGGCGCGGCGAACCGACACCGGCGTCGAACAGCAACGAGATATCGCGGGTGGCGATTGAAAAAGGCCTGCTGAGCGCGCATCGCCATGTGTTCGGTCCGATCGCAAGCTTCATCGTGCTGGGGCCGGCGGGCGCGGTGCTCTATCGCGCGGCCGCGATGCTCTCCGACCGGTGGGGCGGCCGCAGCGACCCGGAATTCGGCGAGTTTGGCCGTTTTGCCGAACGTTTCTTCTTCTGGCTCGATTGGCTGCCTACGCGCGCCACCGCGGCGAGCTTCGCGATCGTCGGCAATTTCGAAGACGCCGTGTATTGCTGGCTGACGCAGGGCGGATCCTGGACGATGCACTCGCAAGGCATCATTCTTTCGAGCGGCGCCGGCGCGATCGGCGTTCGGCTCGGCGGCGGCACGCCGCCGCAGAGCGCCGTGACAGGGGCCGAACTGGGCACCGGCGAGGAGGCGGACGCCGATTACATGCGCAGCGCAGTAGGCCTCATCTGGCGGGCGCTGGTGCTGTGGCTGTTTCTGGTGTTGATGGTCACCGTGGCCTACGCGCTCGGCCGCTGAAAACCTTCGGCGACTGCCGTTCCCGCAGCAGTGCGCGATAGGCGGCAAGACGCCGCGTCGAAATGTGCTGCCCGTCGCACGCCAGCTGCAGTGCGCAGCCCGGTTCAGACAGGTGGCGGCAATCCCGGAAGCGACACTGGCCGATAAGCGGACGAAATTCGATGAAGCCGTGCACGAGATCTTCGATATCGAGGTGATGCAGGCCGAATGTCTGCATGCCGGGTGAATCGATGATCGCGCCGCGCCCGTCGAGGTGATAAAGCCTGGTGTAGGTGGTGGTGTGCTTTCCCGAGCCGAGCGCGTGCGATACCGCGTCCGTGCGCGCCGCGGCGTGCGGCACCAGCCGGTTGATGATGGTGGACTTGCCGACGCCGGACTGCCCGACCAGGACGCTGGCGTGCCCGTCCAGCAGCGTACGCAGCGGCTCGAGGTCCTGCTTGGCATTCAGGGAAACGACGCGGTAGCCGAGTGCGGCATAGGCCGTGAGCAGATTCAACGCGGCGGCGTGCTCGGCAAGGTCGGACTTGTTGAGGACTATGGCGATGTCGAGGCGGTTATGCTCGGCGGCCACCAGGCAGCGGTCTATGAGCGCCTCATGCGGCGGCGGTACTGCGGCGGCGACGATGACCGCCTGCGTGACATTGGCCGCGATCAGTTTTTCGCGGTACGCGTCGCTCCTGTAGAGCAGCGACGTGCGGGGCTCGACGGCCTGGATGATGCCGCCGCCGCCCCCGGTGCGCTGCACGGTGACGCGGTCGCCGCATGCGAGATCCGTGCGCCGGCCGCGCGTCACGCAGTCCAGTTGCTCGCCGCCGGTTTCGACCTGGTAGCGGCGCCCGTGGCTGGCGACGATCAGGCCTTCGGCTGCCGGGGCGTCTCCGGTCAAGGCGGGCTATTCCGGCCCGGTGTCACAGAGCAAACAAGGCGTCGACCTTGGCGGCGCAGATGAAGTCGTTCTCCGACAGGCCGCCGATGGCATGGGTCGTGTACTGGACGCGGCATTGCTTGTAGCCGACAAAGAGCTCGGGATGGTGGTCTTCGCGGTGGGAAAGCCACGCGACGGCGTTTACAAAAGCCATGGTCTGGTAGTAGTCGCGAAACGCGTAGGTCTTTCCGATCGCATTGCCGGTGTGCTGCCAGCCGTCGAGATGCTTCAGCAAATTGCGGATTTCTTCGGCGGCGAGGGGTGCGACACCGCCCTCGCAGGGCCGGCATTTCTTGTTGGCGAGGTCCATGGTCTCCATGCGTGCCTCCTCAAAATCACGCCCGGGCGGCAGCTCTCAACCGCGCAATGCGCACGACGGCGGGCGGATGCGAATCGTAAAACGCCGAGTGCGCGGGGTCGGGGGTCAGCGTCGACGCATTATCCCGGTAAAGCTTCACCAGCGCCGACACGAGATCGCCTGCCGCAGCGTATTGCGTCGCGTAGCGGTCGGCCTCGAACTCGTGCTTGCGCGAATACATCGCCCCCAGCGGCTGCAGCAGGAACGTGAAGCTGGGCATCACGAGAAAGAACAGCACCAGCGCCACCGCGGTGGACCGGGCCTGCACGTTGAGGCCGTTGAAAAACCACTCCTGTTGCGCGAGGTATCCCAGCAGCCATAAGAAACCGAGGCTTGCCAGAAAAATCCAGGCCATCCGTTTTACCACGTGGCGCAGTTTGAAATGCCCCAGCTCGTGCGCGAGGACCGCCTCCACCTCCGGGGGATTCAAGCGCGAGAGCAGCGTGTCGAAAAACACGATCCGCTTGGACCGGCCGAAGCCGGTGAAATACGCGTTGCCGTGACTGCTGCGGCGCGACCCGTCCATCACCATCAATCCCTTGACGCGGAAGCCGCAGCGCTGGAGCAGGCGCTCGACGCGCTCGCGCAGCTCGGCGTCCTGCATCGGGGAAAAACGGTTGAAGAGCGGCGCAATGAAGGTGGGATAGATCGCGAGCATGAACAGGTTGAACGCCAGCCAGACCAGCCAGGCATAGAACCACCAGTATGCGCCCAGGCCTTCCATCAGCCAGAGTACGCAGGCCGCGAGCGGCAGGCCGAACGCTGCGGCGAGCAGGACCGACTTCCCGAGATCGATGAAAAACAGCCCGGGCGTCATGCGGTTGAACCCGAAGCGCTGCTCGATCCGAAACGTGCGATACAGGCTGAACGGCAGCTCCAGCGCGGTCATGAACGCCGTGACGAGCGCGATCAGCAGCAGGCCGCGTGCTATGCCGTCGTCGAGCCATGCTGCAGACAACTCGTACAGCGCCTGGAGTCCGCCTCCGAACGTGAGCGCCAGCACGACCAGCGCCTCTACTGCGACACTGGCCATCCCGAGCCTCGTCTTCGCGCAGGTGTAATCCGCCGCGCGCTGATGGGCCTCCAGGCTGATCTCCCCCGAGAACTCCACCGGCACGTGGGCGCGGTGGGTGCGCACATGGGCGATGTGGCGCCACGCGAGCCACACGCGCAGGCCGGTCGCTAGTGCAAGCGCGGCAAGGAAAAAGAGGCCGAAGGGAGTCATTTCGAGATCAAACGAGGCCGCGTATACTGTGACACAATGAAGGCCTCCACAATTCCAACAATATTATGGCTCAGGACGCCAACAGCCTGATCTGGATCGACATGGAGATGAGCGGGCTCAACCCGGAGGTCGACAGGGTCCTGGAAATCGCCGTTGTCATTACCGACTCGAATCTCAACGCCGTGGTGGAAGCGCCCGTGCTCGTCGTGCATCAGCCCGATGCGGTACTCGGCACCATGGACGAGTGGAACACGTCCATGCACGGCAAGTCG
>JBQTJV010000258.1:0-7625 GCA_052386775.1 Betaproteobacteria bacterium
CACTGCACCGACGTATCCCAGACCGAGTACGCTGATTCTCATCCGGTATTTCCCGTGTTACACGGCGCGCGTCGTGCCGAACCGCGCCCCGCCTGAAACAGAACCCTCCGGTCAAAAAGCGCCCCGACGGGCGCTCCGGCACCCATTCTCGACCGTTGGATGACGCAGCCAGCATGGCCGAATCCGGTGACACGGGTGGGGTTTCGCGCCCCCCTCCTGTAGTCCATTCAGGGCAGTGAACGGACGCCGCTCTAGCAAGCGGGCGGCTTGCGCCGGGAATGCGCGCCCGCGACGATCGCAGAAGACGAACCTTCCTGCGCTGCCTTCCCGCCGTGCCGCATGGCGAACTGCCATGCCCGATCCAGCACCGGCGTAACGACCTCTTCGGTGAAATGCGCCCGCACCCGTTTCTGTGCAGCCAACCCCATGCGCCCCACCGCAGCCCGGTCGAGGGCGAGACGGCCCATGCATTGCGCAAGCTGCCCGGCATGCCCGACCGGCACAATGTGCGCGCACAGCCCTTCGGGGCCGACCACTTCAGGCACTGCGCCGACGGGCGTGACGATCGAGGCGCAGCCCAGTGCCATCGCCTCGAGCAGCGCATTGGGAAATCCTTCGCTGCTGGAGATCTGCAGAAACACGTCGGCACGACGGACGGCTTCCAGCGCCTCATCGTGCGGCAGGAAGTCGAGCATCCTGACGTGCCGTTCCATGCCGCTACTCACGATGTGCTCGCGCAGCGGAACCGTGACGGCCATGATCGTGACGTCCACCGCTATGCCTTGCCTCGCCAGCGCCGCCACGGCATCGAGCAGCACATATGCCCCTTTGAGCTTTGGAACTTCACCTGAGCAGAGCAGGAAACGCACAGTGGACTGCCCAGCACCGGAGCGCGCTTGCACCATTGCCTCGGGCACGAAGTTGTTGAGGATGACGGTCGGTGCCCTGCAGCCGATGCGATCGACGTACTGTTTCCAGTATTGCGACTGCACGAGCACCAGGGCGGGTCGGCTCAGCGTCTGGCGTATCGCTGCACGGGCGCGCGGGCCGGAAGCCTCATAAAACCGGTCGAACGACCCGCCGATGCGCACTACGACGGCACGTCGCAGCAGCCTGCCCATCAGCACGTACAGCGCCGCCTCCCAGAATGCCTGGAAGTCGCTGGCCTGGATCTGGATGACGGCCGGGCGCCGCACCGCGACGATCCACGGATAGATGGCGAGATGCCACAGCGTGATGGCGATTCCCTGGACGACCCGTTTGACACCGCCTCTGAAGATGGCGGCGTAGCCATAGTTGTCCTGCTTTACGTTGCGCTTGCCCGGACGCGAGGTGGTGAAGGGAATGAAGTCGTACTTCTCCTTCAGCCGCGAAGCGGCAACATTGCGCATGAAAGTCGTTACCCCGCCCTTCGTGGGCGGCCACGGCCCGACCATCAATACGCGGCAACGCTCGGTTTTCATCGCACGAGCAGGCGTGCCGTTTACGGATGACATTGGATTTCCCAGCGCAGCCGCGCGCCGCCCGTAATGCGCGCGCGCCAGACGAGCGTCGCGATGGCCTCCTTTTCATCGAAGCGGCGGGAAATCCACCCGTGGATCGGGTTGATGCTGCCATGGAGGACGTGCCGCTCGGCAGGCTCGGCCGTCGTCGGCAAGGAGACGCGGAGGTGCCGTGAGCCGCGGCTCACCAGGTAGCCTTGCGGGATGTCACGGATACGGCACGCGTCACTGCAATGCAGGAACAGCTCTACAGTATGCGCACCCTGCGCCTCCAGCACGTCTTCGATGACGAACCGGCGCGCGCGTTTCTCGAGCGTGATGCGCCGGCGATGCACGACCGGGTCGGGCAGATCGCGATAGCCGTCGTGCCAACCCTCGAAGATGTCGCGATCTTCCTCTCTCGACCAGCGCCGGCATGCGGCGTGCGCCTTCTTGAGCCACATGAAATTGCCGCCGGGCTGCGACTGATCGCGGCTGTCGATGCGCAAGGTGTTGTGCGCCGCCGTCCCACGGAAATAGCGCCGCCAATTCTCCCGCGTGTGGTACGCATATGTACCGGGATCGACGAAGAACTCCAGCCCTCCGACAGAAAGCGTGAATGACAGCGCGTCGGCATGGCCGTGCGCCGCTATGGCCTGGTATCCGAGCGGGCCCGCATCGGCGACGAGACGTATTTCCCTGGGGGTCTCGAGATCGCAACCGAGCACGTAATATCCACCCTGCGGGAAGGAATATCTGACCGGCAGCCGGACGTTCGACGTGTCGAGCGCCCGATACAGGCGCTCGGCATCCTTGATCAGCCAACGGGTCCTCTCGTCCAGTTCGCCGGCTTTTTTCTTGAACTCGGGGCGCCGGAACAGCAACGAACCGCTGGCAAGCAGCGACCGAAAACCGCAATGTCGAGGACGATGGTCGAGCCGCACGACGACCGCGTCATCGGAATCGCCGATCATGGGAACGTTGCCGTTCACGTCCATGATCGAAGCCAGGAACTCGAGCATCGCCTCGATCCGGGTCTGGAACGGCGCCGAGTACGCGTCGCCATTCGCCTCGGCAGCCCGCCAGCAGAGAATCAGCAGTTCCAGCTCGAAGCGCTGATAGGCCACCGCCTGTTCCAGGTTGACGCCATCTTCCCCGTTCTGCAGCAGCGCTTCGCGCTCGAGGATGTGCTTCGCCTCGGTGCGCCACCGGTCCGCCTGTTGCCAGTGCGGCCACGTGAGGGCAGCGATGTACAATCCGGCCGCCTCGCCGATCAGATGATTGTTCGCCGACGAGTAGCGCGAAAAATAGCCGTGTATGAAGCTGGCGTGCTGGTAGACGGAACGCAGCCAGGCGCTGCGGAAGTCGGCATGCTCCGTTTCGGCGAGTATGCCAGCAGATGCCCCGCCCAACAGTTGCCAGGACGTCGACCAGTTGATCAGCCGGAGCCCTGCTTCGAGTGCGCTCGACCAATTCGGCCCCAACGGGAACGGACATGCCGCCAGCCAGCTCTCGAGGTGCAGCCGCAGGACGTCGAAATAGCGTCGCTCCCGCGTCAGCGCGTAAGCCTGCGCCAGCGTGACGAGATGCGCGTGGCGGTTGAGCTCCCAGAGATACTTGATGTCGCCCACCAACCGCTCGTCACGATAGTTGAGCAATTTGCCGTAGCGCAAAGGCGCTTCCACGCCGGTCCTGGGATCGCGGTTCCAGCATGGCGGCGTACCCAACCCGATGTCGCGCAGGGCAAACAGATCGAAGCGGCCGGCGACGACGCGGTCCGCGGCGGCGACGCACCCTGTCACATCGGCCGCCGGTGGCATGTGAAACCAGGGCTGGCACGAGGCCGTGAGCCGGGCAGCCGGCACGTCGAGCAGGCGGATCCGCTGCCACGCTTCGGCGCGTACCCGCGCAGCCTGGAACAGTCGATGGTTCAGTTCCGCGGGGGTCATGCAGCGCAGCCGGTTGAAGTACCAGCCGAGGCGCGTCACGGCGCGGAACGCAGCGCGTCCCGGCGTGTGCAGCACACCGCCGGCCCGGTCAGGATCGGACATGGATGCGGTGCCAGATTTCAAGATTGAGCAGCGCCCACAGCAGTTTTTCGTGGTTGTGGCGTCCGTTGAGGTGTTCCCCGAGCATGGCGTCAAGGACTTCCTCATCGTAGTATTGCCGCGTGATGGACGAGGCGCTCTGCAGGTGATCCAGCAGGTAATCGCGCATCTCGCCGCGGAACCACTCGTTGACTGGAACACGGAAGCCCACTTTGGGCCGCTTCAGTATGCGTTCCGGGAGCAGTTCGCGCACTGCTTCGCGCAGAATCCATTTGCTGCACCAGCCGCGCACGCGGTGGTCGTCCGGGAGACTCGACACGTACGCCGCAAACTGATGGTCCAGGAACGGAACGCGAGACTCGATCGACGCGGCCATCGTCATGCGATCGCCACGCTCCAGGAGATTGTCCGGAAGCCAGCTCGTCTGGTCGAAGTACAGGATGCGCCGCAGCGCGCTGCATTCCGGATCCGCATCGAACTGCGGAGCCTCGGCGAGCGATGCGCCATTCAGCCGCAGTACCGAAAGACGGTCGCGCTCGCCGTGATCCAGCGCGCCGAACCAGCGGACGTACCGCTCGCGCCAGTCCTCGATGCCGAAATTGGTCACGGCCGTTTTCACGCGCCGAAAGCCATACGGCAGCGCGTGGGCCAGCGGTTCGATCAACCCCTGCCGCAGCCGGCGCGGCAGCCGTTGATACCGTGCCGCATAACGCTCTGCAACGTGCTTCGGATACCCGCCCAGTATCTCGTCGCTGCCCTCCCCGGTGAGGACCATCTTCACGCTGCGTGATGCCTCCCTCGCAAGAAGGTAGATGGGGATATCGGAAGGCTCGGAAACCGGCGCGTCGCGGAAGGCCACGAGCCGCGGCAAATGGTCGATGATGTCGCGATGCCGAACCACGATCTCGTGGTGTCGCGTGCCGAAATGGCGTGACACTGCAGCGGCGTGGGGCAGCTCGCTGTATCGGTCTTCTCCGAATCCCACCGAGAACGTGTTGACGTTCGCGTTGTGCCGGCTCATGAGCGCCACGATGGTCGAGGAGTCGAGCCCGCCGGAAAGAAAGGCGCCGAACGGGACGTCGCTTACCATCTGCGATGCGACGGCATCGTCCAGCCGCGCGAGAAATGTCGCGATCACATCGCCATTCGCCGGTGACGAATTGCACCGCATCCGGTCCGGCGCCCGCCAGTAGGGGCGCTCCGCGAGCCGCCCGTTTTCCCACGTCGCCACCGTGCCGGGCATCAATTTGCGGATGCCGCTCAACAGCGTTCTGGGACCTGGCACGTAACGGTAAGCCAGGTAGTCCCATACCGAAGTCAGGTTGACCGCGGTGTCGACCCCCGGAACACGGAGCAGCGCCTTGATCTCGGATGCAAAGTAGAAGCCGCGGCTGTTTTCGTGGATGAAGAGCGGCTTCTCCCCGAAGCGGTCGCGGGCGAGGAACAGCCGTTGGCGGGCGGCGTCCCATATCGCGAAGGCGAACATGCCGCGCAGATGATCGACGACGTTTTCCTGCCAGCGCTGGTAGGCCCGGAGCAGCACCTCCGTGTCCGAGTCCCGCGTGAAGCGATAGCCGCTCTGGCCAAGTTCGTCGCGCAGCTCTCGAAAATTGTAGATTTCACCGTTGAACGTCAGCGCCAGGCCGGCAGCCTCGTCGCACATCGGCTGATGCGCGCCCTCGGGATCGATGATGGCAAGCCGCCGATGTCCCAGGCATACCTGATCCCCGGACGCACTGCGAAAAAACACCTTGCCCTCGCCATCCGGTCCGCGATGCGCTATGGCTTGCAGCATGCGCGCGATGGCCTGCTCGGTATGCGAGTTTCTGGACTTCGTGACCCAACCGGCGATTCCGCACATGGGTGCTATCCCGCGTCGCTTTGCTCGACGTCCCGTTCGGCCGCGCAACGCGGCGACCGGGTTACCTGTTGCCGCCCGCGCGCTAGAGGCGCCACACGTGCAGGCCTTCCTTGCGGAATAGCGCCGGATCGAAGACCGATTTCACGTCGATGAGACATCCTGAGCGCACGATTTTTGTCATGTACGCCGCTGCGGGCCGCTCGAGAAACGGCCGGTGCGCGACTGCGAGGACGAGCGCATCCGCCGCCGGCAGGTCGTCCCACGCGCGGAGCCGGATGTCGTACTTGTGCAGTGCTTCGCCGGGATCGGCGATGGGATCGTGCACGAAAGTCTCCACTTCGAACTCGCGCAGGCCCTGGACGATGTCGACCACCTTGGAATTGCGCACGTCGCTGCAGTTTTCCTTGAAGGTGAGGCCGAGTACGTTCACGCGCGCGCCTTTGATGTTGCGGCCCGCGTGGATCATCTGCTGTACCGTCTTGCGCGCGATGTGCTGCCCCATGCCATCGTTGATGCGGCGCCCCGCCAGGATCACTTCAGGGTGGTAGCCCGCCAGCTCGGCCTTGTGCGTCAGATAGTAAGGGTCCACGCCGATGCAGTGACCGCCCACCAATCCCGGCCGGTAAGGCAGGAAATTCCATTTGGTGCCGGCCGCGTTCAGCACTTCCATCGTATCGAGGCCGAGCTTGTCGAAGATGATCGCCAGCTCGTTCACGAATGCGATATTGAGATCGCGCTGCGTGTTCTCGATCACCTTCGCCGCTTCGGCGACGCGGATCGACGACGCGCGATAGACGCCCGCCGTGACCACCGAGGCGTACAGATCGGCGATCTTTTCGAGCGTTTCGGCATCGTCTCCGGACACCACCTTGGTGATGCGCGCGAAACTGTGCTCCGGATCGCCCGGATTGATACGCTCCGGCGAGTATCCGACGTGAAAATCCTGCCGCCAGCGCATCCCGGAATGCTTTTCCAGTATCGGAACGCAGACTTCCTCGGTCGCGCCGGGATATACCGTCGATTCGTAGATCACGATCGCGCCCGGCTTCATGTGCCGGCCCACGATCTCGCTCGCCGATTCCAGTGGCCCGAAATCCGGCTGGCGGGCGGCATTGATCGGCGTCGGAACCGCGACGATCACGAAATCGGCCTGCTGCAGCTCTGCGGGATCGGCGCTCACGCGCAAGTGCTGGGCGCGACTCAGTTCCGATCCGGACACCTCTCCCGTGCTATCAACCCGCTGCTGCAGGTCAGTGACCCTTCTGCGCGATATGTCATAGCCGATGGTGGGCCGCCGCTTGCCGAATTCCACCGCCATCGGCAGGCCTACGTACCCCAGCCCCACAACAGCCAGCTTTGCCGTGCGCTGCGCACGCGAAGCCGGGGTGGAATGGCGGCGCGTGACGTCCGGTCTCTCGATTACCTTTTGCATGCTCGTTCCCTTGGAGCGCCCGCGTAGGGCAGTGCGATTGTCCGCTTCGAACATGGCAGTTGCGCCGTCAGGAAAATGCCGCCTGCGTTCTCGCCGCTGCCGCGTGTGCATCGCGCCGCGGCGCGAGCGTTTGTACGTACCACCCTATCGCCTCGGCGAGTCCTTCGCGCACCCGCCACGCGGGCCGGTAGCCCAGCAGGCGTGCTGCCTTCGTGATGTCAGCCTGGGACAGCCGCACGTCGCCGGCGCGAAACGCGCGATAGATCGGGCGCGTGTCCCGCACGTAGGGATATCGCGTCTCGCGACGCGTGCGGAGGCTCCCGAACAGCTCGTTGAGCGTGGTCTTGTCATTCACCGCGATGTTGTAGCTTTGATTGACGGCAGCGGGGTCCGCGACCGTTGCGGCGAGCAGATTGGCCTGCACCACGTTCTCCACGTAACAGAAATCGCGCGCGGTTTCGCCGTCGCCATTGATGTATACCGGCTCGCCGCGGATCATCGCCGAGATCCAGATCGGTATGACGGCGGCGTAGGGACCATTGGGATCCTGCCGCGGGCCGAAGACGTTGAAATAGCGCAATGCGATCGACTCGACGTCATAGCAGCGCGCGAAGACTTCGGCATAAATTTCGTTCACCGCTTTGGTGGCCGCATACGGCGACAGCGGCCTGCCCAGCTCGGATTCGACCTTGAGCAGCCGCGGGTGATCCCCGTAAACCGCACTGGAGCCCGCGTAGACGAAGCGCTTGACACCGGCGTCCCGCGCGGCGACGAGCATGTTGAGAAAGCCGGTGACATTGCTC
>JBQTJV010000259.1:0-2386 GCA_052386775.1 Betaproteobacteria bacterium
TCGACCTGTGCCGACACCAGCCCGGGTGGCGGCGCCAGCACTGCCTCGGCGACCCCGTTCAGCCCCGCTCCCAGATAGCTCAGCCATATCGGCCGGGCTGCGCTCGCGCCCGTTTCGTTGCGACCCAGGGTTTGCGGGGTGTCGAATCCGATCCATGATACAGCGACCAGTTTGGCGTTGTAGCCGCAGAACCATGCATCGATGAAATCGTTGGTGGTGCCCGTCTTGCCCGCCAGATCGCTGCGACCGAGCTTCATTGCGCGGGCGGCCGTACCGGAGCGAACCACGTCGCGCATGATGCTGGTCATGATGAAGGCATTCCGCGGGTCGATCACCCGTTCGGCGCTTTCGCCTGCGCGCTGCGGCAACGCCTCCATCACCACGTTCCCGCGACCGTCCACGGCGCGTTCGATAAAATACGGCGGCACCCGGTAGCCGCCGTTTGCGAAGATGGAATAGGCAGAAGCCATTTGCATGGGCGTGACGTTACCCGCCCCAAGCGCCATGGTGAGATAGGGCGGGTGCAGCTTGGGATTGAATCCGAAGCGGGTGATGTAATCCTGCGCGTAGTGCGGACTGATGGCCTGAAGAATACGGACCGAGACCAGATTCTTCGACTTCACCAGCGCCGTACGCAGCCGCATCGGTCCGTCGAATTTGCCGTCGTAGTTCTTCGGCTCCCACGGTTCTGAACCAGTCTGTGCCGCCGTAAAAGTCAGCGGCGCGTCGTTGATCACCGTCGCGGCAGTGAAACCCTTTTCCAGCGCCGCCGAATAGATGAATGGCTTGAAGCTCGAACCGGGCTGCCGCAGCGCCTGCGTGACATGGTTGTACTGATTGCGATTGAAGTCGAATCCACCCACGAGGGCACGGATCGCCCCGGAGATTGGATCGACGGCCACGATCCCGGCTTCGACCAGCGGCAACTGCGTAATGTGCCAGCGGCCTTTCGCATCCGCCTGTACCCGTATCACCGCACCGCGCCGTATACGTTGATTGGCGCTCGCCTTGTCGCCCAGCATGCGGCTCGCGAATTTGAGCCCGTCCTCGGCGATCTCCACTATTCCGCCGCCCTTGCGGTACGCCCTCACCCGCTTGGCGCTCGCCTCCAGCACAATCGCGGCATGAATATCATCGCTTTCCGCAGATTCCTGCAGGGCGTCTTCCAGAAGTTCGTCGCTGGGCTTCGCCGGCAGCTCCACGAAATTTTCCGCGCCCCGGTAACCATGCCGTCGGTCATATTCCTGCACACCACGACGCACCGCTGCGTATGCGGCTTCCTGGTGACGCGTGGACAGCGTCGTATACACCCGGAAGCCGCCGGTATACGCTTCGTCGCGATACCGGTCATACATCGCCTGGCGCACCATTTCGGCGAAATGCTCCGCCCTCGCTGGAAATTCGGTCACTTCCTTCTTCACGGCAACCGCTGCTTTGGCTGCGCTCGCCAGCTGCTCGTCACTGATCATTCCCAGCTCGTGCATGCGCCGCAGTACATACTGCTGCCTGAGTTTCGCCCGCGCCGGGTTGGCCACCGGATTGAAACGCGAAGGTGCCTTGGGCAACCCGGCTAGCATGGCGTGTTCCGCAAGCGTAAGCTTGTTCAGCGGCCGGCCGAAGTAAGCCTGCGCAGCAGCCGCAAATCCGTAGGCTCGCTGCCCGAGATAAATCTGATTGATATAAAGCTCCAGGATCTGATCCTTGCCGAGATTGTGCTCGATCTTGAATGCCAGCAGCATTTCGTTGAATTTGCGCGTGAGCGTTCTTTCCTTGGAGAGAAAAAAGTTTCGCGCCACCTGCATCGTTATCGTGCTCGCGCCCTGACGCACGCCGCCGGACATGAAGTTGGAGATCGCGGCACGCGCCACGCCGACGTAGTCGACGCCCCCGTGCTGATAGAAGCGATCGTCCTCGGCCGCAAGAATGGCATGGACCATCTGCCTCGGTACGTCTTCCATCCTGACGACCGCGCGACGCTCCTCGCCGAACTCGCCTATCAGATGCCCCTCCGCGCTATAAACGCGCAGCGGAATCTTGGGTCGGTAGTCGGTGAGCGTATCGAGCGAGGGCAGTGTCGGATAAACGACAGCGGCCGCAAAAGCGATCAGGATCACGACCGCCACGAATGCGCAGAATACAACTAATAGCGGGGTGGTCCACCAGCGGGCTGACATGTGGTATCTCTACCGGCGCTTTGCGGCAAAGCTAACGCGGCTCCGAGCGTGGTTTTTTTACCACGCTTGCGCGATATAAGGCGTTGCAAAGCGCCTGAAATTCATGCAGTGTAGGTTATATTATGCGGGTCGCTCATTATAGGGGTTCGGCGGCGCACGCAAAACAACTATAAAAGGCTTTACACGGTGGGTGGTTGTTGCTAGCATTTAAA
>JBQTJV010000260.1:0-2143 GCA_052386775.1 Betaproteobacteria bacterium
GGCATCGTCACCGAAACGTCCATCGTGCGCCTGTTTTTTGCCGGGGTGATTCCCGGGCTGATGCTGGCGGTCGGCAATGCGCTGAGCGTGATTGTCATCGCGATGATCCTCAAGCTGCCGCGCGGCGCGTTTGACGGGGCCCGGCTGTGGAAGGAATTCAAGGGCGCGGCGCCGGCGCTGGGCATGCCGATCCTGATTCTGGGCGGTCTCTACGGCGGGCTCTTTACGCCGACAGAAGCGGCTGCCGCCGCGTGCGGCTATGCGCTCATCTACGGTTTTCTGGCCCGTGGGCGGGAGTTCCTGGCCGAGTTGCTGCCCACCGCTTATCGCTCGCTCAACCTGACCGCTGTGATCCTGTTCCTGGTCGGCAGCGTCGGGGTGTTTCAGTTCCTGCTCGCGAATCTGTACTGGCCGCAAAAGGTCGCCGAGTGGGTGGTAAATCTCGGCCTGACGCCGCTCGGCTTCATCTTCGCCTACATGGGCATCCTGCTCATCCTCGGCATGTTGCTCGACGGCGTGGCGATGGTGCTGCTCACCGTGCCGGTCGTGTTTCCGATCGCCTACGCGCTCAAGATCGACCCGGTGCAACTGGCCATCATCGTCACGCTCAACGTGGAGATGGGCGTCGTCACGCCGCCGGTCGGCCTGAACATCTTCGCGGTGAGCGGCACGTCGCGAATACCGATCACGCAGGTCATCAAAGGCACCATTCCGTTCTTCGTCGGTGATCTCACCGTGCTGCTATTGGTGATTTTCTTCCCCGCGCTCGCGACCTGGCTGCCGGACCTGCTGGTCACCGACGTTTTCAAGTAAATGCTTGATATGGATCAACTCCGGGCCTCGCAGGCCGTGATGGAATGCGCCGTAGCCGCCGGTCATGCCCCGGTATGGCGGGCGCATCGTTCCGTCACGACCCAGAGGAGAGATCCATGTCGAACACCAGACCGAGCTTCACTTTATTGACGCTCGCGGCGGCGGTCGCCGTCGTCTTTGCCGCATCAGGGCTGCAACCGGCGTCCGCGCAGCAGCGCAAATCCATCCGCTGGGCCACTTCCAGCGTCGACTCCTACGGCTACAAGGTTGCCGCCTCGATGGTGAAAATCGTCGAGGAAGCGCTCGGGGGTGAGTACACCGTTACCGTGAATCCCTATCCGTCCACCACCGGCGCGATGAAGGCGGCGATGGATGGCACCGGCGAGATCGGTTACACGGCCGACGTTGGCATGACGGAGTTGTATGCCGGTGAGGGCGGGTTCAAGAACTATACCGCGGGCAAGGCGCGGCTGGTTCACGCTTGGTACGCCTATCCCATGGAATCGTTCATGGCCACTTCCGCAAAGGAGGGCGGCAAGTACAAATGCTGGCGCGATTTCAGCGGCAAGCCGGTGTTCTACACCACCGCCGGTTTCATGAACTGGCTCAACTTCCAGCGCATCCACAAGGCGCTCGGCTACCAGTTCAAGCATGTCCAGCTCGATCCGAAGACCCAGAGCGACGCGCTGCAAGGCGGCACGATCGTAGGCTCGGTCGCCTACACGACGGCCGGCCGCTCGCTCGCGCCGTACTGGAAGGAGACCGAGGTGCGCATGGAGCTGAAGGTCATCAACCCGTGTCCCGACGAAGTCGCGAAGCTCAAGGCGGCGGGGCTGGCCGTGGTCGACGTCGATCCGAAAAATGCGTTCAGCAAGGATGTCGGGGTGAACCAGATCCAGGCGGTGCCGATCCTGTTCGCCTACAACGTGCGCCCCGACATGCCGGAGGACGTGGTCTACCGGATGGTGAGCGCGTTCAACAAGAACAAGGACAAGCTGGCGCAATCCGATCCGGGTTTCACCTCGATGGCGAAGGATTTCGTCGGCATGCAGGTGCAGGGGATCAACGCCAATCCGCATGTTCCGGTGCATCCCGGCCTCGCAAAGTTCTTGAAGGAACAAAACGCGTGGAACGACAAGTGGAAGGTCTCCGCCGCGACCACCAAGTGATCGCGTGAACCCGCTGGCGCGGCCGCGGCGGTGCAGTGCTGACTGAGCGCCCGGCTGCGGCCATGCGATCACTTCCGGCCTGAAAAGGGGAGAGCCATGCTGACCGAGCCGCTCAAGCGCCACGCCACCCTCAGGAATCTCACCTTTGCGCTGGCGCTGGT
>JBQTJV010000261.1:0-2950 GCA_052386775.1 Betaproteobacteria bacterium
AAGGAGCGCCGCCGCCTGGTGCTGATGCCGCGCGAAGCGCCGCTCAATCTGGCGCACCTCCGCAACATGGTCGCCGTCACGGAAATGGGCGGCATCATCTTCCCGCCGGTGCCCGCCTTCTACAGCCACGCGCGCTCGATAGATGCCATCGTCGACCACACCGTCGGCCGCGTGCTCGATCTCTTCGGCCTCGCGCACGGGCGCGTCAAGCGCTGGGCCGGCATGAGCGGCAACGCGCCGAGCAAAGAGTAAAGTGATGCCGGATCAGGCCATGAAAGCGGTTTCAGCCGCGCAGAACGAAACGTTTCGCCAGTTCCTCGAACGCCTGCGCGGCGCCAAAGAACTCGTCGACATCCGGCAGCCGGTCGACATCCGGCATATCGCGACGCTGGTCGACCAGTCGGACAAAGCACTGCTCTTCCATGACGTGATGGGCTACAGCATGCCGGTGGTGTCCGGCATCATCCGCACGCGCGAGCGCGCCATCATGTCGATGGCCTGCGAAACGTATGCCGAGATCGAGCAGAAGCTGCAGCGCGCCCTCGATCGCCCCATCCCGCCCCGGTACGTCGAGACGGCGGCCCACAAGCAGGTGGTGCGGACCGGCGATGAGGTCGATCTTTTCAGCCTGCCAATCCCCATGTCGTCGGTCTATGACGGCGGACCGATGATCACCGCCGGGGTGACCATCGCCAGGGACCCGGAGTTCGGACTCAATTCGGGCATCTACCGCTTCATGGTGAAGGAAAAGGCCCTCACCGGGATCGACATCGTCACGCCCAACAACATGCGGCTGTTCGCCCAGCGCGCATACGAGGCGGGCCGGGCCTGCCCGATCTCGATCTCCATCGGCACGCACCCGTTCGAAATCATGGGGTCCGGCTTTCGCGCGCCTTTAGGCGTCGACGAGATGGCTGTCGCGGGCGGCATACGCGGTGCGCCGGTCGAGCTGGCGATGTGCGAAACCATCGACCTGCCCTGCATCGCGGACGCTGAAATCGTGCTCGAAGCGGAAATACTGCCCACGGGTTGGGTGAATCCGGAGGGCCGATTCGGAGAGTTCACGCGCCTGATGGGCGGCCTGCACTGGAATCCGCTGGTAAAGGTCACCGCGATTACCATGCGGCGCGATGCCCTCTATTACGCCTTGCACATGCCCTGGGAAAACACGTGGCTTGCGGCCCCGACGCGCTACCAGGCGATCCGCCGCGCGTTGAAGACGGCCGGCGTGCAGGTGAAAGACATCAACGTCACGCTCGGCGGCTGTGCTTTCTGGCACGCGATCATCTCGATCAAGAAGCAGGCAGGAGAAGGAAAGAATGCATTGCTCGCTGCGCTGTCGGTCATGGATTTGAAGCACGTCGTGGTGGTGGACGACGACATCGACGTGTTCAATCCGACCGACGTGGAATGGGCCATCGCCACCCGCGTCCAGGCCGATCGCGACGTGTTCGTCATTTCCGGCGCGCGCGCGAAACCGCTCGATCCCAGCCTTCCGGTCACGCCGCCGGGCGTGGTGCCGACGGGCGCCAAAGTGGGCATCGACGCGACCATCGGCGAAGGCATCCCGCACGAACGCTTCGAGCGCATCGCCTACGCCTATGCCGACCGCGCCCGGATAGCGGATTATCTCGCCGGCAAGGCCGACGCCGCGCCGGCGCATGGCCAACCCACACCGGATCGCATAGCCGAGTTATGCATGAAGATCCTGGACCTCATCGCGGCGCAACCCACGTATTACCAGGACATCGCCGCCCGTTTTTCCGAGTACGATTTCCAGACCGTGGCGCGCGCGCTCGGCAAGCTGCACGCGGAACACAAATTGTGGCAGGACCCCCGTGGCCGCATGTGCCTGCGCGGCTCGGTCTTCGCCGCCAAGCCCCCGGCGGCCGGTTGACGTTAGGAAATCGTGCAATGAGCACGCATACCGTCGATCACGCGCACCACGGACACGCCGTCTCGGCGCCGCCCGCGATCGAGGTTCACGGCGTCAGCAAGTGGTTCGACAGCGACGGCAGCCGGCTGCTGGTGCTGGAAAACATCGAGCTTCGCGTCTGTCCGTGTTCGATACTCGCGATCCTGGGCGCCTCGGGCTGCGGCAAATCGACGCTGCTCAACATCATCTCCGGGATCCTGAAGCCGAGCCGCGGTGAGGTGACCTTCGGCGGCATCCCGTCCGAGCGGTTTTCCAATTGGCATACCATCAGTTACATGTTCCAGGACGACCGGCTGCTGCCGTGGCGCACCGCCCTGCATAACGTCGAGTTCGCCCTCGAGGCCGGGTCCATGCCGCGCCGCGAACGGCTTGCGCGCGCCCGGGACGCACTGCAGCTCGTCGACCTGAGCGAGTTCGAAGATGCCTTTCCCTATCAGCTCTCGGGCGGTATGCGGAGCCGCGTCGCGCTTGCCCGCAGCCTCGTGACCGAACCCACCACGCTGCTCATGGACGAGCCGTTCTCGCGGCTGGATGCGCAGACGCGCGCGCTGATGCACGGCGAACTGCTGCGCATTCACGGCATGAAGCACATGACAGTGGTATTCGTCACCCATGACGTCGAGGAGGCGGTCGTTCTCGCGGACGAGGTCGCCGTCATGTCGCCGCGCCCCGGGCGGGTGCGGGAGAACGTCGCCATCGAGCTTCCCCGCCCCCGCGACCCCACCGACCCTGCGGTGACCGCCTATATCCAGCGTTTGCGGACGCTGATCTGATCGCAGCTTTGGCGAAAACACCGCCGCCGTGCTAAGTTTCGCGCAACCATCCCGCATCGCCGACCCGGAATAAACCGTCCAGGAGACCCCACAGTGATCCGCTTTCTTGCCGGCCGTTTAATTGGTGCTACGCTCGCATTGTCGCTGCTCGCCCCGGCTGGCTGCTGGGCACAGAAAATCAAGGTCGGCTACTTGACCAGCGGCTTCAGCCTGGGCTTCGGCGCCGTGATGGAGGAGTTGA
>JBQTJV010000262.1:0-4818 GCA_052386775.1 Betaproteobacteria bacterium
ATGCTTGCCGTCGGCGAGATAGAACGTGTCGTGCATCGAGCGCGCCGGATGGTTCTCGGGCTGGTTGAGCGCCGTGAAATTGTAGTAATCGGTTTCTATTTCCGGGCCGTCAGCCACCTCGAAGCCCAGCGACCGGAACAGTTTTTCCACCCGCTCCATCGTGCGCGTCACGGGATGCAGGCCCCCTGCACTCCCGCCTCTTCCAGGCAGCGTGACATCGAGCTTTTCTTCGGCGAGCTTCGCATTCAGTTCCTGCGCCCGGATCCTCTCGCGTTGCGTTTCCAGCGCGGCTTCGAGCTGTGCCTTGGCGGCATTGATGCGGCTACCCATCGCGGGCCGGTCCGCTGCCGGCAACTTGCCGAGCCCCTTGAGCAGTTCGGTGAGCGTCCCCGAGCGGCCCAGATAGCGCGCCTTCGCCTGCTCCAGCTGATCAGCGCGCTCGATGCCCGAGAACAGGGCGAGCGCCTCGTTCACGATTGCGTCTAGGTCTTGCATGGCAGGCAAAGCCGAAGAAGGAGACGGGCGCGTCTCCTTGCATCCGCGATGTGGTTCAGGTGGTGAGACTGGCTCTGGCTTTTTCGACAAACTTGCCGAATGCAGGCTTATCGAACACCGCTATGTCCGCGAGCACCTTGCGATCGACCGCGATCGCCGCTTTCTTGAGCCCGTTCATGAACACGCTGTAGGTCATGCCGTGCTCGCGCGCGGCGGCATTGATGCGCGTGATCCACAGCGCGCGGAAATCGCGTTTGCGGTTGCGGCGGTCGCGATAGGCATACTGCCCGGCGCGCATCACCGCTTCGTTGGCGATCCGGAAAACGTTGCCGCGGCGGCCGCGGAAACCCTTGGCTTTCTGCAGGACTTTCTTGTGCGCAGCACGCGCGATAACACCGCGTTTTACTCTCGGCATGGCAGCTCTCCCCTAGTACGGCAGCATGGCGCGCAACTGGCGCGCGTTCGAGTCGTGCGTCGTGGTGGTTCCCCGCAGATGGCGCTTGCGCTTGGTGTTTTTCTTGGTGAGGATGTGGCGCAGGTTTGCCCTGCTGCGCTTGAACCCGCCGCTGCCAAGCTTCTTGAAACGCTTGGCGGCGCCGCTCTTGGTCTTCAACTTCGGCATGATAACTCCTGTACTGTTTTAGCCTAGCGCCGGGTGCCCCGCGGCTACGCCGCACGGGGACTTCGCAAAACCCGGGCGCTACTTCTTTGCAACCTCGACCGGCGCTTCCACCCTGGGAGCGCTGGTCGTTCTGGGCGCGGAGGCCGCAGTCCGGGGTGCCGCACCCGCCGCCTTCGCGACCGGCCGCGGTGCACCCTTGCCGCCCTTCTTCGGGGACAGCACCATGACGAGCTGCCGCCCTTCCATCTTGGGAAACTGCTCGACAACACCGTGCGGTTCGAGGTCCGCTCTGACTCGCTCGAGCAGCCGGATACCGATCTCCTGGTGTGCCATCTCCCGGCCACGAAACCGCAACGTGACCTTGGTCTTGTCGCCCTCTTCCAGAAACCGAATCAGGTTCCTCAGCTTGATCTGATAATCGCCCTCGTCGGTACCGGGACGGAACTTGATCTCCTTGACGACGATCTGCTTCTGCTTCAATTTCGCTTCGTGCCGCTTCTTGCTCTCACGGTATTTGTACTTACCGTAATCCATGATGCGGCACACCGGGGGCTTCGCCTGCGGTGCGATTTCCACGAGATCCAGTTCCGCCTCCTCCGCAAGCTTGTTCGCGGCGGCGATGCCCAATATTCCGAGCGGCTCTCCCGTGGCCCCTATGACTCGCACCTCCGGTGACGTGATCTCACCGTTGATGCGGGCTTCTTTGTCCTGAGCTATAAGTTCGACTCCTTCGGTCTCGTCCGTCTTATGCCGCGCGCCCCAGTCGGGCTCCCTCGGCCAGAATTCGGGAGATAAAAATCTCCAGAGCCATCCGGCCCAGATCCTCACCTTTGCGGGTGCGCACAGCAACCTGGTTCGCCGCCAATTCCTTGTCTCCAACCACGACCTGGTATGGCAGCTTTTGCAAACTATGTTCGCGAATCTTATAGGAAATTTTCTCGTTCCTCAAGTCGCATTCGACGCGCAGGCCTGCTTTTGCCAGCATTTCGCCTACCTGTTGCGCATATGCCGCCTGATGCTCGGAGATGTTCATCACCGCAACCTGCACCGGGGCGAGCCACACCGGCATCGCCCCGGCATAGTGCTCGATCAGGATGCCGATGCAGCGCTCGAACGACCCGAGGATCGCCCGATGCAGCATCACGGGAGGGCGCCGCGTATTGTCATCGGCGACATATTCCGCGCCGAGCCGGCCGGGCATGGAAAAATCGAGCTGTAACGTCCCGCATTGCCAGACGCGGCCGAGGCTGTCTTTGAGCGAGAACTCGATCTTCGGGCCGTAAAACGCGCCCTCTCCGGGATTGAGCTGCCATGCGAACTGGCGCGCATCCAGTGCCGCCTTGAGCGCCGCTTCGGCGCGGTCCCACACGGCGTCATCCCCCACCCGTTTGGGAGGACGCGTGGACAGCTTGACCAGGATCTCGTCGAAGCCGAAATCGGCGTAAACCCGCTGCAGCAGGTCGATGAATTGCGTCACTTCGGTTTCGATCTGCTCCTCGGCGCAGAAGATGTGCGCATCGTCCTGCACGAAGCCCCGCACGCGCATGAGACCGTGCAACGCGCCGGACGGCTCATTCCGATGGCAGGAACCGAATTCCGCCAGGCGCAGCGGCAGCTCGCGATAGCTCCTGATGCCCTGATTGAAGACCTGCACGTGGCCGGGGCAGTTCATCGGCTTCACCGCGTAGTCGCGCGACTCGGACTCCGTAAAAAACATGCTCTCCCGGAAATTGTCCCAGTGGCCGGAACGCTTCCACAGAGACACATCGATCACCTGCGGCGTTCTGAGTTCCAGGTAGCCGTTTTCCCGCTGCACCTGGCGCATGTACTGCTCGATCGTCTGCCAGATCACCCACCCCTTCGGGTGCCAGAAGACCATGCCCGGCGCCTCGTCCTGCATGTGAAACAGGTCAAGCTGCCGCCCGAGCCGGCGATGATCGCGCTTTTCCGCCTCTTCAAGCCGGTGCAAGTACGCGTCCTGGTCTTCCTTGCGCGCCCAGGCGGTGCCGTAGATTCGCTGCAGCATCTCGTTCTTCGAGTCGCCGCGCCAATACGCGCCGGCTACTTTCATCAATTTGAAGACCTTAAGCTTTGCGGTCGACGGAACGTGCGGGCCGCGGCACAGGTCGATGAAATCGCCCTGGCGGTAGAGCGAGATCGGCTCGCCTTCCGGGATGGAAGCGATGATTTCCGCCTTGTAGTGTTCCCCCAAGCCCCGGAAAAAGGCAACCGCCTCATCGCGCGGCATCACGGTACGCTCGACGCCGAGATCGCGCTTTGCGATCTCCGCCATCCGCTGCTCGATCGCGGCGAGGTCTTCCGGCGTGAACGGACGCTTGTAGGCGAAATCGTAATAGAAGCCGTCTTCGATCACCGGGCCGATCGTCACCTGGGCATCGGGAAACAGCTCCTTCACGGCCTGCGCGAGCAGGTGCGCAGTGGAGTGGCGCAACAACTCGAGGGCGGCCGGGTCCTTGTCGGTGACGATGGCGACCTCGGCATCCGAGTGGATTACGAACGAAGTATCGACCAGCTTGCCGTCGACCTTTCCGGCCAGGGCAGCGCGTGCCAGCCCGGCACCGATGCTGGCGGCGAGATCCGCGACGCTGACCGGCCGATCGAAACGCCTGACCGATCCGTCCGGGAGACGGATGTTCGGCATGCCCTTCCCTCAAAAAACAAGAGCCAGAAGCGGACTGCGCCTCTGACTCCTCGTCTGACTGGTAGGCGCGATTGGACTCGAACCAACGACCCCCACCATGTCAAGGTGGTGCTCTAACCAGCTGAGCTACGCGCCTAAATTATTCACCCGGGCGAGTCGCATCAGGTCACGTTGTACCCACTTGAGATGGGTCGCATTTACACGCCGCCGCCCGGTTTCGAGCGCGAATATTACCATGTGCGCCTGGCGGTCCGGTAGCTCAGCCCACACTTCCCCGTAATGAGACACGGCGCTCGTGAACCTGCCGCTGCGCGACCTCGATTGCAATAAGGCCCATCTCAGCACCGGGACCGTCAAGCCGGTCGGTGACCGCCGGCTCAAGCGCAATTACCGATGGTGTGGCCGCGCGGGTTCTCGGAAAAGCTGTTCCATCTCACGGCGCACCCGCACGGCAGTCGCGTTTGCGTCAAAGGCCACGTCGCTCCACTTCACCGGGTGGCCCGCGGCGACCGGCCGCAGCACCTTCCAGCCGTGCGCAAGGCCGAGCGGCAGGCAATCCTGCGCAGCCGAATCGGCTGCGGGCATGAGTCGCCCGACGACGGTGTAGCCGCCTTCGCCGTCGAGGATCTCGCCCGGCCTGAGATCGCGCTTGGCGGTCGCGATGGCGTCGGCGCGCCAGCCCGTTGCGCAGCCGGTCGGCTCACCGCGCAGGCCGACGGTGGCAACCGAGATGCCGACTTCGAGCCCGATCAGGTGCCAGCGCTTGTACATGCACGCATAGCGTCCGCCTGAATCGGTCTTCACGCCGTACTCCATGAAGCAGCGCCGGATGTACTCGGTCTCGCCCTCGAACACCACCCAGACGCCGAAGCGGATGTCGTAAGGAATCGGCGTTCCATCGGCCTGCACGGACGAAATGACCTCGACCTGTCCTTTATGGTGCAGCACGCCACCCTCCTCGGTGGGCCGCATGAGCGTGGGGATCTCATCCACCGATCCTGCGGGATAGAGCAGCCCTTGCGGTGCCGGGGTTAGCCCG
>JBQTJV010000263.1:0-4435 GCA_052386775.1 Betaproteobacteria bacterium
ACGATCGTTTTCGGCGTGCGCGCCGGCGCAAAGATGCCGTTCCAGTTGCTGGCGCCAAATCCCGGAATCGATCGTCGACCGCCTGTTCAGGGAGATTCACAAGGCCATGCAGCATCCCGACGTGAAGAAGCGGCAGAACGCGGTCGGAATCGAGCCGGGCGGCAGCGCGTCGCCTCAAGACTTCGTGAAGTTCATCCGTGAGGACACGGCCCGCTGGGCGCGCATCATCCGGGACGCCAGCATCAAGGTGGAGTAGGCGGGGCTACGGTGCCGCCTTATTTGATGTCGCTGCCCTGTATGAGCAGGTGTATGAACTGCTGGATGTTCATGTTGCTCTGCACGCTCACGGAGGTGAATTCCACCGCCGCGAGATACCGCTCATCCTGCTGCCGGCACTTCAGCACCTTTGCGTAGATGTCCGTCGCCTTGTACCCCACCAGCGACAGGTCGAGCCCCAGTTTCAGTTCGGACATCGGCTCGATCTGCTCGCCGACCTCCGCCAGTACCCCGTGATAGCTGATGTCGAGTATCGTCCCCTGGTGGACTTGCGGCACCACGATCTTGCTCTTCACCACCTGGTAGGTGAAGGGAATGCGCACTTCGATCCGCGGACTGCGCCTGATTTCCTGCCGCGGGACCTCCAGGCCGAGCGAGGGAATCGCCAGCAGTTCACGGAGACTCACGGGTTCGGCCTTGCCCTTGACGTGGACGTCCATCGGGTCGGCCGTCTGCACGAAATCCCGGCAGCGCTCGTAGGTGTTCCGGCTGATGAGGATCTGGCCGCGCAGGGTAAAGGCCTCGATGCGCGAGGCGAGATTCACCTCGTCGCCGATCACCGTGTACTCGGAATACAGCGCCGAGCCGAGCAATCCCGCCATTACCGTTCCGGTATTGATGCCGATGCCCATGAACAGCTCCGGCATGCCGCGGCGCTTGTTGTCCTCGTTGATCTCTCCCATGGCGAGCTGCATCTCGACGGCGCAGCGCAGCGCACGGCGCACATCGTCGTGGTGCGCCTCGGGCGCACCGAACAGCACCATGATGGAGTCGCCCATGAATTTGTCGATCGCGCCTTCGTGTCGGAAGATGATTTCGCTCATCCGGCCCAGGTAGCGATTCAGCAACCCGAGCACGGCGCTCGGCGGAAAACTCTCCGAGATCGATGTAAACCCGCGCAGGTCCGCGAGCACGATGGTGACTTCGCGGCTGAGGAAGTTTTCGCCGGGGGTTGCTGCGCTGCTGGTCGATGACACTTTCATGGGCTTGCCGGAACGGTATCGCTGGCGGGGCGGGCCGTCAACATGCACTCGCATTGCGACGCGCTGGGCCGTACGCTAGAGTCGGGCGCTGTTTCCGACGGAGCGAATTGCGAGCGGAGGATGCAGATGGGCGGACGAATTCTCCTGGTGGTTCCGGAAGCGGCAGCGGTGTCAGCAACCGCTACGATCGGCCAACGTGTGCTGAAGGCGGGCGGCTTGCGGCTCGGCGTTCTCGACAACAGCAAGGGCAACGCCGATCACCTGCTGCGTTTCATAGCCGAGGGAATCCGGAGTGCACTGCCGGTTGCGTCGCTCGTCTCCCTGCGCAAAGGCAGCGTCAGCCTTCCCGCGCCGACCGACATGCTGGTGCGGCTCGCCGCCGAGGCAGACTTCGTCGTCAGCGCGATGGCCGACTGAGGGTCGTGCACGTCGTGGAGTGTCCACGACATGGCCGAGTTGAGCAAACGCGGGCTCGTGACGGCGGTGATCTGTTCCGGGCCGTTTCTCACGCTGGGGCAGAACCAGGCGCGCGTATTCGGCGTGCCGGAACTCCCCCTGGTGGTCATTCCTCACCCGTTGGGCGGGATCGGCCTTGAGCAGGTGAGGCAGCGCGCCGACGCCGCCCTGCCCAGGCTGTTGCAGTTGATCGAGGAGCATGCGCGATGAGCGACTTTGCGCAGTTGCTGCGTGCGCCGGGCATCAGCGTCGAAGCCGATGACGACTTCGATGCGATCAACGAACTGGTTCGCGCGCGCGGCTGGGGGGATGGGCTGCCGGTGGTGCCGCCTACCGAGGCGCGGGTACGCGCGATGCTGGCCTACTGCGAACGGCCGTGGAACGAGCCGATCGCCAGAATTGCGCCGCGTTACGGCGATGCCACGCCGCTCAAGCTTGCCGCCAATGCCGTGATGGCGGGGTGCGAGCCGCGCTATTTTCCGCTTTTCATGCTGGCGATCGAAGCGATGTGCGAGGAGCCGTTCAATCTTTATGCGATTCAGGCGACCACGCACCTGTGCGCCCCGCTGGTGATCGTCAACGGTCCGGTGGCCCGGGAGCTGGAGATCAATTCCGGTCACAATGCCTTTGGTCCCGGCCATCGCCCCAATGCCACGATCGGCCGGGCCATTCGTCTCGCGCTGCTCAATATCGGTGGTGCGATACCCGGATCCGGCGACATGTCGACCTTCGGCGCGCCGTCGAAATACTCGTACTTCGTCGCCGAAAATGAAGCGGCCAGCCCCTGGCCGCCGCTGCATGTCGAGCGCGGCTTTCCTCCCGGGGCGAGCACGGTCACCGTCGTCGGGGCCGAGTGCCCGCACAACGTCAACGATCATGAAAGCCTTACGGCGGAGGGCATATTGACCACGATCGCCGGCACCATGGGGATCGCCGGAGCAAACGATGTTTTTTATGCCGCGCAACCGGTGGTCGTGATGGCACCCGAACACGCGAAGACGGTGGCCGACGGCGGTTATTCCAAGCGCGACGCCAAGCGGTTCCTTCAGCGATACGCTCATCTGCCACTGGGAAAATTTTCCCCTGAGAACATCGAACGGCGTCTGCGGGTGACGTGGAAAGAGCGCTATGCCGACGCGCCGCTGGACGCGCCGGTGTTCCTGGCGCAAGACGCGGAAGACATCATCATTACCGTGATCGGCGGGGCGGGCAAACACTCGGCCTATATCCCGACGTTCGGCGCCACGCAGAGCGTCACGCGGGCCCTGGCCCGGCGCGACGGGCAGCTTGCGAGGTCGGTCGAGGAGTTCCGCGCCGATTGAGCTCGGGCCGCCGCCGGTCGGCCTTCGCACGCCGGTGCTACAATGCGAGCAGGTCGTCCGGGGAGGGGAGCTGACATGCGGCGTGCTCTGCTGTGTCTGCTGCTGGCAGTCTGGCCTGCGGTGGTCCACGCCGCTGAGCCCCTCACCCTTATCCTCCTCCACATCATTCGTCAGCAGATCGCCAACGCCGTCGAGAACGCGATCGAGCAGGCGCAGAAAGAGCGCGAGCGGCCGGTGGTGGTCCTACCCCGCGCGCCCCACGATATCGACGATCAGAGGCTGCGCGCGTTGATCGACGAGGGGTTCATCCATCTCTCGCGGACCCAGCGCGACGAGGTCTACGCCAGCGCCAAGCGCATTCTGGCCAGCACGGAAAATTCAGCCGCGCGTGCCGCGCTGGTGCAGGAACTCGCGATGAAGGCCTCCGCGGTGCGGCAGGCCCACGAGCAGCTTTCCGCCCTTTCGTCCGCAGAGAAAAGAGCGCTCGCCATCGAGGCGCGCGGTGAATATCAAAAGCTCCCGCCCGACGAGCGCCAGCAGATGGTTCAGGTGCTGCAGGCGGGAATCGTGCCGCTGCCGCGCGATCTCAACGAAATGATTCTGGCAGAATTCAGCAGCGTGCCGGCCGCAGCCCCCGTCGCACCCGCGGCAGCGCCGTCTGCAAAGTAGCCGTCGCGGGTTCTCCCGTGCCAGGCGCAGTTACACGCAGGTGCCCGGCCGCGCCGCTCGTTCCGGTTGGGACCTCAGGCTTCCAAGTGCATCGGGGCGCAGCCCCGATCCGGAACTGCGCCCCGCTGCCGACGACGCCCGGAACTCAGATGACGCCCGATGCGGTCTTGCCGTTGCCTTTGGACTTGTGTGCGAACGGATCGTAAGCACTCATGATGTCGGCCGCGGCCGACGGTGATACCGACTTGGCAGCGTGTGCGCCGGCGGCGCCGGCGATATTCGCGACATCACCCGACAGTTCGCCGCCTTCCTCGACCGTGATCTTGCCGTAGCGGATGGTTCCCGAAACCCGGCCCGTTGCGTGAATGATGAGGTGCTTGCGCGCAGTCAGTTCGCCTTCGAAGCGGCCCCGGATTTCCGCGACATCGATGCCGACCGTGCCCGCGAAAACGCCGTGCTCGGCGATCTTGATCACGCGGCTGTCCATGGAGGCCTCGACGCGGCCTTCCACCACGAGCGTATCGCAGTCCGTGATTTCCACACCTTTGAGCTTGATGTCCGGGCCGACGATCAATTTGCTGCCGTGGCTTTCCTCGGGAGAGACGGTGGGTTTCGGAGCTTCGTGAGGCTGGGTTTCGGATTTTGGGACCTCGGCTGCTACGCTGCGCCCGCTGACAGCGGGCGGCGGATTGTGCAGGCTCGGGGTGAGATTGACATTGCGCGTGTCTT
>JBQTJV010000264.1:0-7249 GCA_052386775.1 Betaproteobacteria bacterium
TCCGCAAGCGTTCCACATCGAGTATCGTGATCTGCCGGCCTTCCACTTTGATGAGACCGGCCTCCGACAGATCGTGCAATATCCTGGAGAAATGCTCCGGGGTGAGGTTGAGCCGGGACGCGATCACCAGCTTGCTGCTGGGAAGGGCGACGCTCAGCGGAGCGCCATGGTTGCCTTTTTCGGTTTCACCACGAAGCAGGTAACCGATGACGCGCTGCATGCCGGAATAAATCGTATACGACTCGAGATCGCTCACCAGGCTGTGCAGCCGCCGGCTCAGGCCGCCGATGATCCTGCGCGAGAGCAGCGCGTTGCGGGCGATCTCCTCGAATACGACGGCCTTGGCGATGTAGAGCAGCATGGAATCGACGAGCGCCTGCGAATAGACCGGGTAGGGACGCTCGGTGAACATCACCGCCTCGCCGAAACTCTGCCCCGGACCCATCAATTCCACCACCTTCTCCACGCCGTTCGGCGAAGTGAAGGCGAGCTTGATCTGGCCGTATACAACGACGTGGAAGCCCTCGCATGCGTCCCCCTTCCTGAACAGCACCTCGCCGCGGGCGGCGTGGACTTCGCGCGTGCCGCGGGCGATACGATCCAGTTCCGGCCCGTTGATTTCCCTGAACAGGGGCAGGTTGGACAGGAAGGCCTGAACCTTGATTGGCGTACCCGGCATGGCGCGCAGGAAGTGAATATCGCGCGCTATTATCCAGCATCCCCGGGTGCCGACAAGCCCTCGAGGCAGGAAGGATTCCGCGCGGTGCGGATTGAATCCGGCTCGCCGCAATAAAGTTGATCAGGATCAACCTGCTCCGGCGCCTGCGGTGCAACACTCTTCCCGTCGCCCGCAGCGGCGCCGAGAAGACGAGCACGACACATGAAACCCAAGCTGTATGCCGCGCTGGCGGGGATCGCCGTTCTGGGCGCCGCCATGCTGTGGTTCGCGTACAGCCGCGGGCCGCTCGCGCCGGTTGCGGTTCAGGTCGCCGAAGTGAAAGACGCGCGGTTGAAGCACAGCGTCTATGGCATCGGCACCGTCGAGGCGCGCCATGCGTACGCCATCGGACCCATCCAGGCGGGGCGGGTGCTGCGCATCCACGTGGACCATGGCGATGCGGTAACGGCTGGTCAACTGCTCGCGGAAGTGGATCCGGTCGACCTGGAACAGCGCCTGAGCAGCGCCGCGTCCATGCTCGCGCGCACGCGCAGCGCGGTACTGGTTGCCGAGGCGCAGCAGCGTGAAGCACTCAGCCGGCACGCCATCGCGACGGCCAACGCCGCGCGCTATGCCGATCTGGTTCAACGCAACTTTGTCAGCCGCGAAGCCGCGGAAATCCGCGTCAACGAGGCAAACGTCTCCCGCGCCGCGGTGGAAGCCGCCGAGGCCGGGCTGCAGGCGGCGCAGCGCGACGTGGAGCGTTCGGTGGCGGACCGTGCGGCACTCGAGCGGCAGCTGGCCAATCTCAAGCTCACCAGCCCGGTGGACGGCGTGGTGATCGCGCGTGAAGTCGAGCCGGGCACCACGGTCGTGGCCGGTCAGGCGGTGGTGCGCGTGATCGACCCGCGCAGCGTATGGGTGCGGGCGCGCATCGACCAGTCGCGGGCCGCGGACGTGCGCCCGGGACAGCCGGCCGAAATCGTGCTCCGCTCCGGCCAGGGACGCGTGATACCCGGCCACGTCGCGCGGGTGGAGATCCAAAACGATGCGGTGACGGAAGAGCGCATCGTTGCCGTCGCCTTCTCCGTGCCGGCACCGATGTCGATAGGCGAACTGGCTGAAGTGACGATCCACCGCGAATCGGCCGGTCGCGGCCTCGCGATCCCGAGCGCTGCGGTGACGCGCCTCGGCGAACAGCAGGGCGTATGGCAACTGGTGGCGGGCAAGGCGCACTTCCGCGCGGTAAAGACCGGCATGCAGACGCTGGACGGCATGACGGAAGTGCTCGAAGGGCCCGCGGCGGGCGACCAGGTGATCGTGTACAGCGGCGCCCGCCTGCACGAAGGGATGAAGGCGAGAGTCGCGAGCGCGCCGTGATCAATCTCGCCAGCCGCGACATCGCCCACAACCTGGGGCGTTATCTCCTCACGAGCCTGGGTCTGGGGTTGCTGATTGGCGTAACGCTCAGCATGGCCGGCATCTACCGCGGCATGATCGACGACGCGCGGGCGCTGCTCGAAAGCTGGCAGGCGGATGTCTGGGTGGTGCAGCAGCACACGCTGGGCCCGTTCGCCGAGCCGTCGAACCTGCACGATGACGTTTATCGCAGCCTGCTGGGGCTCCCCGGCGTCGCCGAAGCGGGCAACGTCACGTTTCTCACGATGCAGGTGCAGCGGGGCGGCGAGGACGTGCGGGTGATGGTCGCGGGTTTCGAGCCGGGACGCCCCGGCGAGCCGCCGCTGCTCGCGGCAGGACGCCCCATTACGCGCACCCATTACGAGGCGATCGCCGACGTCAAGACCGGATTTCGCATTGGCGACACCCTGCGGATCCGGCGCAACGACTATACCGTGGTGGGGCTCACGCGCCGCATGGTTTCCGTCAGCGGCGATCCGATGGTGTTCATTCCCCTGCGAGACGCGCAGCAGGCGCAGTTCCTCAAGGACAACGACGCGATACGCAACGACCGCAGCCGCCTTGCCGCCAATCCGGCGCTGAATCGACCGGGCACGCCGGGCCTGCTCGCCGCGGTGGAAGCGAACCAGTTCTCCAACCGCAGCGTGAACGCGGTCCTGGTGCGCGTTAAGTCCGGGTCCGAGGCGAGCGCCGTGGCGGAGAACGTCCGGCGCTGGAAACGGCTGCAGGCCTACACCGGGCAGGACATGGAGGACATCCTGGTGGCGAAGATGATTTCAACATCCGCGCGCCAGATTTCCGTCTTTCTCGTGATCCTGGCGCTGGTCAGCGCGGCGATCGTCGCGCTCATCATCTATACCATGACCATCGGCAAGATCAAGGAAATCGCCGTGCTGAAGCTGATCGGCACGCGCAATACCACGATTGCCGGCATGATTCTGCAGGAGGCGCTGGGCCTGGGCGTCATCGGATTCGCCATCGGCAAGCTTGCCGCCACGCTGTGGGGCCCGCATTTCCCGAAGTATGTCGTGCTCCTCGCCGAAGACGCGGTTCGCGGGTTCGCCGCCACCATGGTGATCTGCACCATGGCGAGCGTCCTCGGGATCAGGGCCGCGCTTCGTGTCGAACCGGGTGCCGCGATCGGGGGCTGACGTGAAGGCTGACTCGCTTGCGACAAAGCCCGCGATCCTCGTCGAGGATCTCACCAAGCGCTTCGGCTCGGGCGCAACCGCGGTCGAGGCGCTGAAGGGCGTCAACATGGCGGTCTTTCCCGGCGAAGTGGTCGGGTTGATCGGGCCCAGCGGTTCGGGAAAGAGTACGCTGCTCAAATGCCTCGGCGCGGTGATCGAGCCGACGGCGGGGCGCATCACGCTGGGCGGCGATGTGACGTATGAAGACCGCTGGACCACGCACGATCTGCGTGCGCTGCGCCGCGATCGCATCGGCTTCATCTTCCAGGCGCCAAATCTCATTCCGTTTCTCAATGCGATCGACAACGTCGCGCTGCTGCCGATGCTGGCCGGCGTGTCGAACGCGCACGCGCGCCGGCGGGCGCTGGAGATGCTGACTGCGCTCGACGTCGTGCATCGCGGCGCGGCACAGGTCTCGGAACTCTCGGGCGGCGAGCAGCAGCGCATATCGATTGCGCGCGCGCTCGTCAACCAGCCGCCGATCATCCTGGCCGACGAGCCGACCGCGCCCCTGGACAGCCAGCGTGCGCTTACCGTGGTCAGGATTCTTAACCAGCTTGCCCGCGAGTATCGAACCGCGATCATCGTCGTCACCCACGACGAGAAGATCATTCCCACCTTCAAGCGCATTTATCACATCCGCGAGGGCCGCACGGTGGATGTGGGCGGCCGGGGCGGGGAGCCGGCGGTGTGAGCCGGAGTATCGGAGGCGCAACATGAGCGAGCGGGTCATTGCGTGGCAGTGCATCGGGTGCGGGCGCATCGAAGGCGCGCAGCCCTGTATCGGTATTTGCCAGGATCGCAAGGTAGAATTCGTGTACGCCTCGAAATACGAGGAGGCGCTGACAGAGCTGAGGCGAATGCAGCGTGAGGTGCAGATTCTGGCTGCGGTAGCGCGGCAGCTGGCGCATACGACCCCGCGGGAAGGCGAATGGGAACGTTCCTATCGCGCGCTGCAGGACTGCGCACGCCGGGCGCTGGAGCGTCCCGATGTCCAGGAAAGCCTACGCTCGCGCGCACCGCAACCCGCCTGATACGGTTATGCGTTGAGCGGCAGCCCCGGCATGGAATATCTCACGCTCAAGTATATCCAGCTGACAAGCGTCGTCCTGAGTTATCTGCTGTTCTTCGTCCGCGGCGTGTGGATGATGCGCGAGTCGCCGCTGCTCGCCCGGCGCTGGGTGAAGATCGTGCCGCACATCGTCGATACGGTGCTCCTTGCGAGCGCCATCGCAACTGCCGCGATGATCCGGCAGTATCCCTTCGCGCACCCGTGGCTCAGCGCCAAGGTTATCGGGCTTGTGCTTTATATCGGGCTGGGAATGATCGCGCTCAAGCGCGGCAAGACGAAAGGCGTTCGCGTTGCGGCGTGGTTTGCGGCCCAGTTGGTGTTTCTCTATATCGTGGCGGTCGCTCTGACCAAGCAGGTGCTCCCCTATGGGGGATGACTTGCATGTCTTTGACATGGATCAAAGCGCGGCCTTGATCAGGGGCCTATTTTGGCCAAGGGATACAAACTGCGTACCCAAACCCAGCCGGAGGGTATATGAATTCCCGTTCAGCATCGAGAACGACGGGCAGGGCGCTCGTTACCGCCTGCGCATTGGGTGCTGTGGCAAGCGGCGCCGCTGCCGCCGACAAGGAAACCGTAACCTACGAGAACAGCATCAAGAAGATCGTCGCGCAGAAATGCGCGACGTGCCACGGCAGCGACGCGCCCAGCCTGGCCGAATTCGACGAGGACAAGGAAGGCTGGAAGAAGAAGATGAAAGGCCCGCGCATGGACAGCTATGCGAATCTCGTGACCTTCGTGAAGGGATCCGACGCCGGCGCCATCATGAGGCGGCTCGACGACGGCAAGAGCGCCAAGGACGGCAAACCGGGCAACATGTACGTGTGGCTCGGAAGCACGGACGCCGAACGCGGGCAGACGCTCGCCGTATTCAAGGATTGGGTGGGCGATTGGACTCTCAAGCGCCGCAAGGGGCTCACGGACAGCGAGTTGAAAAAGATCAGCGCCCGGGAAAAATAGTCAGGCCCGGACCGCGATCGCCCGGCGCATCGTGAAGGCGCGATAGGTCGTCCACCGGCATCAGTTGGTGCCCGGTCATGCGGACACCAGCCGCCGCATGTCATGTAGCGTAGCCGTATAGCCGCTGCTTGTTGAGTATGCGCACTTCCCGTCCTTCCACCTGGATCAGACCTTCCGCCATGAGTTCGCGCAGGATGCGGGAAAAATGTTCATGAGTCAGATTGAGGCGCGAGGCGATGACGCCTTTGTTGGCGGGAAACGTAATCCAGTCGGTTCCGCGCGCCGCATCGCCACTGTGTCCGCGGAGCAGGAAGCTGATGACCCGCTCCGTCCCTGAAGCCAGGAGGTACTCCTCGAACTGGACCAGGGACCGGTACAGGCCCTCGCCCAGGAGGACGGTCACTCTGCGTGCGAATGCCGGATTGCGGTCCATTTCTGCGAGCAGGCAGTCTTTAGGCAGGTGCAGGACCGCGCTGTCGGCCAGTGCTTCGGCGGTCAGGATATGAGGCCGCCCCGAAAACAGGGGCGCTTCCCCGAAACTCGCTCCCCGTTCAGCCAATTCGACGACCATCTCATCGCCGCGTACGGTCTGTAAGGACAGCTTGATCTGTCCGCTCATCACGGCGTACAGGCCGGTGCACGGATCGCCGCGACGAAACAGCAACGCGCCGCGCGGTGTGTCCGCTTCACTGCTCGCCCTCGCAAGCCGGGCGAGCTGCTCAGCCTCCAGTCCCTTGAACAACGGCACCCAGGTCAGGAACTCCTGCATTCGTATTGTCTGCTTTGGCATGACCGGCTCTCCACCCTGAAGTCCGGTCCCATTGTCGAGTGTCGAAGCGCAGCGCGGACTGATCTAGATCAAGCGGTCAGGTGCATTTTCTCTGCATGCTCTTGTCGAGAGTCCGCATGTTGCCGCGATACAACATTCGAGCGCCCATTTGATGGATATCAAAGAAGCCGCGGCCGTGTTTCTGTAGCGTGGATATCATGGCAATCAGGGCATAAAGAAAATGAATGACATCATACTGCTGCCTAATCCGCGTGACGCTTGCCTATCTAGCTTCTCGGCCCGGCATCTCCAACCCCTCGGAAAATTGACCGCTTCCAGCGCGGTGAATGTGGAGATTACAGGTCGTGCAGGATCGTAAATCAGTGGAGTTAAGGGAGGGAACATCGTGAAGGGAAGACGACGCGTCCTTAGGGTGCTGGCGTCCGTGCTGCCGGCTATTGCATTCGCGGTGCTACTTGCGGGCCACGCCCCACCGGCGGCGGCGCAGCGAAGCGTGGCGCCGGAAGCGGAGGTCTGCAAGGGCTGCCACGCCGATTACGTCGAGAGCTATCTCACGACGAAACATGGGCAGCAGGGCAACGTGAGGGGCCCGGACTGCCAGACCTGCCATGCCAACGCGCTGGAGCATGCGAAGGCCGGCGGCGGCCGCGGCGCAGGCGGAATATTGGGATTCGGCAATAAGGCGATACCGGCAGAGAAAAAAACCGCCGTTTGCCTGTCCTGCCACGAAAGCAACCGCCACCTGGCGTTCTGGGATTCGGGCAAGCACAAGAAGAACGATGTGTCCTGCAACAACTGCCACACTCTGCACGGTACCCCCGGACCCGGGTCCACCATCGCACTGAGGAAGGACAATCCCTCGGTAACCCCGTACCAGACGACGCAGCGGCAGTTGCAGTACGAGACCTGCACCGCGTGCCACAAGCAGATCCGGTCACAACTGCTCAAGCCTTCCCATCACCCCATTATCGAAGGCAAGGTCGCATGCAGCGACTGCCACAACCCGCACGGAGCACTGACCAAGGCGATGGTAAAGGCGGAGTCGATTCCGTCGCTGTGCACGAGCTGCCACGCGGAAAAGCGCGGGCCGTTCGTTTGGGGCCACCCGCCGGTTGAAGAGAACTGCCTTGCCTGCCACAACTCGCACGGTTCCAACCATG
>JBQTJV010000265.1:0-42264 GCA_052386775.1 Betaproteobacteria bacterium
GCCACGGCGCCGCGTGGATCGCCGGCATCGATGGAGCGCGCAAACCGTTCCTCGGCATCGAGGAATTCACGCAGCCGGTAGAGGTCGAGATCGGGCATGGTCGTTCCCAGGCTCACCGCCGGAAAGAGGGAAGCGATTCAAGCGCGACTGGCGCGCGATGTATCGCCTGCCAGAGGCGCGCCGGAGTCAATGGCATGTCGAGATGACTGATTCCGAGCGGCCGCAGCGCGTCGAGCGTCGCGTTCACCAGCACGGGCAGCGATCCGCTGCACCCCGCTTCGCCCACGCCTTTGGCGCCGAGCGCATTGGTCGGCGTGGGCACCGGGTGATCATGCACCTCGATGTGGCGCAGCCAGCCGGCGCGCGGCATGACGTAATCGGCGAAGCTGCCGGACAGAAGCTGCCCTGCTGCATCATAGACCGCGTGCTCTCCGAAAACCTGCCCCGCGCCCTGCACGACCCCGCCGTGCACCTGCCCTTCCACCAGTATCGGGTTGATGACGTTGCCGAGATCGTCGACCGCGGTGTAGCGCGCGATGGTCGCTGCTCCGGTATCGGGGTCGATCTCCACCTCCGCGATGTGGCAGCCGTTGGGGTAGGACATGCCGAAGGTGCCTTCCGCCACCGTGTCGAGCGGATGCGGTTTTCGACTCGCTAGGCTCGCCGCAAGCTGCGTGAAACTCACCGACCGGTCGCCGGCGTGGAATTCCCCGTCACTGTAGCGCAGCACCGACTCCGCTACGCCCAATGCCGACGCCGCATGCGGGCGCGCCACTTCGATCAACCGCTGCCCCAGGATGCGAAAGGCGCTTCCCGTCCCCAGCACCGCGCGCGACCCCCCGGTCCCGTTGCCGACGAGATCGGCGGCCGGCGGGCTCGGATGAAAACGGATTCCGGACGCGTCGATACCGAGCGTCGCCGCCACGATCTGCGGGTAAATTGTCTCGTGGCCCTGGCCGGAAGACTGGGTCACGGCATAAAGCGTCATGCCGCCGTGTTCGTCGAATTCCGCGGCGACCTGATCTTTCGGCGCGGCACCGCCGCCTCCGGCTTCCAGATAGGTGGCGATACCGATGCCGCGCAGCTTTCCGGCACGCGCGGATGCTTCGCGTCGCGCGGTAAAGCCGGCCCAGTCCGCGCGCTGCAACGCATCGTCCATCACCGCTTCGAAGTCGCCGGAATCGTAGCTGCCCGCGTTCGCCGTCTTGTAAGGCATCGCTTCTTTGGGTATGAGGTTTTTGCGCCGCAGCTCGATCGGATCGAAGCCGTGCTCGCGCGCGGCGTAGTCCACCAGGCGCTCGATGGCATACGCGATATCGGGACGGCCCGCACCGCGATACGCGGAAACCGGCACGGTATTGGTATAGGCGAGGCGGGTTCGCGCATACACCGCCGGAATACGGTAGACCCCCGCTGCGGTGACCGTCAGATTCCGCGTCGCGATGAACGATCCGAACGTGCCGCCGTAGGCGCCGAGATCGGCGCGGTCGTCGAAGCGGATGGCGAGAAATTCACCGTTCTCGTCGATTGCCAGTTCGCCGGTGAGCGACAGCGCGCGCCCGTGAAAGTCGCTCATGAAGGTTTCACTGCGGGTCGCCACCCACTTTACCGGCCGCCCCAGATGCCTGGCGGCCATCATCGCGGCAAAGTACTCCGGATAGGCGGCCCCGCGCACGCCGAAACTGCCGCCCACATCCTGCGCCACGAGTGCGATTTTGTCCTTGTCGAGCCCGGTGACCTGGATGAACTGCCCGCGCATCGTGCCGACCCCCTGCAGCGGAACGTGCACGGTGTAGCGCCCGCTGGCGGCTTCGAAGGCGACGAGACAGGCGCGCGGCTCGAGGGCGTTGCCAACCAGCCGCTGGCTGTCCACCGTCAGCTTGCTGACGTACTTCGCGGCCCGGAACCCGGCGGCGGCGGCCTGCGCATCGCCGGACTCGTATTCAAAAGCCAGGTTGCCGGGCACGTCTGCATGAAGCTGCGGCGCGCCGTCATGCACCGCGCTGTCGAAATCCGGGACTGCCGGCAGATCGCGATAGTCGATGTCGATCGCCTCCCGCGCGTCCTCTGCGGCAGCCGCCGTTTGCGCGACTATCATCGCAACGGGCTCGCCCACGAAACGCACCTTCTCCAGCGCGAGCACCGGGTGATGCGGTTTCTTCAGTTGCTGTCCGTCCTTGCCGGCAAAACTCACGATGTTGGGAAGCGACTTGAAGCCCGCCTTGCGGGCATCCTCGCCGGTGTACACCGCCACGACGCCGGGAAGAGCCAGCGCCCGCGTCACGTCGATGCGCAGTATTTCCGCATGAGCGCGATCGGCGCGCAGGAATGCCGCGTGAAGCTGGCCCGGCAGATTCCAGTCGGCGGTATAGCGTCCCTGCCCCGTTATGAGACGGAAATCTTCGCGCCTCGTGGCGCCGGCATGTTGCGATGAAAGTATCGAAGCGAGGGTCTGCGCCGAGGACATGTCGTCTACCGGTTTCCTGAGGGACGGTCATTTTCGCACAGCAACCGAAACGGCGTCTGCGGGCGACGCTGCGATGCCACCGACTCGGCAAGGCGGCAGGAAATCGATTTACCGGGTTTCCCAGAGCCGCTGTCGCAGCGCCGACGCCCGCGCGAGGCGGCGCTCGATGGACTGCAGCAGCACGCTTTCGGCGCCCCGGATCTCCACGCCCGCCCGGGCCCGCGTAATGCCGGTGTAGATGAGTTCCCGGCTCATGATCCGCGACGTTTCGTCGGGCAATATCATGAGCACGTGTCCAAATTCGGAGCCCTGCGCCTTGTGCACCGTCATGGCGTACACCGATTCGTGCTCCGGCAGGCGAACCGGCATCAACTTGCGCATTCCCCCGTCCGGTGCCGGGAAATAGACCTTGAGGCGGCCTCCGGCATCCGCATCGGGAAGCGTGATGCCGACGTCGCCATTGAAAAGCCGCACGTTGTAGTCGTTGCGCGTCACCATCACCGGCCGCCCCGCGTACCAGGTCTCGCGGGTATCGATAAGATTTTTTTCCTCCAGCGCAGCCTCGATCATGCGATTGACGGAGACTGCACCGGCGGGACCGCCGCGGTGCGCGCAAAGCACGCGAAAGGCGTTGAAGGCGTCGAAAATTTCGCCGGGTGCGGCACCGCTCGCCACACGGTCCAGGTATGCCGCAAGCCGCTCGACCGCGCGTGTGGACAGGAATGCCCTCAGTTCGCGCGCCCCGGCCGGATGCCATACGATGTCGCGCTGTTTGCCGCTCTTCAACACATCGAGCGCCGCCGCACCCGATCCGTTATTCACCAGGGCCGCGAGCTTTCCTATCCCGCTGTCGGTCCCGAAACGATAGCTGCGCTGGAGCAGCGCGATGGAATCGCCCAGCGGCGACGCGGGAGCGGGAATAGCCTCTGATAAAGCCGGTAAACCGGTGAGCAGGGCAAGGCGCTCGGCGAAGCGCTCCGAAATGCCGGAGCCGGCGCAGATATCGCCGAGCACCGCGCCCGCCTCGACGGAGGCAAGCTGGTCCTTGTCGCCCAGCAGCACCAGGCGCGCCCTTTCGGGCAAGGCATCCACCAGTTTGGCCATCAACGCCAGGTCCGCCATCGACGCTTCATCCACGACCAGCACGTCGAGCGCCAGCGGATGCTCGCGATCGTGACGATAATAGACGGAATCGGGGCGCGCACCGAGCAGCCGGTGCAGGGTTGATGCCGTGTCAGGAATCGCCGCGCCAACCGCGCCGCCAATACTCATTCGCCGGACCGCCTCGCGTATCGCCTCCTGAACGCGGGCCGCCGCCTTTCCGGTCGGTGCAGCGAGGCCGACCGCGAGTTTTCGCCCGCGCGCCTGCTCGGCGAGCAGCGCCAGGATCTTCACCACCGTAAAGGTCTTTCCGGTGCCCGGGCCGCCGGATATCACACAAAACCGCCGCAGCACTGCCATGGCCGCGGCGCGCTTCTGTTCCACGTCCGCCGGATCGGGAAACAGGCGTCCGAGCCCTGCTCGCAGCAGATCAATGTCCACGTCTTCCGCGTCTTCCGCGCGCGCAAGCAGCGATTCCGCCAGCCGCTTCTCATACTCCCAGTAGCGATACAGGTAGAGACGGCCTGCCTGATCGAGAACCAGCGGGCGGAATTCCCCCGGTTCGCCGACGACCGGACATTTCCGGAGTGTCGCCGTCCACTGTTCGACTGGCGGCGCGGTAAAACCGTACTCGGGCAGGGGGCGTCCGGCATAGCGGGCGAGATCCACGCAAACGTCTCCATTGCCGGTGGCGCGGCTGACCAGCATGGCGGCGGCGAGTACGTTCACGTCGTCCCTCCCGGCGAGACGCACGAGAAAGCGCCCGAAGTGACGGTCGATATCTGTGAGGCGATCTTCCTCCGTCACCGCAACCTGCGTCGTTTCGTTCACCGAGCGCTCCCGAGATAGCGGTCGAGTTCATGGATCAGCCCGGCGGCGGGCCGATCCGCGTAAACGCCATACTTCATGCCCGATTTCGGCTCCATCCCGCGCAGGAAAAGATAGCGCACGCCGCCAAAGTGCAGCTCGTAGTCGTAACCTGGAATGCGGACGCCCAGATAGCGATGCAGCGCGACACAGTAGATCAGATACTGCAGGTAATATGCCTCGCGCCCCATCGCGCCGCGCAATTCGATCTGGCCGTACGCCTCCGGCCCGGCGCCAAGCCAGTTCGACTTGTAATCGGCGAAGTAAAACCGCCCGTCTGCTTCGAACACCAGGTCGATGTATCCCTTCATGTAGCCGTGCACGGGGGCAAAAGTGAGGGCGCCGATGCGCTCGCGTATCTCGTCGGGAAACTTCCAGTCGAGCAGCAACGACTGTAGCCCGGTATCGGAGACGCCGCCGATGGGGTAGTAAAACTCCAGCTCGTCGAAACGCCGGTCACGCCCGATGGCACTCAGGCGCAGGCGGCCGGCCTCGTCCAAAGGCGTCGCGATGACCCGTTCGATCATCGCGGTCACGACCGGTATCCACTGCGCGGCGTAACCGTGCCCCGCCAGCTCATCGGCCACGACGCGTTCGGCACTGCTGCGGGAAAACCCGGCGAAATCGATCTGCTCAAAGATGGCGTGGAGACAGCGGCCGGCACGTGCACCGCGCGGAAAGGCATGGATATCCTGTAACCGGCCGAGCGCTCCGGCTTCGGGACGGTGTACCGCGCCATCGTAATCCGGAAACTCCACGGCACGGGCATGGGCCAGCGCCGAGAAACTGGTAACCCGCCACGTGTCATGCAGTTTTCCCATAAAGGTTCGTGGCGCGAGCAGCGGCAGCTGCGTTTCGGGCGCCGAAAAACGCCTTGCCGCCTCGGCAGGCATGGGCCTGACCCGGATCGTGCCCTCAGCATGCAACTCGATCTTCTGCAGATCACGAGCGATGATGTCATCGTTCAGCGAAACAGGTATCGGCGCATCGTGGTTGCCGCCGCCGTGCAGCAGCCACGCCGGCGCGGAATGCTCCGCGCCGTTGACATGGCCCCACACCATCCAGCAGCGATAGCATGCGCGCGTCAGCGCGACGTAAAGCAGACGAACGTCCTCCGCCAGGCGTTCGCGCTGTGCCAGGGGACGGCAGACGTCCATCGTCTCCGATCCCATGTCGAGCACCGCGGCATACCCGCGCTCGGGATCATGAAACGTGATCGCCTCGCCGCGCGAAGGCGACGACCGGCCATCCCACGAGCACGGGCAAAACACCAGCGGAAACTCCAGGCCTTTGGCGGCATGCACGGTCAGCACCTTCACGAGGTTCTCGTCGTTTTCGAGCCGCAGCAGCTCTTCCTCGTTGTTCCTTCCCGGAACGCGGCGCTTCTCGGCAAGCCACTCCAGCGTCGCATCGATGCCATGGTGCGCGGCCTCGCGATGGATCAGCTCGATCAGATGCAGCAGGTTCGTGACGCGGCGCTCGCCATCCGCATACTCCAGCAGCCGTTCCATGATGCCGTGGCGTTGCAGCAGCGCCCGCGCCATGCGGATGAAGCCTCGCTCGCGCCAGTCGAGATGGGCAGCGCGGAAGCTTTCGACCGTCTCCTCCCATTGCGTCTCATCCAGCGTGAGCGCGTGCAACGCTGCGCCCGAATAGCCCATCAATTCGGTGACCAGCGCCGCCCGTATCAGCGCTTCGCGCCCCGGCTCGGCCACGGCCATGAGCACGCGCTGCAGCTCGCCCGCCTCCTCGCTCGCAAAAACGCTGCTTCCGCCCCGATCCACGCTCGCGACGCCGAGATTCCGCAACGCCGTGCGCATCGCCTGCGCCTGCCGGTGCGTCCGCACCAACACGGCCACATCGGCGCCGCAGAGTGGCCGCTCGCGCACGCCATCGTCAGCCGGCACGCCGATGCGCGCGTTGCCTCTTGCCCCGAGGTTCAGCAATCGCGCGATCTCGGCGGCGGTCGCTTCAACCGCGAGCTGCACCGCATCGTCCTTGTTGAGCGCCTTGCCGTTCTTGCCCGCGATCAGCCATAACTCGAACGGCGCCGGGCTCTCGCCGTCGATGATGCAATGTCCCCGATTCCCGGGCGCGGGCTCGGATGCGCGAAACGGGATTTCCTGGTTGACAAAGGGCGCCGCCTTGCCCGCGAACAGGCGGTTCACCGCCGCCAGCAACGTGCGCTGCGAGCGCCAGTTCACATTCAGCGTGTACCGGGTCTGCGCATCGTTTCGCGCCCTGAGATAGGCGAAGACGTCCGCCCCGCGGAAGCTGTAGATCGACTGCTTGGGATCGCCCACCAGGAACGCCGGCAGTCCGGTGCCATGGTAGATCGTGCGGAAGATCTGGTACTGCACCGGATCGGTGTCCTGAAATTCGTCGATGAGCGCGGCTTTGTAGCGCGCACGCAGCGCGGCAGCGAGCGGCTCTCCACGCGTCTCGTGCCGCAGCGCCCGCTCCAGGTTGAGCAGCAGGTCGTCGTAGGATTGCAGGCCCCGTCGCCGCTTGCGAATCTCGAGTTCGTCGCTGCAATACGCCAGCAGCTCCGCGCGGAGCAGCCACATCCGGCGCTCGTACGCGCTTCTCAGATCCGCATTGGCGGCCAGCAGCGCACCGCACGCTTCGTAGAACGGGTGCTCGGGCGGCGTCCCGCCCTTGCGCGTCCCGGCTCTCAGGGCCTGGTTCGTGAATTTCGGAAATTGCTTGAACAATTCCAGCACGGGACTCTCGGAACGCAGGCATGACGCCATGAACTGCAGCCAGGTGCGGACCAGATCCGGCCGGTAGGCGTTGCCGTTGAGCTGGCCGCTCGCCGTCAACTGGGCCTCGATCGCCGCGCGGTCCGCCAGCCAGCGGGTTCTCGCTTCAACGTAAACCCGCTCGTAGGCGCGCTCGAGTGCCGCGACATCGACACCGGCCACCGGCTTGCGGATCTCGAGATAAGGCTTCCCGATCCGGCCGTTCAGCTCCGACCGGAGCTGCTCCGGCGAAAGTCCTGTATCGAGTACAAACCGCACAAACAGCGGCGACGCATCGTAGAGCGTCTTGCGCCAGAAATCGTCCGCGATCTCCTGCAGCAGCAGGCTTTCGTCCGGGATGATCTCGGTGTCGAACGGCATCAGACTCTCGAAAGCGCGATCGCCGAGCACGCGCTGGCAGAAGCCGTGCAGGGTGTAAATCGGCGCCTGATCGAAATGGGTCAGCGCGGCAGTGAGGCGATCCACCGCCTCATGCCGGCTCGCAGTGCGCTTCAACAGCCCGGCCAGCAGCAGGTCGTCGCGCGGGGCCGTTTCCTGCTGGAACGCGATGCGCGCCTCCACGAGCCGGCCGCGGATGCGGTCGCGCAGCTCCGCCGTGGCGATGTCGGTGAAGGTGACGACCAGGATGGACTCCACACTTTGCGCAGTCTCGAGCAGCAGCCGAAGATAGAGGGCGGTAATCGTCCAGGTCTTGCCGGTTCCGGCATTGGCCTCGATCAACGACAACCCGTCGAGCGGCAGCTGCAGCGGATCGAGGCGGTTTATGGCGGTCACGCGCCCTCCTCCTGCACCGCCATCGCAGCCATCATCGGCGCGAACACCGCCGCGGCGAGCCGCTCGAACTCGGCATCCAGGGGATCGCAGCCGCGGAATGCGAGGCCGTAATACGGGTTGTCACCCTCTCCGTACGTATGCTCGCTATACGCCCAGGCTTTCCGCGCAATTTCGATAACGCCGCCTTTTTCGACGTAAGCTTTGGCGCTCTTTGGGAAAAATTTGAGCGGCCGACTCGATCCCTCCCAGTAAAGCGCCATCAAGTGATCGAGATATGTGCTTGCGTCAGGCACGGGGGAAAAGCACAGCGTGGCATCCTGCAACAGCCATCGCGTGCACGGTGCAATGCCTGTCGGCGCCACGACGTTGAGGACCAGATGCCGTATCCAGCCATCGAACAGATCCCTGGGCTGGCATTTCGCGAGCCGATAACCGAGTAGTCCCGCCGCACTCATCCCGGTCAGCGTGCCGCGTAGCTGCAATTCTCCCGCTGGCAGGTCAAACGAAACCGGCTCCCGCGTCTTGGCGGGCAGGACGTTCAGCACCCGGGACGAGAAAGCCTCTACCTCCTCGCCGGTCTCCTGGAACAGCACGGCTCCGATCTGGGCGTGGGGCAGGAGGCCGCTGGCGCGCGCGATCGGAAGCACCTCGCGCAGGACATGGCCGCCGAGCCGCAGGCCCAGCAGGCGCTGCTTCAACGCGTACGACTCCAGTCCACCCACGAGAAACGGCTCGCGCCCGGCGATTTCTTCGTCTGCTTCCTCGAGCCGGATGCCGAGCCGCTCGCGGATGAAAAAGCGCGCAGGATTGATGAAGAAGCGTATGAGCGCATCGATATGCACGGCGCGCCATTCCGGCCCGGGCGCGGGAAGCGGGTCGCTGATCAAGGGCGCCGGGATAGCGCTGCCCTTCCCGGCCCGATCAGCCGCCCGGCACAGCGGCGCCGAGTAGCTGAAGAGCGCTTCGCCCGAAAAATAACGCGCACTGAACGGTTGGAGCGCGTGCCGGGTGAGCACGTGTCCCCGGATGTCGACACCAGCCGGGCCGCGAAATCCGCGCGCGATATGGTCGAGCAGCTCGCTCACCAGCACCGAAGGCGGCATCACGCTGTTGTCGCGGATGTGCTGGCCGGTGTAGCTCAGATAAAAGCACCGCCGCGCCGAAAGCAGCGACTCGAGAAAAAGGTAGCGGTCGTCATCGCGGCGCGAGCGGTCGCCCTTGCGAAAATCATCGGCCATGAGATCGAAGGCATGGGGACGGCGCGCGCGTGGAAATGCGCCGTCGTTCATGCCGATGAGGCACACCACTGCGAACGGCAGGCTGCGCATGGGCACCATCGCGCAAAACGTCACACCGCCGGAGAGAAAACCGCGGCCGGGCGCTTCGAGCTGCCTGCGGAGCGCAGACTTCACGACATCGATCGGAATGACGCCCTCGAATCCGCCGGCCTGAGCGTCCGACTGCAGCGCCGCGATCGCCGCCCGCAGGACCTCCATCTCCTCATCGCGGCTCTCGTCCGGATCGAAGAACTGGGCGATCAAGGCGCGCAGGATCTCGGCCCACTGCGCCACCGTGCGCGCCGCAGGCACGGCATTCAGTTCTATCACCGCCTCTGTAAAACTCACGAAACGGCCGAGCACCTGCCCCAGGCTGCCTTCGACTTCGTCGTACGGAAGCACGCCGCCGAAGGCGCGCTCGTCATTGCCCGGCAGGGCATAGCCCAGCAGCAGCCGGTCGAGGCCGAAGCGCCAGGTGTGCTCCAGGGTCGCAGGCAGTCCCAGCCCAGCGCGATGGCGGGCGTCGATACCCCAGCGGATGCCGCTTTCCCGCATCCAGCGATGGATGATGTCGAGATCGTCGGGCTGCAGCTCGAAGCGCCGCTGCACCGCGGGTTCGTCGAGCAGGGCCAGCACCGCGTTCGCCTCGTAGCGGCTGCCCGGCAGATCGAGCAGCGCCAGAAACGTGGCGGCGAGCGGGCTGTCGCGCTCGGCGCTGCGGTCGGAGATGCTGAACGGGATGCGCGGCTCGGCCGTCGCGAATACCGCCTCGATGTACGGCGCGTAGGATTCGATGTCGGGCGTCATCACCACGACATCGGAAGGCTGCAAGGCGCCGTTCTGCTCGAAGAGCGCGAGCAACTGATCGTGCAGTACCTCCACCTCGCGCATCGCGCTGTGGCACGAATGTACCTGTACCGAGCGATCGCCCGCCGCCAGCTCGAGTGCGCTGGCGGGGTCGCGTTCACGCAGGTTCAGCACGTCCGATTGAAGTGCGGCGAGCAGGTGCCCGCTCCCGGGATCCGCGAAGCTGTCGTGCTCTTGCGCCGGATGATTGTTGAGCAGGTCGATGAAGTCGCGTCCCTGCTTACCGAGCGAAGCCAGCAGGCTGTTTCCCGTCTCCAGATACGCCGCGTCGGGGCGCTGCGCCAGTTTCTTGCGCGCAATATCGCCGGCGGCCGCGATGTCGCCCCAATATTCCTGGCAGGGATTCGTCACGAAGAGATGAACATCGATGTGGCCAGCCAGCGCCGCGAACAGTTCCAGCAGCATCGGCGGCAGCGCAGGCGCGCCGAATATCGACAGCCGCTCCGGAATGCCGGCGCGAGCGACGGCGGCGGCATCGAGCCCCTCGAGCAGCCGGCGATGGAGCACGACACGGTGCGGCGCGCCCGATACCTCGGCGATGCGCTGCCATAGTTGCGCTTGCCAAAGCTCACTCTCGCCGCGCTCCCATTGCGGCAGCCAGTCCGGGCGATAGATCAGGTACTGCTCGTAGTTTTCCGCGAGCCGGCGCGCCAGTTCGTAACGCCGCAGGCTGGCGCCGGCCACATACTCCCGCACTGGAGCGAATGCCGGCAGCGGCTCCATAACGGGCAGGTTCTGCATCAGCCGCCAGATGAGCACGTCGCGCTCGTAGGGAGAGTTCCGGGGCGCATCCGCGATGCGGCGGTACAGCTCCCAGGAAAACGCGATGGGAAACTGGAAGCGAACGTTGGCGCAGACGCCGTTGTGGCGCGCCAACTGCAGCGCGAGCCAGCGGGCGACGCCCTGACTCTGCACCACTACGATTTCCGGGAAGAAGACCGAAGCGAGTGGCGTCCGCGTCTGGTGCGCCAGCCGTTCAGCCAGCGTTTCGAGGCGATTGCTCTGATAGAGATTCAGCACAAGCAGCGATCAGTTGCACGCGCAAGGAGCGAGACCGGGAAGGGGACGGCATGGCACATGGGTGGTCCGACCGCTATAGGATGAAGCTCATCAGGCTCATGGTGCGAGCCCCTCACCGGCCGCGGCTGCGCTGGACCAGGCAATGGACCAGCGCGCGCCCTGCCTCGTCGATTTCAGCCGCCATCTGCTGCGGGAGGAAGTGCCGCACGAAGGCGGCCCGTGCAGCGTCGGGCGCGGAAAGGTCGTACCCCAAGGCCGCGAGCAGGCTGTCGGTATCAAGGCCCGGCGGCGGCGCCGGATACGGCGGATCGCACCAGACGCCATAGCCATGGGTCGCGAGTGTTTTCCACGGAAACCGGCGGCCGGGGTCGGCCTTGCGCCGCGGCGCCACGTCGCCATGCCCGAGAAAGTTCGCGGCGGGAATGCGATAACGCGCTTTCAGGTCCCCGAGCAGTTCGAGCAGCGCGGCGATTTGCACATCGGGGAAAGGCTCGTCGCCGTTGTTATCCAGCTCGATCCCGATCGATGCGGAATTCAGGTCGGTATTGCCCGCCCAGTACGATTCGCCGGCGTGCCAGGCGCGTGCCAGCTCGTCCACCAGATAGTAGATCGTGCCGTCGCGGCCGATCAGATAATGCGCGCTCACCTGGCGCGCGGGATCCCTCAGCGTTGCGAGCGCGGTCGCCGCGGTGTCATTGCTCGAATGATGAAGCACCACGTAGTTCGGCCTGCGCTCGTTGAAGTTCGGCGAAGGACGCTGCTCCACCGGAAGGCTGGTGCGCTGCGGCAGCGGCGCGCAACTCGCGGCTGCAATCAGGACCAGCACCGCGCAAGCCCGCTTCACTGCCTCCCCGCAACGTTCAGAAATCGGAGCGTCGCCCGCAAAAACTTCTCAAGTGCTCCACGCCTCAATGACCGCCCTGCGCACGACCTTCAGATGCGGGGCACCGTTACGCCGACCAGCGTATCGCGCGTTGCGATTTCCGCAAGCCGCTCCTCGCTCCAGCCATCGGTACCTGCCGGGCGCATCGGGATCACAACGTAGCGCATGTCGGCATTGGAATCATGCACGCGCACGGTGACGCTGTCGGGCAGCACCGTTCCGAACTCCTTCAGGACGGCGCGCGGCTCGTACACCACTCGCGACCGGTAGTTGCTGCTCTTGTACCAGGTCGGCGGCACGCCGAGCAGCGCGCGCGGGTAGCACGAGCACAGCGTGCAGACGATGAGGTTGTGGACTTCCGGGGTGTTCTCCACGGCGATCAGCCGGTCGGCCTCGAGATCGATGCCCATTTCCGCGCATGCGGCCTTGCCGTCCGCCAGCAGCCGCTGCTTGAATTGCGGATCGGCCCAGGCGCGCGCAATGACCCGCGAGCCGCGATAGGGAAAATCCTCCTCGAACGTTTCCATCCGGCGCCGTATTTCCTCGGCGGTGATCAACCCTTTTGCTTCGAGCAGTTCCTGCATCGCGCGGCTCATGACCTCGTACTCCGACGGCGGTCCTTCGTCGTCGGTGCCCTGCGGGTGTTCCGCGTGCGCGTGGTCGTGCGCATGCTGGCGATTCGCGTAATGGTCGAAGGAAGGATTTCCGCTCATCTCATTGCCCTTAAGAGTGCCTAAGAGTGCACCGGCTCGAGCCAGTGCTCGTAAATCTCCATCTCGATGACGTCGCGCTCGGGGCCCTGGTAATGGGCCCACACTCGATGCTGGGGGAAGCGCACGCGATAGAGCACCCGGCGCGGATTGCCGTCGAAACCGTAGGCCAGCTCTTCCGGATTCGGAAACGCGCCGCAGATGCGTTCGATCACGCCCTGCTTGCCGCGGATGTAGTACGGGGTGCGGCGATGCCCCGGCGGAAACGAGCGTTTCACCACCACGCGGTCGCCCACGTTGAAGCGATGGTCGGGCGCGGGCGTATAGGTCGAGGGCTGCGTCGCGACCGTCATCGGTGAGCGGCCTTCTTCACCGGTTTCGATGCGGCCTTGGGAACGGCAAAGCGCGCCCGCACTTCGGCCATCTTGGCCTCGAGTTCGCTTTCGGCGATGAGACCTTTCTCCACGAGCATCGTGCGCAGCGCCATGGTGGTGCGCTCGAAGTATTCGAGCTTGGAGTACAGCTCACCGAGATCCTCAGCCGCGCGGCGCATTTCGTCGAGGCGCACGAGCTTCTTCGCCCCCAGCGTGCTGCGCAGCGCGTTGGCCTGCTTTTCCCAGAATTTCATGCCGTGATCGGTGGTGTCGATAGGACCCGCCGCTTCGCCGCCCATGTCGTGCGGCCCCTTATTGATCGGTTTATCGCTCATCGCCGTCCTGTGTGAAACGAAACCAGGTTTGTCGAGAATAGCATAGCCGGGCGTGCGTTTGACCGTCCGCCTGGCGCGCCCTAGAATCGGATCGATCCCGGCGGTGCAACCACTTCAGGAGGAGCATGCATGTCACAGCGGTCGACCTTGGCGCTTTGTGTTTTGATGGCGTTGGCCGGCGTTTCGACCGCTTACGCCCACCATGCGATGGATTACCAGTTGCCGGCGACCCTGCTGGAAGGCCTGCTGTCGGGATTGGGGCACCCGATCATCGGCATGGATCACCTGCTTTTCATCCTCGGCGCCGGCGTGCTGGCGGCGCACCTGGAACGCGGCCCGCTGCTGGCGCTGCTGTTCGTCGTCGGCTCGATGCTGGCCGCAGCCGCGCGCGCCGGCGGCGCAGCGTGGGAGATGAGCGAATTATGGATTGCCGGTTCGTTGATCGTCCTGGGTGTAATAGCATTCTCCGTTAGAAGGTTCACACCGCCATTGGCCGCTTCGTTCTACGCCTTGGCCGGTGTGTTGCACGGCTATGCGTTGGCGGCGGCCATCGTCGGTGCCGAAGCGACGCCGCTCGCCGCCTACTTCGCCGGACTTACCGTCATCCAGGCGGCGATGGCGCTCGGCGCGTGGGGCGCGTCGCGGTGGCTGATGACGCGCCGCCCCGACTTTCCGGCCAGGCGGGCAATGGGGGCCGCAGTCGGCATCGCGGGGCTCTACTTCGCGAGCACGATACTCATCGGTTAACGGCCGGTCTATGGCGCTCAAACTACGGAGGCTGTCGCATGCGCTCGGCGCCGAAGTGTGCGACATCGACGTCACGCAAGTGAGCGAGAGCGCGTTCGGCGAGATTTACTGGGCGTTCCTGGCCCACGGTATCCTGCTCTTTCGCAATCAGGACATCACGCGCGAGGAGCACATCGAGTTCAGCCGGCGCTTCGGGGAACTGGACCGGCACGATGCATTGCCGCGCGACCGTCATCCACGATATCCCGAGCTGCTGCGTGTGACCAACGAACCAAATCCCGACGGTACCCCGTCGGACACCCGCTATACCGGGCGGCAATGGCATTCCGACATGTCGTTCACGACACAACCGTCGCTCGGCTCGCTGCTGCGCTGCTTCGTCGTCCCCGAGGTCGGGGGCGACACGCTGTTCGCCAGCATGTACCTGGCTTACGAGACCCTGTCGGACGGCATGAAAAAGCTGATCGCGGACCTGCACGGCATACACCTGTCCGGCACCCGCAAGATCGCGAACGAGACGACCGGCATCGCGCGGGCAGACGAACAGCGCAGGATCAACCCGCCGGTTGCGCAGCCCGTGGTGCGGGTGCATCCCGAAACCGGGCGCAAGGCGCTTTATCTGGGTGACAAGGTGAAACGCTTCGAGGGGATGACGGAAGAGGAAAGCCGCCCGCTGATCGACTATCTCAACCGCCACGCAACCCGTCCTGAATTCGTCTATCGCCACCAGTGGCGGGCGAACGACATCGTGGCGTGGGACAACCGCTGCACCATGCACCAGGCGCTCGGGGACTTCGACGAAACCCAGTTGCGCCACATGGAGCGCACCACCGTCCTCGGATCGCCCTCAGGCTACGTCGTCGTCCAGGCGTAACGCGACGCGCGGCTTTATCTTCCGGCGGCGCTCTCCGCCACGTCGAGCGCTTTCATCACCTGGTCCGTGATGTCCACGCCGCGTCCTGCGTAAACGGCCTCCTGCAAGACCAGATCGAGTTTCTGTGCCTTCGCGATCTTGGTCACGATCGCGGCGAGATCGCGCAGGAATTTCTGGCGCTCCTCTGCCTTGCGCCGCTCCAGGTCCTCGAGGAAACCGCGGCGAAGCTGCTCGAACTGCTGAGCGAGCCGCGCAAATTCGCGCCGCCGGTTGGTGAGCTCTTCAGCGGACACTCCAGGGCCGGGATTTTCCGCCTGCTGCTCTGTTGCATTGAGCTTGGCGTGCAGCGCGCGCACTTCGGCATCGCGCGGGGCAAACTCCTGCTTGAGCTTCTCGGCATCCCGCTGCGGGCGCTTGGATTCGCGTTCGATGCGTACGAGGTTGATGAAGCCGATCTTCACCGGCTGCGCCATCGCGGTGCCGGTGATCAGCGCCGATACCGCTGCCGCAATCAGCCATTGCGCCCAATAATGCTTCATGCGAGACGAAGTTGCGAAACCATGCAGGCGGATCCGGCCGTGACGATCGTCGAACGGGTTCAGCGCGCAGCGTCTATCGCGGTGCGCTGGCGCGTCGCATACAGGCCGCTCACCAGCTCGGCCATGGCGTTCGACAGATTGTTGAGCGGATTGCTCCTGCAATAGCCCTCCACCCACGATTCGACGTTGGCGACGGTGGCCTCCCCCAGTATGTCGTGCGTGTCGGCCTGCCACCCGTTGTACGAGGTGACGTATCCGGCTATCCAGGCCTGGATCTGCTTGTAACGCACGCCATCAGGCTCCCAGCGCTCCTGCACATAGGCTTCGCACGGAATCGTCATGTACACCGCATAAGTCTTCTGCTGCTGCGCCAGCGCAGGCAGCGTGGCGCCCGCCAGCGCCAGCGCAATCAACATGGTGCGCATATAACCCTCCCTCGGCCGCGATCATAGCAGTTTTTGCGGGCGGCGAAGCAGGCGGGAACCGCGTACGTCGATCAAGTTTTCGCGATCAGAAGGACGAGTCCTGCGGGGCGGGGAAACCTGCATCCGGGGTCGGCGAGTGCAGCGTCTGCAGCATCCGTTCCAGCTCACGCCCGCCGATGAGACGCAGCGGCTTTTCCGCGGCGAATCCGCGCGCCGCGGCGTCATACTCGCCGGTCGTCACCATGATGCAGCCGGTCGCACGCGCGATATCCATGCATGAGTGCAATTCGGATAACGCCGCGGCATCGATGAGGCGGCTGCGCCAGCGCCGGCATTGAGCGATGACCTTCCGATCGTCCCTCGTCAGGACGAGATCCGCACCACCAGCGCGGTCGGCACTGGCCGCCACGACATAGCCTTCGCTTCCGAAGGCCTCCGCAGCAAAGTGCTCGAAGCGCTCGCGCGGCAGGGCGCGCAGGGCAGCCAGCGTGATCTCGAGATCGAGTTCGCGGCGCTTCCGATACGCCAGCAGGAGCGAAATCAGGGAACACGCCATGAACGGCAGCGCGATGAAAGCTGCAGCGGCGCGCGCCGCGGATGCCGCGGTTGCGAGTCCGGGACTGGACGCCGCGACGGGGGGAATCACCCACGTCAACAGCACGTAGAGCAATACTCCGAACGCCGCCCCGGACCACCATGGCAGTTCGTAACGCCGGTACGGCGGCACGGCGATCATTCTTCTTTCCAACGGACCTCCCGGGGCTGGAGATTACGCTGGCATATTGTAGCCCAGCCCTCCGGGCGCGCCGGAGGGCTGTCGTGCGCACCTGGCGCAGTACCGCGGACGTCAATGCTGGAGCGCAAGCCCGATCGCGACGACGCTGATGACGATCGCGACGATGCCGAGCACAAGCACCAGGCGCATGCGAATCGCCATCACTTGCGCGGCGCGGGCGAGCGCAGCGACCTCTTCGGCCAGCTGTTTCATCACCGCTGCGTCGGCCCGGTCGTGTTCCTCCAGCGCCTCGATCCGCTCCACCAACGCGTCATGGGGATGCGGATTGCCGGAATCAGCCGGCCTGCGTCGGGTTTGCGACAGCAGGCGATTCGCGGCATCCACCACGGTGGGGGCCTGGCTGATTATCGTCTTCCAGGGCAGCGCTTTCAGGACCGTTAACCAGCCTATGGCCATGGGAAGGTTTTCTTGTCTCAGACCGGCGTATTCTGGCTCACCTCACTGGTCGGTGGAAGCGCCATGCCGGCTTCGCCGCCTTGCGCCGCAGAACCGGAAGCCGTTGCTGCCGCGGCCGCAGCGCTTGCGGCGGCGTGCCTCCTGCGAGGCAAGGCGCCCCGCAAGTCGGTCAATTCCCGGTTGGTCGCCGCCCGCAGCAGCAGCCCGCCGCCCAGTACGCCCAGGATGGCGCTGTATGCCCCGCGCCCGCGCGCAGCGCACAAGAGCAGACCGGCAGCCACTACGCCGCCCGTCAGGCGCGCAGCGGGTGACCAGTTACGTTGAAAGAACTCGAAACGGCCCCTGCGCGGGCGCCCGCCCTGCAACGCCGAGACGCCCCCGGCTTCCGCATAGGCCGAAAGCCGGTCTTCGACGGAACGCACTCCCTCAACCGACTTCACTGTGGACACGAGTGGTTGCACTTCGTCCAGGAGTATCGGCCCGCTCAGCGTGACGTGGCCCTGGTGCACGGCGACTTCGACAGCGTGCGGATGAGACACGACGCGCCCCAGTCGGGCCCGCACGCGTTCGGTGATATCGCGATCGGAAGCCGCCCGGTCGCGACGCAGCCAACGGCGCGTGCTGGCCCATAGCCCGCTGCTGCGATTGGCGAGGTCCGCCGTCGTGACGCGCCGCGCATCCCGCACGCGCTGCGCAATATGAACCATCTGGTCGCGCACCAGCGCGCGCCGCCGGCGACCGCGCTGCGGGTCCATGAAGTACATCAGTATCGCGCCGGCTCCGGCGCTGCCGATGAGGGAACCAAAGCCGACCGGCCGCCGGTACCCGCCGCCAGCCGGGTCGGTATCCTGAAGCTGATAGTGGGATTTCATCGCCGCTCCTTGGTGGTCACTTGCGTAACCGTGTGACCACGGCGCGCTGCGCGGGTTTCGGGTGTTGCAAGGGATGGCTCTACAATATACGGCTGACAGGTACGGCGGTGGTGTCCGTGTGACTCGACAGAAGCGATGGGCAGCTTGAACAGCGCGCTAGACGAATTCGAGTTTTTCCTCGACAAGGACTGGTCGGATGGCTTTCCGGTCGTCACGCCCACCGAGGAACGCGTCCGGTGGATGCTGCAGGCAACGCGCCGCGATCCGGACGAACCGGTAGCCCATATCCCCCCGGCCGGCGAGCCCGCCACCGTGCGCACCGTCGCGATTCACGCCTTGATGGCAGGCTGCAAGCCCGAGTACCTGCCCGTGGTGCTGGGCGGCGTGCAGCTCATCACGCGGGAGGAATTCAACATGGGCGGCGTTCAGTGCACCATGCACGGTGTCGCGCCGCTGATGATCGTCAACGGACCCTATGCCTTAAGGGTCGGAATCCACGGTGGCAATGGCTGTTTCGGCCCCGGATTTCGCGCCAATGCGACCATTGGTCGCGCCATCCGCCTGATGCTGCTCAATCTGGGCGGCGGCATACCAGGGCTCGCGTCCGCAACGGTGTTTTCTTCCCCGATCCGGTATACCGCGTGCCTGACCGAGCACGTCGCGCGCTCGCCCTGGGATACGCTCGCCGTATCGCGCGGCTATGGACCCGAAGACGATGTGATCACGTGCGCCATGGCGGAAAGCCCGCGCCTGCATTTCGACGACGTCAGCACCGAACCGGAACGTCTGCTGCGCGGCATCGGCGACGCGATGACGGCGCCCGGCTCATGGAACATGTGGTTCACGTCCGACATGGTCGTCGCGATGAGCCCCCAGCACGCCGAACTTTGCGCCCGGGCCGGCATGAGCCGGGCCGACGTCGTGAAACGGCTTGCCGAACTCGCGGTGCGGCCGCAGCACAGTCTCAAGCGTGGCGGCAACTGGCGGCCGGAACGCGCCCGTGCGATGGGCCTGGATCCCGACGATGATGACGCGATGGTGAGCGCGGTGAAGGATCCCGCGCGCCTGCACCTCATCGTCGCCGGCGGCATGGGGCCGATCACCGCCGTCTGCCACGGCTGGAACGAATCGAGCCGCGCGGTGCACGGGAAATACGAGGCATAGCGGGCGGGCGGCATCCGCGTGCGCCGAATGCCCGGAAAAGTCACGCTCAAAGGAGACGAAGATGAGTATTGCACTGCCCTTCATCGATCCCACCGCAGGCGGCAGCAAAGTCAGGATCGCGCTCGCGCCGCGGCCCGGCGATCTCGCCGGCAAAGTGGTCGGGCTGCTCGACAACACCAAAGAGCAGGCCGACATCATCCTCGACGCGGTGGCCGATGTACTGCGCGCGCGCTACGGCGTCGCGAGGGTAATCAAGCGCCGGAAGGAATTCTTTTCGCGGCCCGCAACCGAGGGGCTCATCAACGAAATGGCAGAGGAGGTCCACGTCGCCGTCGCGGCACTCGGTGGCTGAGGGTCGTGCACGTTGTGCAGTGTGCACGACACCGTCGAGTTCGAGAAGCGCGGCATACCGGCGACCATGTTCATCACGCAGGCGTTCAGGAATGCGGCGGTCTACCAGTTTCGCAGCAAAGGCATGGATGGCCATCCCTACATCGAACTGCCGCACCCGGTGAGCAACCTGACGGAAGAACAGATGAAAGCGGTTACGCTGCAGCACATCGACCCGCTGATGCGCCAGCTGACCGCGTGAAACAGAAAAGGGGGCGCGCTGACCCTGCCCCTTTTCTCAGGCGCCGGTCAAAGCGCGGACTCGCTCCTTCAGCAGCTCGAAGTTCGCGCGCTCCATCGCGAGCGTGCCGTCGTTGATCCGGCGATCGATCTCCATCACCGCGTCGTTGCCCGGCGTCGGTATCCCGAGCTCCCGGCCTTTGCGGGAAACCAGACCGCTGATGAATTCCATTTCACTGCGCCGGCCCTTGATGTGATCGTGGATCGGCGCGGTGCGCGAGCGCCCGCCGACGTGCTTCATCAGCGTCTGCCGCGCCGTGACCAGGTTCTCCTCGTTCGAGCCGGCAAACTCATCGGCCCGCAAGCCGAAGATCGGCTCGACCCGGTAGCCGAGCGCCGTGCCGACCGCGAGTGACTCCTTCCCGATCTGCACCGCAATATCGGCCATGCCCGGCAGCTCGACCGCCTCGACGTTGCGCAGCCCGAGCAGCCCGTGCGGACCCATCGTCATGGTGTTGGCGATGAGCTTGGTCCACTTCGCGCCATAGATGTTGTTCGTCACCTCGCAGCGCGCGACGTGCGACAGGATGCCCTGTATCTCCTTCACCCGCGGCGTGTAGAAGCCGTCGAGTTCACCGACGGCGAACCAGGTGCCGTGGTGCGTGGTGTTGCGCTGAACGAGGCCCGGCGTGAAGATTTCCGCCGACAACTCGATGCAGCAGCCCACCGTGCGGTTTCGTCCGACGATAGCCGCGATCGAGTCGTCGTTCATGCCGTTCATGACGCCGACCAGCACGCCGTCGGTTTTCAGATAAGGCCTGATGAATTCTGCGAGCCAGCGGTGGTCGTTGGACTTCACTGCAAGGAATACGATGTCGAACGCGAGATTCGCCGACGCCAGATCGCACAGGTGATAAGCGTTGAACGGCGGAATGTCCAGGTTGCCATCCGGGATCTCGACCCGCAGGCCCCGGGTCCTCAGGGTTTCCACCTGGGCGGGCCATTGGTCGATGACGCTCACGTCGTAGCCGGCCAGGACGAGATCGGCGCTCACGCTGCTCCCGATCGCACCGGCCCCCAGGACGGCGATTTTTTTTTGCGACGCGCGCTGATTCATGATGCGATTATAAAGCGAGCCGAGCTTCCTCTCGCGTACTCGATCGCCGTAAGCCGAAAACGGCTGGCATTCAGAAGTGACGCGACGCGGTAAGCGGCTTTATCTCCGGGTCCAGCTTGAGTTCCAGCAGAACGTTTTCGGCGAGCCGCATGCCCCGCGTCGACAGAAAAGCATCGAGCTCCGATTCACTCGCGGCCTGGGCGTAGCGCCACCCATAGAGCATTGCAAGACCGCGAAAGTCGAGTACCGGCGGCTCGATCGTGAAGGCCTGCAGCGATTGGCCGGCAAGCCGCTGTGCCGCTTCGTTCAGGGTGGCATACCGGCGGTTGGACAACACCACCAGCAACAGCCGCGCCGCGTGATGCCCGGCAGTCCATAATGCTTCCGAAGCATAGAGGGCGGAGCCATCCCCGATCACCGCCACCACCTGGCGCTCCTGGCAGGCGATGGCCGCGCCGACCGCTGCAGCGAGTCCCCACCCTATGCCGCCGCTGCCGTTGATCAGATAGTCTCCCGCCCGCAATTCCATCCACTGGCGCACGTCGGAAGTCGACAGCCCCGACTCATCGATCCAGACCGCGTCCCGGAACTTTCCCAGCAGCGCGCACATCGCCCGGGTGGGATGGAGCGTGTCCGCTCGGGAATCCGGAACGGCCATAGCGGGACGCCGGCGGGCCGCTTCACTGCCATGCCGCGATTTGCCGATGGCGCCCGAGATCGCCCGCAGCGCACCACCCACGTCGGCCACCTGCGCCAGTTCGAATTCCGCGTCGGTCGCGGCAACGCCGGCATCGTGGCCCAGCCAGGCCTTTTTTCCGGGCAGTTTCGCCTCGCTGTAAAGCGTGGTTCGCAAGCCGCGCCCGCCGACGAACAACAACGCATCGTGCGGCGCGAGCCGCTCGGCGATCTGGGTGAGACTCGGCGGCAGATAGCCGGCATAGCAGGGCGATGCCGCGGAGACGGGCAGCACGCCGGTGTAAGGGGCGGCGTAGACCGGCGCGGCCAGCGTCATGGCAAGCGCTTCGATGGCGCCCGCCGCGTCGTTCCAGTGCACCTCTTCCGCCGCAATCAGTGCAGGATGCTTCGCGCTGGAGAGAAATTGCGCATAGCGAAGCGCTTCCGCGTCCGACAGCGATGCGAGCGCCGGCACCGTGACTGCCGCGGGTATGGCCTCGATGTCCTGTTCCAGCAGATCCGGGGGACAAATGAGTGCCACCGGCCCGTACGGCGGCGCCAGTGCGGCGCGCAGCGCGCGCCTCACGTTCGCCACGGCGTCGTAGCGCGTATTGAGGCCGAACACGGCCTTGCAAACCGCCCCGGCCATTTTTTCCAGCGGCCCCCACAAGATGGGGTTGGTATGCAGGAAGCGCCGATCCTGGCCGCCAATCAGCGCGAGCAGCGGCGTGCCGGCGATGCGGGCGGTGTAGAGATTGCCCATGCCGTTGCCAAGGCCCGGCGCGACATGCAGATTCACCACGCCCAGCCTGCGCCCGGCACGCGCATAGCCGTCCGCCATGGGCACCGCAGCCACCTCGGACAGCGCGACGACGTACTGCAGGCTGTTCCGCTTCTCACACGCCGCCACCAGGGGAATTTCAGTGGTGCCGGGGTTGCCGAAGATCCTCGTGACGCCGTTCGCTTGCAGCGTGTCGAGCAGAAATTCCGAGAGCTTCACGTGGCGCAGACCGGAGCACGCCGGCGCCGACACGCCGGTTCAATCATCAGCCGGCGCGACTTACCGTGTCCGCGATCGCCTTCCCGATATCGGAGGTCTTCGCCTTGCCGCCGAGATCCGGCGTGTGCGGGCCTTCCACGAGGATCGCTTCGATGGCATCGAGGATCGCGTCGTGCGCCTTGCGGGTGTTGTCGGCGCCGTTGCCCAGGAAATCGAGCATCATCGCGCCCGACCAGATCTGTCCGACGGGGTTGGCGATCTGCTTGCCGTAAATATCCGGCGCGGAGCCGTGCACCGGCTCGAACAGAGAAGGGAAACTGCGCTCCGGATTGAGATTGCTCGACGGTGCGATGCCGATCGTCCCCGTGGTCGCCGGGCCGAGATCGGACAGGATATCGCCGAAGAGATTGGATGCGACGATAACGTCGAAGCGGCCCGGATCGAGCACCATCTGGATGGTGAGGCCGTCGATGTGGTACTGGCTGCGCCGCACCTGCGGATACTGCCTGCCCATTTCCGCGAAGCGCTCGTCCCAGTAGGGCATGGTGATCGAGATGCCGTTCGACTTGGTGGCCGAGGTCAGGTGCTTCTTGCGCTTCATCGCGAGTTCGAACGCGAATTTCATGATGCGATCGCAGCCTTTGCGCGTGAAGGTCGCGATCTGTTGCGCCATCTCACGCTCCGTCCCTTCGAAGAGCCGACCGCCCATCGACGAATACTCGCCCTCGGTGTTCTCGCGGATGACGATGTAGTCGATGTCCCCGGGCTTGCGGTTCGCCAGCGGCGACCGGATGCCCGGCATCAGCCGCACCGGCCGCATGTTCACGTACTGGTCGAACTCGCGCCGGAACTTGATCAGCGAATCCCACAGCGACACGTGGTCGAGTACGCGCGCGGGCCACCCCGATGCGCCAAAATAAATGCAGTCGTGACCGCCGATCTGGTCCTTCCAGTCGTCGGGCATCCACTTGCCGATCTTGTCGTAGTTGTCGCACGACCAGTCGAAATGATCGAGCTTCAGATCGATGCCGAACCTGCTGGCGGCGGCCTCCACCACCCGCACCCCCTCGGGCATCACCTCCTTGCCGATGCCGTCCCCTGCGATGACAGCGATTTTGAACTGCTTGTTTACCGTGCTCACTTGTGGTCCTCGGTTCGTACGTAGATCGGGCGCCGCCATGCCAGGCGACGCCCGATTTTAACGTGTCCGGGGAATAAAGCGCAGTCGCCTGGCCTACGCCAGCTCGGGCTGCGCGGCGCGCGGGATGTACTTGCGCCTACCCGCCATGGCACCGAGCACCGCTGCGGCGAGCGAGAGCACCAGCGCACCGAAGCTGGCCCAGGCGCCTTTGGTCACCGTGGGCTGCAGTTCTTCGGCCTTGCGCTCCACCGCGCCGGTGTTGCGGGCCTTGGCATAGAGATCCGCCACGCCCTTGCGCGCCTCTGCCGCCGCTTGCGCCGGATTGTCCTTCACGCGCTCGACCGCCTGCGCCGTGTTGCTGAGCGTGCTCTGCACTTCGTTCTGCGGTATGCCGGTCGCGGTCGAGATCTGCTGCGCCGTCTTGGGATCGCGCAAGCGCGACAGGATCTGGCTCACGTCGCCCGACGAGATGTCACCATTCTGGGCGATCGCGCCGACTGCCGATCCCACGCCGCGCACCATGTTGAACGCCCCGCTCGCCACCATTCCCATCCCGGTGGTCGCGAGATAGATCATCAGCAGCACGCTGACCGCCCAGACCAGCGCACCCTCGAAAAAACCGGTGGTGCGGTCGAAAATGGCGCCGATGCGGGTGGCCACCAGGCCGCCGACGAACAGCGAAATCAGCAGCGACAAGCCGCCCCAGATGCCGATTCCGGCGCCGACCGATTCGGCCTGCGTGTCGCCGGGATCGACGGCGCTCACGCCCACTGCAACGCCCAGCACGGAAAGCAACAACAGCAGGCCGATCGCGACCAGCACGCCGCCCCAAATGCCGCCCCAGGATACCTTCAACCCTTCGGCGCTGCCCAGACGCGCTGCGTAATCGCGGCGGCGTTCCCCGATGCGCCGCTCGTGCGGATAAGTCTCTACATACGTAGCCATGCCCTAATCTCCTCTTGCAGGTTGGTGATCGCCACGGCCGTTGCAAGAACCGGGCCACGGCGCGCGCGATGCGGCGCGCAGTCTTGCCGCGCTGCGACAGCGCCGGCGCCGCGCTCATGGCGGGCCCCTGTAAAGATTGCACGGCATGCTGTCGAAACTGCATTGGCTGCAAGCACCCGGTGCGGCGGAGCCGGCAGCGCAACACGGGCACATGCTTTGCTTCGATGCCGCCGTTGGCGAGTCGCTTCGACTCGACTGATACAACCAGCCCAGAGAAAGGAACAGTTATGTCCGTCGTCGAGAAAACCGTGGAAGTCCAATGTCCGCTTTCGACGGTCTACAACCAGTGGACGCAGTTCGAAACGTTCCCGCGCTTCATGGAAGGCGTCGAAGAGGTAAAGCAGGTCGACGATACGCACCTGCACTGGCGCGCCGATATCGCCGGCATGGAGCGGGAATGGGACGCCGAGATCACCGAGCAGGTCCCCGACAAAAAGATCGCCTGGCGTTCCATCACCGGCCCGGAAAACGGCGGCACTGTCATGTTCCGCCAGGTCGATCCGCAGCGCACGCGCATCACGCTGCGCATGGAATACGATCCGAAAGGATTGGTCGAGAACGCAGCCGATATGCTGGGCGTCATCGAGCGGCGCATTGAAGGCGATATGAAGCGTTTCCGCGATTTCATCGAGAAACGCGGGCAGGAGACGGGCGCCTGGCGCGGTGACGTCAAGGGCGGGAGCGTGAGAGACAAACCGCACTAAGGAGACTCTGAAAAAGCCCGTTTGTGTTGAGCCCGGGCCTGCCCTGAGCCAGTTAAAGGGAAACATGAACGGACCGAGCGCAAAGCCTCTCCTGATCCGGTGGAGAGGCTTTGCTTTGGGTTTTGCAGCCGGGAAGGTGCGCCACGCGCAACGAGAAAATATTGCGGGCGCCGGGGAACTGACGGCCCGTCCGGGGAATCGGAACGCGAAGAGCTTGGAGCGCGTTTCTCGCTCTTCGACCCCTGGAGTCCTCCTCTCAACCTTCGTTTCACCGGAGATAGTTCACGCCATGGCGAACCCCAGCACCCGCAAGACGAAGCCTGCCGATCCCGCCGATTCGCTGGAAATTCCGCAGGCAAGCGATCCGCGCACGCCGAAGGAGCGCATCGAGCCGGACCAGATCAAGCAATGGGCCGAGCGCCTCAACGTAAGCACGACCCGCCTCCGCGAAGCGGTCCAGCGTGCCGGACCCGTCGTGGACGATGTGAAGCGCTTTCTCTCGCATCACTGATTCCGCGCGTCCTTCCAAGCCGTGCGGGGGACCGAAGGTCCACCCGAAAAGCCTATAGCGGTATCCGGCTTGCGGCGATACCTGTCCTGTTGCGATACTGGCGGCGCATCGCTCGGAAAGGTAGCGCATGAAAGAACTCGAAATCATCGCCCGCGAGGCGGACCGGCTGCGTGCAGCGGGAAAAAGCGGCGTGCTCGCCACGGTAGTCGGCATCGAGGGCTCGTCCTACCGCCTTCCCGGGGCCCGCATGCTGATCGCGGATGCGACGTGGAAAGCGGGATCGGTAAGCGGCGGCTGCCTTGAAGGCGACGTGGTGCTCCGCGCCCGGGACGTGCTGGAGAAAAAACGCGCAATCGTAGCGAAGTACGACACGACGAGCGATGAAGACATCCTGTTCGGCGTCGGCCTGGGATGCCGCGGCATCATCCGCGTGCTGATCGAACCGATTACGCCCGAGCCGGCTCGACCGGACCTGTTGCGCTACATTCAGGACTGCCTCGCGCGCCGTCAGACCGGCGTGGTGGCGACGGTCATCGGCGTCGAGGGACGGACCCAAACGGCGCTCGGGGACCGGCTCATATCCGGCACAGAGGTGCAGTCGAATATCGCGGACCCGAAACTGAATTCCGCCCTTGCCGCTTACATCGCAGGCGTTTCGCGGTCGTCTTTTTCGCATTCCGCGTTTTTCGAAATGACGGACGGCCAGGTGGAGGTGTTCATCGAGATCGTGCGGCCGCCGCTGCCGTTCGTCATCTTCGGCGCCGGCCACGATGCGATTCCCATGGCGCAGCTCGGGAAAGAACTGGGCTGGCGCGTGAGCGTGGTGGATCACCGCCCCGCCTACGCGACGCCGCAACGCTTTCCCGGGGCGGACGAGGTGATCGTCGCGACGACGGAAGAAATTCCACGGCGCCTTCATCTCGATGAGCAGACCGTCGCGCTCGTCATGACGCACAATGACCTGCGCGATCTCGAAGCGCTGAAAATACTGCTGCCCTCTCCGGTGCGCTATGTCGGTTTGCTGGGACCGCGCCGGCGCGCGAACGAGCTTCTTGCCGAACTGGACAAACAGTCGTTCTCGATTACGCCGGCACAGCGCCAGCGCTTGTACGCACCAGTCGGGCTCGATCTCGGTGCCGAAGGACCGGAAGGCGTCGCGCTTTCGGTGCTCGCCGAGATCCAGGCCGTGGTTGCGGACCGGACGGCAAGCCATCTTCGCGAGCGAACCGGCTCCATACACGACTTGCCGCCCCTGCAGAAGCGCGCCGCGGTCGAACCGTAGCGCCGCAATTCAGGTAGCGCCGGTGCCGCGCTGGCGCTTGATGTAGAGGATGGCGGCGGCCGGGTCATCAACATGGACCTTGCCTGCGAATCCAATACCGTTGGAGCGCGCAGACCCGGTCTTGTTCACCGGCCACTGAAGAATATGGGTGCGGGAACGCAGCGCCGGTCACCGGGTCGTACGTTCTTTCACAGGTACGCCATGCGCAACGGAACCCTTTGGATCGTCGTGGGCTTCATCGTCATCGTCCTGATGCTGATCGCGGGTCTGCTGCCCTTGCCAGGTCAGAAGGACAACGTGACCCCGCTAACTGAGCCCTCCACCTCCGGTCAGTCGCGACGCTGAGTCGCGACGCCGAACCGCTCACCGAGGCGAAGCGGGCGCTGAACGCGCGCGATCGGAAAATCATTCTGGCTCCCAGTCCCGGATGCGGGTCAACGCAGGAGACGGGAACGACCTGCCCGTGTCATCATGCGATGGCGGGAAACCCGTATACGAAGGGCAGGCATGATGACCATTCCAGAATCCATGACGGCAATCGAAATTTCCACGCCGGGCGGCCCCGACGTACTGAGACCGGCCGCGCGGCCCGTGCCCCAGCCGCAGCGCGGCGAAGTACTGATCAAGGTGGCCGGCGCCGGCCTCAACGGTGCGGATCTCACCCAGCGCCAGGGCCGCTACCCGATGCCGCCCGGTGTCACGGACATCCCGGGACTGGAGGCTGCGGGAACGGTGGCCGCGCTCGGAGAGGGTGTGGGCCGTATCAAAATCGGCGACGCAGTCTGCGCGCTCCTGTCGGGTGGCGGCTATGCCGAGTATGTCACTGCGCCGGCGCCGCAGTGCATGCCGCTACCGGCCAACGTCGCGCTTGCTGACGCCGGCGCCCTTCCCGAGACGTTCTGCACCGTGTGGACCAACGTGTTCGACCGCGCACGCCTCAAGGCCGGCGAAACGTTTCTCGTGCAGGGCGGTTCAAGCGGCATCGGCTACACCGCCATCCAGCTCGCGAAAGCGTTCGGAGCCAAAGTGCTGGCGACGGCGCGCACGGCGGAGAAATGCAAGGCGTGCGAGCGCTTCGGCGCGGATCGCGCCATCAACTACAAAGAGGAGGATTTTCTCGAAGTCGCGAAGCCGTTCACCGGCGGGCGCGGTGTCGACGTGATTCTCGACATGGTCGGCGGCAGCTATATTCCGAAGGAACTCGAGCTGCTCGCCCACGGCGGCCGGCTCGTGTTCGTCAATTTGAAAGCCGGGCGCATCGTGGAAGCCGACTTCGGGCTGATACACGCCAAGCATCTCGTCATCACCGGCTCGCGTCTGCGTCCGCTCTCCATCGAGGAGAAGGGCGCGATCTGTACGCAACTGGTCGAGAAGGTCTGGCCGCTCTTTGCCGCCGGGCAAGTGAAGCCCGAGATCTACCGGCGGTTTCCGCTGCGCGAAGCCGCAGCCGCGCATCGGCTGATGGAAACCAGCGAGCACATCGGAAAAATCCTGCTGACCGTCTGAGCCGAAGCGGTCAAAGCAGTTGAATGCCGTCGAGGCTCGATGCGCATTCGTGGCGAACGATCGAAACGAATTCGGCGATGTGCGGTCGGCCGGCCAATGCCCGTGGCACGACCGCATAGAGATCGCTCCAGAGCCCTTTGGGCCCGATGCGCTTGGCCATGACGTAGTCCAGGTCGACGTAATTCTTCACACCCCAGTTGGGAAGCGCCGCAATCCCGCGGCGGCTCGCGACGAGCTGCAGGATGGCGACGGTCAGCTCGGCGGTCCGGCGCTTGAGCCGGATGCCGGCCGGGTTGAGCACTTCGCGGATCAAGTCGATGCGCGCCTCGGGCACCGGATAAGTGATCAGCGTCTCGCCGGCGAGGTCCGCGGCCGCGACCCGGCGCCGCGAGCGCAGCGGATGATCGATCGGCAGCACCACCAGAATCTCGAACCGGAACAGCGGCAAAGCGACATACGCCCTGCCACTCGGCTTCTGCGAACCCACGACCAGCTCCGCGCTCCCCTTCTTCAGCAGCGCGATCGGGTCGCTGTGAAAGCCGGCGACGAGATCGATCTCGATCTCCGGCCAGCGCCGGCGAAACGCATCCATCACCGGCATCAGCCAGTCGAAACAGGTGTGGCACTCGAGCGCGATGCGCAATTCGCCGTGCGCGTCGTCTTTCAGCCGGCCGAGATCGCGCTCGGCGTCCGCGATCCGCGCAAGCGTCTCACGAGCGAGCGTCAGCAGCCGCTGCCCGGCGGACGTGAAGCGCAGGCCCGCGCTGGTGCGCTGAAACAGCGCCACCCCGTAATGCGCCTCGAGCGCGCGCACCTGGTGCGACAGCGCGCTCTGCGTAAGGTGCACGCGTTCGGCCGCGTGCGCGAGCTTGCCGGTGTCGGCGATGGCTGCCAGGGATCGCAAGTGCCGCAGGTCCATCATCATGTATGAACGTAATTCATATTTGTCTGAAAAACTATCATTTGATTCTACGTGAACGCCTGCCGATACTCCAGCCTCCTTCACAAGGGGCAAGGCGATGGTTTGCACGCATATCCTGGGCTACCCGCGTATTGGTCGGCGGCGCGAACTCAAATTCGCGCTCGAGGCGTTCTGGCGCGGCGACATAGACGCCGCGGCACTGCAGCACAGCGGCGCCGAGCTGCGCGAGCGCCACTGCAGAATTCAGGCGTCCGCAGGCCTCAGTTTCACCACCGCCGGGGATTTTACCTACTACGACACGGTACTCGATCACGCGATATTGCTGGGCTGCCTGCCTCCGCGCTTCGGTTTCGATGTGCGGCAGCTCACGCTACGCGACTATTTCACTATGGCACGGGGCGACGCGACGCACGCGGCGATGGAGATGACGAAATGGTTCGATACCAACTACCATTACATCGTCCCCGAACTTTCTCACGATACGGTTTTTGAAAGCGGCTTCGGCTGGTATTTCGACCAGATCGGCGAAGCATTGCGGCAGGGAACCGCGGTGAAACCTGCGCTGATCGGCCCGCTCACGTTCCTGCGGCTGTCCAGATTCTTCGGGGAGGACCGACTGCAACTGATCGAACCGCTCGCCGCCGCCTATGCAGCGATTTTGCAGCGGCTGAAAATGATGGGCATCGCCTGGGTGCAGATCGAGGAGCCTGTGCTGTGCCTCGATCTGGACGCCGATTGGCTGGCGGCGTGCGCCAGGGCCTATGACCTGCTCGCGGCACGCGCGCCGAAGCTGCTCCTCACCACCTATTTCGGGGATGCCGGCGATTACACCGATCAGATGCTGCGGCTGCCGGTAAACGGCGTTCACCTTGACCTCGTGCGCGCACCCCGGCAGATCGACCGATGGCGCGGTCGATTGCCCTCCGACTGGGTGCTGTCGGCCGGAGTCGTGGACGGGCGCAACATCTGGCGCACCGATCTGCGACGCGTGCTGGAGACGCTCGAGCCGTTGCGGGATTCCCTGGGAGAGCGGCTGTGGATCGCGCCGTCCTGTTCCCTGCTTCACGTACCGCTGACGATCACCGACGAAGAAGGCCTGGACCCGGAAGTGCGGCCGTGGCTCGCGTTCGCCGACGAGAAACTCGAGGAACTGAGGACGCTGGCGCGGGCGCTCGACCACGGCAAGCGCGAAGTGCGCGCAGAAATGGAAGCTTCCGACCGCGCCCAGGAGCAGCGCCGCCGCAGCGGGCGCGTCGTCAGGGCAAGCGTGCGCGCACGCGTCGCCGCATTGCGCAGCGATATGTTCGAGCGCGCCCGCCCTCATGCCGAGCGCGCCGGGAAACAGCGCGCCCGCCTGCGCCTGCCGCTGTTCCCGACCACGACCATCGGCTCGTTTCCGCAGACGCCCGCAGTACGCCGGACGCGCGCCGCCTTCCGCCGCGGGGAACTCGGTCACCTGCCCTATCTGGAAGCGATGCGGGCGGAGATCCGCCACGCCATCGAACGGCAGGAAGCGCTCGGACTCGACGTGCTGGTGCACGGCGAAGCGGAACGCAACGACATGGTCGAATTCTTTGCCGAGCACCTGTGGGGATTCGCCGTGACGCGCAACGGCTGGGTCCAGAGCTACGGCTCGCGCTGCGTCAAGCCGCCCATCATCTACGGCGACGTGTACCGCCCCGAGCCGATCACGGTGGATACCGCGCGCTACGCGCAATCGCTCACGGTAAAGCCGGTCAAAGGCATGCTGACCGGCCCCGTGACCATGCTGCAGTGGGCGTTCGCGCGCGACGATCAGCCGCGGTCCGACACCGCCCTGCAGATTGCGCTCGCGCTGCGCGACGAGGTCGCCGAGCTGGAGCAGGCCGGCCTTTCGATCATACAGATCGACGAGCCGGCCTTGCGTGAAGGCCTGCCGCTCAGACAGCGCGACTGGCCCGCCTATCTCGACTGGGCGGTGCGCGCCTTCCGCCTCGCTGCCGCCGCAGCGTCGGACGAGACGCAGATCCACACCCACATGTGCTACGCCGAATTCGCGGACATCCTGCCGGCGATCGCAGCCATGGATGCCGACGTCGTCACCATCGAGACCACGCGCTCCAGGATGGCGCTGCTGGACGCGTTTGGCGATTTCCGGTACCCCAACGCAATCGGTCCCGGCGTGTACGACATCCATTCGCCACGGATACCGGGCAGTGAAGAAATGGTACGCCTGCTGCAACGCGCGGCCGGGGTGATCCCGCGCGAGCGTTTGTGGGTCAATCCGGATTGCGGGTTGAAGACGCGGGGCTGGCCGGAAGTCGAGGCCGCGCTGCGCAACATGGTCGAGGCGGCACGCACGCTGCGCGCGGCCGCTTCCGCAGCACTGCGCTGAAGACATGAATATCCGTGCTATTTCATGACGTTGGCATTGCATCGACCATTGCTGCCATCGGGGGCGACGGCAGTGCTGGCAGGGGTTATAATGCAGTGCACCATGCCGGTGGAGTCACTCCATGTATGGCACGTTGTCCACACCGTCCCCCGCGAACACCAAACGCACTGCAGTCCTGACGCTCGCCGCCCTGGGCGTCGTCTTCGGCGACATCGGCACCAGCCCGCTCTACGCCTTCAAGGAAGCATTTGGCGGGCACCGCGCGCTCGCCGTCACCGAAGGGCACGTGCTGGGCGTGCTGTCCATGATCTTCTGGGCGGTGACCTTGATCGTCAGCATCAAGTACCTGCTCTTCGTGCTGCGCTTCGACAACAAGGGTGAGGGCGGCGTCCTCGCACTCCTCGCCTACGCCGGGCGTCTCACGCGCAAGCACCGCGGAATGCATCTGTTCACCAGCATCATCGCCATTTTTGCCGCATCGCTGTTCTTCGGCGACGCGGTGATCACGCCTGCCATCTCCGTGCTGTCGGCCGTGGAAGGGCTTTCGGTCGCGACCCCGGCGTTCGAATCGTGGATCGTGCCGATCACGCTTGCCGTGATCATCTGGCTGTTCACCATACAGCGCCGCGGCACCGCCCACATCGGCCGCTACTTCGGTCCGATCACGACCATCTGGTTCATCACGCTGGCGCTGCTCGGCACAGCCAGCATCTCCCAGACACCCGGGGTGCTGGCGGCGGTCGATATCCGCCATGCGTTCGCTTTTGCGTGCGAATCGCCGCTCGCGGCGTTCCTCGCCCTCGGCGCAGTGTTTCTCGCGATCACCGGTGCCGAGGCACTGTATGCCGACATGGGTCATTTCGGCGTCGGCCCGATCCGCATCGGCTGGTTCGGGCTCGTGTTTCCTTCGCTCATGCTGAACTACTTCGGACAGGGTGCGCTCGTGCTGCGCGACCCGGCTGCCGTGAAGAATCCGTTCTTCCTGCTGGCGCCCGAGCCGCTGCTGCTGCCGCTGGTCGCGCTCGCCACCGCCGCGACGGTCATTGCCTCGCAGGCCACCATCTCCGGCGCGTTCTCCGTGACGCAGCAGGCCTCGCGGCTCGGCTACATGCCGGCGTTTCGCATCACGCATACCTCGGAGTCGGAGCGCGGCCAGATTTACCTGCCGCAGATGAACTGGGCGATGATGGTCATCGTCGTGCTGATGGTGCTGGGTTTCGGCTCTTCATCCAATCTCGCCGCAGCCTACGGGATTGCGGTCTCGGCCACCATGCTGCTGGAGACGATGCTGGTCGCAGTGGTGGCATGGGCGTTGATGCCGCGGCTGCGGGTCGCCATCGTCGCCGGGGTGGCCGTGGTCGCGCTGACCGAGCTGATGTTTCTCGCATCGAACTCCACGAAGGTGGTCGCGGGAGGCTGGTTTCCCATCGTATGCGGGCTGGTGATGTTCACGGTGCTGACCACCTGGAAACGCGGGACGGAAGTCATCCGCTGGAACGCGCAAAAACGCCGTGTTCCGCTCGAAGGGTTTTTCGAGCGGCTGGGCGAGGTGGTGCGCGTGCCCGGCACGGCGGTTTACCTGTCGCGGGATCTGCGCTGCGTGCCGACTACGCTCACGCACAACCTCAAGCACAACAAGGTGCTGCACGAACGCATTTTCTTTATCAACATCGCGACGGAGGACGAGCCGCGCATACCCGATGACGAGCGCACTGAAATCGAGGCGCTCGAGCCGAAGCGGCTTTTCCACGTGACGTTTCGCTACGGATTCATGGAAAGCCCCGACGTCATGATGGGCTTGAAGCTGCTCGAGAAACGCGGACTGCACTTCGATCTCGCGCAAACCACGTTCTTCCTGGGCAAATCCACCATCGCGCCGGCAGCGCAGCGCGGGCTTTTCACCTGGCGGCGCGAGCTGTTCCGCTGGATGCAGCGCAATGCGCCCAACGCAACGGAATACTTGAACATTCCGCCGGAGTGCACGATCGAGCTGGGAACGCGCATCACCGTCTGATCTTCACCTCCCGTCTGCTGTCCATCGCGGACGATTTCAGCGGCACATCGACCTGTTCATGGGTCGACAGGCTCACGGCGAACGGCACACGCCCGCCGCCCCGCAACGAAAGCTCGCGCCGTCGGTCCAAAGAAAGGCATTTTTCAGGCGGCCGCCACCGGCTGCGCAAACTTCATGAACGACTCCGCCACCCCGGTCGCCGCGCGCAACGGCAATGTCACGCCTCGACGCCCCTCACAGGAAAGCGACGAACCCGTGGTCGGCGTGATGGAGCGAGGCCTGCCGGGATTCGCGCTGACTGCGCTCTTTGTGCTCGCCGCGTTCTACACGCTCTACTTCGCGCGCGACATCCTGCTGCCGCTGGTGCTGGCCACGCTGCTGACGCTGGTGCTGACACCGGTGATGCGGGTCTTCGACGTCGCGAGAATCCCGAAAGCGATCGCGGCGGCCATCGTCGTCGGCGGACTGCTCGGCGCGTTCGGGGTCGCGGCGAGCCTGCTGATCGAGCCGGCGTCGCAGTGGATGGCCAAGGCCCCCGAGACGTTGACCCGGGTGGAAGCCAAGCTCTGGACGCTCAAGCGTTCCGTCGAAGAAGTGAGCAAGGCCGCCGAGCAGGTCGAAAATATCGCGGCGGGCGACCAGAAACCCAGGGTGCAGGCGACGCAGCGCCCCACCCTGACCGGCCGCATCATCGCCGGTGCGCAACAAGTGCTGCTGGTGGCGGCGCCCACCATCGTGCTGCTGTATTTTCTGCTCGCGACCGGCGATCTTTTTCTGCGCAAGCTGGTGAAGGTCCTGCCGACCCTCGCAGACAAGCGGCGCGCAGTGAGCGTGGCGCGCACGGTGCAGGACGAACTGGCGACCTATCTCTTCACCATCACCTGCATCAACGCCGGCCTCGGGCTCGTGACCGGCATCGCGATGTACCTGCTCGGCATGCCCAACCCGCTGCTCTGGGGCGTGATGGTGGCCGTCTTCAACTACGTGCCGTACCTCGGCCCGCTCGTGAGCAACATCATCCTCACCACCGTCGCGGCGCTGACGTTCGACAGCCTGGCGCAAACGCTCGCGGTGCCAGCGGTGTTTTTCTGCCTCACCTTCATCGAGGGGCAGATCGTGATGCCCTTCATCACCGGCCGCCGGCTGACGCTGAACCCGGTGGTGATCTTTCTATCGATGCTGCTCTGGGGCTGGCTGTGGGGCGTCGTGGGCATGCTGATGGCGGTGCCCATCGCCATGGTTTTCAGGATAGTCTGCGAGCACGTGGAAGCCTTGAAATCGCTCGGCGAATTCCTGAGCAGCGAGCGGACCGAGATACCGGACGGATGATCGCCCTGTTCAAGTACCGGAACCGGCTGCCGACACCGCGGGTGCCGCCGCGGGCCGGGGCGCCACTGGCGCTGCGCCCGGATCGACTACCGGAATCACGGCTGGCGTAACGGGCGCGGGAAAGCGCAGGTCCCTCACGAAGCGATCGAACGCTGCCGTCCAGATCGGTATCCCGCTCTCGGCGCCGAAAATGCCGTGCCCATCCCATCGAAACGGAGGCTGCATCACGAGCTTGCCGGGCGCCCCTGCCTGCTCGAACGCCTTGAACCACGCCTGGACGTGGCGCGGCGCGAAGAACTGATCGTTCTCGGAATAGTGCCACAGCACCGGCACCTTGATCGTCCGCGCCAGCCTGGCGATCGCCTCCGTCATGGCCGTCGCGACACAAGGATCGCCGGGATGAGTGTAGGGTCGTCCACCCCGCCCTCCCGCGAGGTTGACGACGCCTACCACTCCCGGCGGATTCTCACTGGCTGCAGCCATCGACGCAATGCCGCCTGCGGACTGCCCGACCAGCAGCACGCGGTCGCGCCGCACGAAGCGCAGCGACTGCGCGAACTTGACCACGCCGACCAGATCCTTCGCCCCCTCGCGTGCCGCCCGGTAATAGTCGGGGGCAATGCAGGTGCCGTAGCGTTCCGCCCATTCGCCCCCCGTGTCGCCATAGCCCCTGCGCATCGGCACGATCACTGCGTAGCCGCGCTCGACGAACTGCCGGATCTGCGGCAGAGGCCGGTACCGGCCCATGCTGTGCCGTTCCCACGCCGACCCGGGACTGCCGTGGCTGAGAATGACGACCGGAAACGGCCCCTCCCCGGCGGGCCGGAAAATGCTGGTGAGCAGCGACCACTCCGCGCTGCCACCGTCGGCCGCAGCGCGGACGGGAATCCGGACTACCTCCTCGTTGAGTTCCTTGTCGAGGGCGACGCCCTCCGCGGAAACGGGAGCTGCCGCCGCGATGAAAACCGCGGCGAGCGCTCCGCCCGCCTGCCGTCCCAGCCTTGCGAGTGCCTGTCTTGTTGTCCTGCCGATGTACTCAAAGCCGCATGCCACCTGGCGAGCCACTCCCTGATTCGCGCCGTCGAGTTGTAACGACGACGGATGTCATCGACTCGCTACAACGATGTGGCGGAATCTTACAGGCGTGGCAGTACGCCGCAAGCCCCCTATAGAAAATTTTGTGCGGTGCGCGCGACTCACATGGCGGCGGGTAAACCACGCGCAAAAAAAACGGGCCCACAAAGGGCCCGCTGGAACGCAGGGGCGTTACCGCCTCAGTTTTTCGTCTCGAAGCGTTGCATGAAATTGGGCTCGTTGATCCGCTTCTTGTCGGCCTTCTCGAACGGCTTCATGCCCCGGATCTTGTCGTCCGCCATCGTGAGCACGACCCGCTGTTTGCTGTCGCCCCCGTCCGCGGTGGAAGCCGGAAACCGGAATGCCGCGAGCGGCACTGCGTATTCCTTCTCGGCCTTGGTCATGCCGGGGTCGTGGCTGAGCAGCACGAAGTCGACCTTCTGCGCCTTCAGGTTTACCACGGCGTCTTCGATTTCACCGACCTGTTTGCCTTGCGCGTTGTGCACGTCATGGCCGACGAGTTTGCTGAGCCGGTGCAGGTTCGCCATCCCCGTATCCGGGCTCGCAGGGCGCGCGGCGTCGCCCTTGACGTCGGCGGACTTCGGGGAACTCGCTGCACCGCGCGCGGGCGCCGGGCTGTCGCCCCAGTAACCCGGGTCATTCATCGCCGGCCACTTGTCGCCGCTCCACGATTTGCGCTGCGCGAGCCAGTTCTGCTCGATGTTCAGCGTGAGCTTCCTATCGCCGCCCAACTGGAACATCCGCGCCGGAACTGCATACAACCTGTCCTTCGCTTTGTCGGTGTCTATTTCCGTCACGACGTGCCGGATTTCGCCGGTCTGCGGATTGACGATCAGATCCTTGATCTCCGCATCACGACCGCCTGACATCTTCACGTTCCTGCCGATCAAGTCGCTCGCCCAGAAGCGATCGCCTTGCACCTGAACCTGGCGATCGCTGCGCGCTGCATCATCGCGTGTCTGCGCACCGCGGTCCTTCGCCGAGGGTCCGCTCTTCGCATCGTCTGCAGCGTAGAGCGCGCCGCTCAAGGCGACGCTGGAAGAAAACAGCGCCCACGAAACCGCTGTGCTGAGTTTAGTGCGTTTCACGGTAAATCCTCCATTCCAGTAAATGACGTAGGTTTGACGGACACACGCGGATGCAGTTCCGCCCACGCAATGTCGTGCCGCGGCGACAGCTCTTGCCGCGCCTGTCGTCGAAGCACGACACGAAAATCCATGTCCCTCGACTTATGACGCTGTACTTTTGTCACTATGATGCCAGCACAACCACGCCGGAGGTTCCATGAGCACGAGAATCAACAACGACGACATGACGCATCTGCAGAATTTTTCCGAAGTCCAGAAGAAGGCCGTGCTGCGCACGATCATGTCTCATCCTCCCGCCCGGACGGTGGTGATGGAAGGCAACAATCACTTCGAGAAAACGCTGATCAAATTGCGTCGCGACGGTTATGGGCTGATCGATCTGCAGCCGCAGGAGACGGCATGCACCTCCGTGTGGTACCGCAGAAAGCCGGCCCTGCTCAGGACGCCCCGTGGTGACGTGGCCATGCTGTTGTGGGAGGCGCAGCAAGACGGTGAGGCGATGACAGTCATCACGTGGAAAGTGTGACCGCAGTGGATGGATCCGAACGGATGCGCGTTCGGGCAAAGCGGAGAAGCCCTATCGGCGCATTTTCTCCGGCAATACGGGATGCGTCGGCTTGGTGGCTACCGTGCCGGAGCCCCCGCGGCTTCCGCCATGCGCCGCGCCGCCGGAGTTCTTGACGCCGCTCGCCGAGCGCGTATCGACGGCGGTGCCGCCTTCGCACGGCCCATCCTGATACACGATGCCGTTGGGCCCCTTGCACTTGAACACCTGGGCGTGCACCGGTTCAGTGAACAGCACCGCGGCGACGAGACACGGCAATAGCAGGCTTGCTCTCATACGGGTCTCTTGGATAAACGCAGGCTTCAAGTCTGCGCGCTTCGCCGGCATATGACAATGGCAGCCCGCGCTCGTTTGTGACCGTTACCGCGCTGGTGTAATGGTCGCATCGGCCCGGGCGCTGCCGATTCCCGGTGCAGGTCGGCTTACCGACGACTACACGGCTTATCCTGCCGTCGTAGTCGAAGCGATTCACAATCTGCACAGCGCCGGTATCGGCGGACCGTACGCGATCGCGCTGGGGCCGCGGTGCTACACGGGGCTCACGAAAACGACGAAAGGCGGCTTTCCGGTGATCGAGCACGTCCGCAAGCTGCTCGAAGGTCCGATCGTCTGGGCGCCCGCCGTGAACGGCGCCGCGGTGCTCAGCATGCGCGGCAACGACTTCGAGTTGATCGTGGGCCAGGACTTTTCCATCGGCTATCTTGACCACTCGGCTGCCGCGGTACGACTTTATCTGCAGGAGAGCTTCACGTTCCGCGTGCTCTCACCGCAGGCCGCCATACCGCTCAGGTATCCCGACAACCGAACACACGCCAAAGCCTGATTCCCGCGCTTACTGCCCGCGCGCTTTCTGCTCCCAGGTCCAGGCGTGGTGCACCATGGTTTCGATCCCGGGATAACGCGGTTTCCATCCCAAGGCTGATTGCGCGAGCCGCGGATCGGCCAACAGCCGCGGCGGGTCGCCGGCCCGACGCGGCGCCTCGATGAGCGGCACGTTACGCCCCGTCACCTTGCGCACCGCATCGATCACTTCCTGCACCGAATAGCCGTTTCCGTTGCCGAGGTTGAAGGCAACGCTGCGATCGCAGTCGCGCATCGCTTCGAACGCGAGCAAGTGCGCCGAGCACAGGTCGAGGACGTGGATATAGTCGCGGATGCAGGTCCCGTCGGGCGTGTCGTAATCCCGGCCGAAGACGCTCAGCGGCTGTCGGCCGGCAGCAGCGCGCAGCGCCAGCGGAATCAGGTGTGACTCGGGCTCGTGGTTTTCGCCGATGCGTCCTTCCGGATCCGCGCCCGCCGCGTTGAAGTAGCGCAGACACGCGGAGCGCAGGCCGTAGGCGCGGTCGTAATCCTGCAACACCTGCTCCACCATCCACTTGCTCCGACCGTAGGGATTGATGGGGCGTTTCGGGCTCGCTTCATCCAGAGGCACGCGATCGGGCTCGCCGAAGATTGCCGCCGTGGAGGAAAACACGAAGGATTTCACATCGTGACGGACCATCGCGTCGAGCAGATCGAGGGTATGGCACAGATTATTGCGATAGTAGAGCGCGGGTTGCCGAACCGACTCGCCGACCTGGATCAGCGCAGCGAAATGCATGACGCAATCATAGCGGCATGCGCCGAATACGTCGTCCAGAGTAGCCCGATCGCCGCTGTTGCCGACGATGAGCGGCGCGCCCAGCACGGCCCGTTCGCTGCCGGACGACAAATTGTCGAGCACGACCGGCTCGTGGCCTGTCTGACGCAACAGCAGCGTCATATGCGAGCCGATGTACCCCGCGCCGCCGACCACCAGAACTTTCATGCATCGTTCTCCGGAAGCAGCACGGCAGCGGCGCCGCACCCGGCGTTGTATCAGGCCACGGCAGCATACGCTGCGGTGCGCTCCCCGTGCTGAGCTGGTTGCGCGATGGTGACATCATCGATGCCAGCATTCAAGAGCTGGCACAGCGTGTGCAGGCTCGCGCAGACGTGCGAACCGGTGAAATGCCGGTTACTTCGCGCCCGAACCGCTGCCGCGCTCGCTCTTCTTCTTGCCCTCGCCGCCGTCGGCCTGGCCGGCGAGATCCTGCGCCATGGCGAGATGCTGCTTGATATGCGGCACGTGCTTCTCGAAGTAGGCTTTCAGTTGCGGGTCTTTCGCGTTCTTCGCCCCCTCCTGGAACAGCGAGAGCGCCGACTTGTGGTCTTTCACGCCGGCCTGTTCGATGTACTTGCGATCGAACTTGTCACCCGACAACCCGCGCAATTCCTTCACTGCTTCCTGGTGCTTGCTGTCGGCAGAGCTGGGCAGATTGACGCCCTTGCTCGACGCGATCTGTTTCAGTTCCGCGTTCGCTTTTTCGTGTTCTTTCACCATGTGCTCGGCGAATTTCTTGACTTCCGGGCTGGACGCCTTTTCCGTGGCCACCCTGGACGCCTCGACTTCGGCGATCCCCATCTGTGCCGCCCGCGTCATCAGCCGGCGATCGCCGCTCGCAACTTCGCCCTTGTCGTCCTTCTTCCCGGACTGAGTGGACTTCGCGTCGCCCGTGGCCTTGTCCACGCTGCGCCCGCCGGGCTGGGCCGATGGGCTTTGCTGCGAGTAAACGGGAGTTGAGAGGAGAAAGGCCAGTGCGGCGCCCAGGGCCGCCACGACAGGTCCGCTGCGCATGATGCACCTCATTGAAGTGAAAAAGGGGAGCCCGGAAACAAGCAAGTTGTATACCGTGCACCCGCTGGCATCTGCGGGTGGAGCGGGCCGACCACGTCACTGATGGTCTGTAGAAAGCGCCGCAAGCCGGTAAAAGTTTCAAAAGCGCTCCGCGAGTCCTGCGAACGCCGGTTCCCGGCGCGTTCAGTGGCGGATCATCCCGGCACCCAGGTCGACACGTTCGATTCGCGCTTCGGACCGCAGGGAGCGAAAAAAAGGGGCGGCGATGGTCGCTCGCGCCCCCGGCCACCGGACGCTCGCGGCATGCCGGCGGTATACGCGGTGGACAAAAGGCAGCCCCTGGCGGTTCCGCCCGCTAATCCGAATGGCATATCCGGCCCACTCCTGTCAGCCGACAGATTTTCCCGCCAGCAGTGCCTGAACCAGCTGTGCCGCTGTTTTCACGTGCATCTTTTCCATCACCCGGGCGCGATGGGCTTCGACGGTCTTGATGCTGAGCTTCAATTCGTCGGCAATCTGTTTGTTCCGGCGCCCATTCACGATGAGATCCAGTACTTCCCGCTCGCGCGGGCTCAATGTCTTCAGTCGTGCGGCGGCGGCGTAGTGCTCACTGCGCTGCAGTGGCGCGCTGCGCGACGCGTCCACGGCACGCTCGACCAGCTCCAGGAGTTGCGAGTCGTTGAAGGGCTTCTCGATGAAGTGAAAGGCGCCGCCTTTCAGGGCATTGACTGCCATGGGTACATCGCCGTGGCCCGTTATGAAAATCACCGGCAGGCTCTCGCCGCGCCGATTGAGTTCCTGCTGCAGCTCGAGACCGCTCAATCCGGGCATCCTGACATCGAGCAGCAGGCAGGACGAATCGCCGGGAATGCTTTGCGCAAGAAAGCGCTCCGCCGTCGGATACACCGCTACGCGATAACCTTCCGACTCCAGCAGCCAGTGCAGCGAGTCCCGCAACGCGTCATCGTCGTCCACGACGCAGATGAGCGGCGCGGCGGCGGCCTTATTCACTGCGCAGCCGCGTTGAGAGAGACGTGGAAGCTCGCGCCCCGGTCCGCGTTGCGGCTGAACCACAGACGGCCGCCGTGTGCTTCCACGATGGAGCGGCAGATGTGCAGCCCGAGACCCGTACCCTGGCTCTTCGTGGAAAAGAACGGCGTGAAGAGATGTGCTTCGAGCTGAGGATCGATGCCCCGGCCGCGATCGACGAAATCGAGCCTCACCACCCTGCCCTCCACCTGCGACCGGATGGTGAGCCGGCGTTCCGCCATCGGGCTCTCGTGCATGGCCTCGAGCGCATTGCGGGCAAGATTCAGGATGACCTGCTCCAGCAACAGCGTATCGCCCTGCACCGTGGTGCGCTCAGCGGCGAGTTCGACGACGATATCGGCTTCGTGCTGTCGCGCCTCCATCGCCAGCATGGGCGTGATGTTCCTTATGACCTCGCCGATATCGCACGG
>JBQTJV010000266.1:0-13947 GCA_052386775.1 Betaproteobacteria bacterium
CGCCAGGTCGAGCGCGCCGTAGAGCCCGACGTCGGAATTCATCACGAGGTGCAGCGGAAAACTCGCCAGCAGGCCGCTGAACCGCCCCTTGTCGGTGAAAGCCCGCACCAGCGTGCCGTCCCGCAACTTCGCCGCGATTTTGGGCGCGATGCCGCCGGCAATGTAGACCCCGCCGCCGGCGAGCACGGTGAGCGCGATGTTGCCCGCGAATGCGCCATAGACGGCAGCGAACACATCGAGCGCCTGCGCCGCCACGGCGTCCCGGCGCTCGAGTCCGAAGCGGCTCACCACGGCTGCGTCATCCTTCTCACGGTCCAGCGCCTTCTGCATGGCCGCCGAGGGCTGCTCGCGCTCGGCGAGATAGCGAAAAATGCCGGAAAGGCCGGACCCCGACAGCACCCGCTCGTACGAGACGCGTCCATACAGGCGGCGCAGATGCTGCAGCAGGCCGTCCTGCACAGCGTCCAGCGGCGCAAAATCGACGTGGCCGGCCTCGGACGCGTGCACTGCATAGTCCCCGTTCTCCCAGGTCATCAAAGCGACGCCGAGTCCGGTGCCTGCACCGACGATCGCGCGCGCACCCTGCGCGACCGGCCGTCCGGTTTGCAGCGTCTCGAAATCGCCGGGCTCGAGGCGCCTCACGCCCACCGCTGCAGCGGCAAAATCGTTGATCAACCGCACGCGCGCGATGCCGAACCGGTCGGCCAGCCGGCGGGCATCGATAGTCCAGTGCAGATTGGTGGTCGAGGCGCGCTCCGCTTCCACCGGCCCCGCGACGCAGACACAGGCGCCGGCGAGAGCACCCGCGTGGCGGCGCGTGCGCGGCAGCGCCAGGAATTCGGCAATGACCGCCTCGAACGTCGGATAGTCCTGGCTCGGATAGACCTTCTCCTCGACGAGGCCGGGCCACTTCCCGCTCGCGGCAGCAAGCACGACGGCAGTCTTGGTGCCGCCAACGTCCGCCGCCAGTACGTACCTTGCCCGCAAGTCCGCCTTCTATGCCGTCAACAGCGCCTGTTTCGTCCCCTCGCCGGCAACCAGTTCCTCCGGCTCGGCGAGGTAATAGCCTTGCGCGAAATCGATCTTGAGCGCCTTCACCCGTTCCAGCGTTTCCGCGGTCTCCACCGACTCCGCAACCGTTTTCATGCCCAGGATGTGGCTGATGCGGTTGATCGACTCCACGATCGCGCAATCCATGGCGTCCTCGGCCATGTCCTTCACGAACATGCCCGCGATCTTGAGATAGTCCACCGGAAGATACTTGAGGTAAGCGAAGGAGGACATACCGGTTCCGAAGTCGTCGAGCGCGAAGCGATAGCCCATGCCCTTCAATTCGTGCATGAGCTCCGCCGCCTTGTTGAGATTGGAGATCGCGGTGGTTTCGGTGATTTCGAAACACAACAAACCGTGCGGCAGCTCGTATCGCGTGAGCAGGTTCCTCAGAAACTCGGGAAAGCTCTTGTCGTTGATGCTCGCGCCGGACAGATTGACCGCGTAGTAGCCGCGCGAGCCGTCGGGGCCCGGCTGATGCGGGATGGCGCCCGACTGCCATTCCCGATGCAGGTGCTCGACGAGCGAGCTGATCACCCAGCGCTCAATGGAAGTCAGCAGGTTGTAGCGTTCAGCCGCCGGCATGAACCCGGTCGGCGGCACGAGATTGCCGGTCCGATCCACCATTCTCACCAGGACTTCGTAGTACGGCTGCTCCGACGCGCTCACCGCGAGCGGCACGATGCGTTGCCGGAAAAGACGAAACTCCCCCATTTCGAATGCGCGGTTGATCTGGGACACCAACTGCAGATCGCTGTGCTTGCCGGGAAGATCCGCGTCCTGCGGGCGGTAGACCTGCACCCGGTCGCGCCCCTTGTTCTTCGCTTCGTAGCAGGAGGCGTCCGCCAGCGCGAGCACCTCGTTCGGCAAGGCGCTGTTGGCGTCGATAGGGACGAGCCCGATGCTGACGCCGACGCTGAACGTCTTGTTTTCCCAGACGAAGCGGAACTCGCGCACCGTCTCGCGCATGGCATGGGCGATGCGGAGCGCCTGATCGGGGGGGCACGATTCGAGCAATGCCCCGAATTCGTCGCCGCCCAGCCGCGCCAGCGTGTCGCTGCCGCGCATGCGCGTCAACATGACCGCGGTGAGCTGGCGCAGCAACTCGTCGCCCGCGCTGTGGCCGCAGGTATCGTTGACGGCTTTGAAGTTGTCCAGGTCCATGAACATCAGCGCGTGCTCGCGCCCCTTGCCGCGGGCAGTCTCGATCAATTCGGAGAGCCTGCGCTCAAACTCGCGGCGGTTGACGAGGCCGGTCAGGGCATCGTGACTCGCCTGCCATATCAGTTGCTGCGCCATGGCGCGGATCTGGCTGATGTCGTGGAACACGACGATGGTGCCGAGGCGGCTGCCATTTGCGGCGCTGATCGGTGCGCAGGAAAAACGGATCGGGCATTCGCGCCCGCTGCGGCTCACCAGCCGCATCGCCGCATCGCCTTCTTCCGCCGCGCCCCTGGCTTCGGCATGCATCAACGGCTCGATGGCCTTGGCGCTGCGCTCGTCGACGACACGATAGATCTCCTGGAGCGGCCGGCCTCGCGCTTCCGCTGTCGACCACTCGGTATAGCGTTCGGCAATGGGATTCAAATAGTCGACACGACCCTCGGCATCCGTCGTGATCACGCCATCGCCTATCGACTGCAGGGTCACTTCGGCGAGCTCCTTCTCCCGCTCGAGCGCGTTCTCAGTGCGCGCGACCTGCCGGGTCACCACAACGGCGATGGCGGCGCCCGCCACCAGGCCGAGCGCGCCCAGTACCGCACTGACGAAAAGCGAGCCGCGGACGCCGCCGCCCTGCAGCAGGCCTCCGCTATGCAATATGACCACCGCAGATACCGTGACTGCGGCAATTACAGCGAGCAGCATGCCGAACCCCAGCCACAGCGTGCGACTCGAGCGCGAGAGCAGCGTGCGGGGCGTGTCGCTCATGCCACTGCCGCCGGGCGAGCGCGTTCTCCACTGCGTCGCAAGCGCGCGGCGGGATCCTGACGATAAAACGCGACCAGCTGACGATAGACGTCCGGATACGCGCGCTGGACGGCATCCGGCGTCTCGACAAACGCCTCGCTCAGCACGGCGAAGAATTCCGCCGGGTTCTCAGCCGCGTAGTCGTCGATCGGAACCGCGTCGCCACGGTCCACCCGCGCGCAGAAATCCCGGTATGCGCCCGCAAAAGCGGCCGACCAGGCATCGCGGCTCATGTCCGCATGCAGCGGAGGAAAGCCGTTGGCATCGCCGTTCAGCATGTCGAGCTTGTGCGCGAACTCATGTATCACCACGTTGTAGCCGCCGTATCCGGCTTCCTGCGCATCGGCCCAGGAGAGGATCACCGGCCCCTGCAGCCAGGACTCGCCCGACATCGGTTCCTCGACCTTGTGTGCCACGCCGTCTTCGTCGATGAATTCATAGCTCACGACGAATTCGTCGGGATAAACGATGACTTCCACCCACCCGCGGTAGCAATCCGGATCGAGGTTGAGGGTAAGAATACAGGCCTGCGCAGCAACGGCGTAGCGTATTTCGTCACGCATTTCGAGACCGCCCGCCCCGTGAATCGACTTCTCGTGCAGGAACAGCACCACTTGTTCGCGCAACCGGCGCCCTTCGTCCTCGGACAGCGCCTGCAGAAAGGGATAACGCTCCAGCGTGCGCGACCACAACGACTCATCCAGGACAGCGCGGCGCAGTATGCGCGCCCGCCGCCAGTCGGTGAACCACTTCATGAGATGCGCGACGGCTTGTGTGTCACCCGCATGCCGAGCGTCGACGGCTTACTGGAATCAAAACCGTTGCGCCTCATCCCGCCTTGTCATCGCGCCGCTCCACCACCCGCAGCTGGGGTGTCTCCGGCTCTTCCAGCTCGACCCGCTCGATACTGGAAAAGCGCTCCGATATCTTGCGGCTGCTCACCTGCACCTGCTGCGCGTCGTCGTTGGCAAGCCGGATATGGTCGGCGAGCCGGCGCATCCGTTCGTCAAAGCGCCCGAAGTCCTTCGCCAGCTTGCCGAGCTCGTCTTTGATGATGTGCACCTGGCGCCGTGTCTCCACGTCCTTCAGTACCGCGCGAGCCGTGTTGAGTACCGCCATGAGCGTGGTCGGAGAGACGATCCACACCCGCCTTGACAGCGCATGCTCCACCACATCGCCATGGTGGGCGTGGATTTCCGCAAACACCGCCTCCGCCGGCACGAACATGACCGCACCATCGGCCGTCTCGCCGGGAATGATGTACTTGGCACCGATGGCGTCCACATGACGCCGGACGTCCTGCTTGAACTGCCTGGCTGCCGCCGCGCGTTCGCCATCGCTCGCCGCGACGTCGAACATGCGGTGGTAGTTTTCCAGCGGAAACTTGGAGTCGATCGCGAGGCGTGCGGTCGGTGCCGGCAGCGTCAGCACGCAGTCGGCGCGGGTGCCGTTGCCGAGTGTTGCCTGCATCTCGAAGGCGCCGGGGGGCAGCGCGTTGCGTACCAGCGCTTCGAGCTGCACTTCGCCGAACGCACCGCGGGCGCGTTTGTCCCCCAGCAATTCCTGCAGGCTCACCACGCTGCCGCTCAGGCTGTCGATTTTCTTCTGCGCTTCGTCTATGGTGGCCAGACGGGTCATGACATTCAGGAAGGTCTCGTTCGTCTTGCGAAATCCTTCGTCGAGCCGCTCGCTGACCCGGCCGCTGATCTGGTCGAGCCGCTCTTCAATCCGCGCATTCAGCACCTGCGCCGTGCTGCCGAGCTTCTCGATCATCGCTTCGCGGCTTTCACCGAGGTGCCGGGTGAGCGCGAGCTGCAGAGCCTGCATCGCTTCCCGGCTCTGCCCCAGCTCATGAGTGACGACATGGCGCACCCGCTCGCTGCTTTCGGCGAGCGCCGCAACGATGCGGTCGGTCTGCCGTCCGAGTCCCTCGTGCAGGTCGACCAGCATGGAACGGTGTTTTTCGTCGAGAACGACGGCGAGCTGCTCGGGCAGCGCACTCATCGCCCGCAGCCGCACCGCAAGCGGCAGGATCAGCGCAATCAATGCGCCGATGCCGATCAGAAGCAGTATCGCGTAATAACCCTCCGGCATGGCCCGAGTATAACCCACCACCACCGGGCCGCGAGCTTATCCCACTCGCTGCAACACCTTGAGCGGCGGTATGCGGACCACTGCGCGCGTGCCGAAATAACCCGCCGCAGCGATGCCGGCCACGCTCCCCGCAATCCCTACTATCCAGACGCCGGCGTTGAATCCGTAATCCAGGTTCAGCACTCTGCTCGCCAGCACCATGCCGAGGGCGTTGGCGCCGGCCGCGGCGAGCAGTCCGGCCAGCGCGCCGATGCTGGCGAACTCCGCGAGGTTCGCGCGCGTGATCTGCATGCGGCTCGCGCCGAGCGTGCGCATGATCGTGGCCTGGTACAGTCGCTCGTCGAGCGTGCTGGAGACGGCCGCGTAGAGCACGACCAGGCCGGCCAGCAGCGTGAACAGGAAGACGAACTGCACGGCACGGGCAACCTGGTCCATCATCCGCTGCACCTGCGCCATGATGCGCGCGATGTCGATCAGCAGAAAATTGGGGAAGGCCTGCACCAGCGCATTCAGCAGCTCCCCGCGCTCGGGCGCGAGGTAGAAGCTCGTGATGTAGGTCGCCGGATAGCGCTCCAGCAGGCCGGGCGGCGCCACCACGAAAAAATTCACGTTGAACGAGTCCCAGTCCACGCTGCGCAGGCTCGTCACCCGCGCCGTCACCGTCTCTCCGGCGATATCGAATCTGAGCACGTCGCCGAGGCGCACGCCCAAGGCTTTGGCAATGCCGCTCTCCACGGAGAACTGATCAGCGGGTGCGGCCGCGGTTCCCCACCACTGACCGGATACGATCCGGTTGTCCGCCGGCATCACCGTCGTCCAGGAGAGGTTGAATTCGCGGTCCACCAGGCGGCGCGCGCGATCGTCTTCATAACTCGCCGAGCTGACGGGACGCTCGTTGATCTGCACCAACCTGCCCCGCACCATCGGGTAAACCGGCGGCTGCACGACCTTGCGGAGCGCGAAGAACTGCTCCAGCGGCTGCAACTGTTCGGGCTGGATATTGATGATGAACCGGTTCGGCGCTTGCGGCGGCAGGCTCGTCTCCCATGCCTTGAGCAGATCACCGCGGATGAGAGTGAGCGTGAGCAACGCCATGATGCCGATCGCGAGCGCCACCACCTGAACGACGCTACCCAGGGTGTGCCGTCGCAGATTTCCTATGCCGAAGCGCCATGCGATGCCGCGCTTCGGCAGCCGGCTCAACAGCAGGATCAGCAGCCACGTCACCGCGCCCGCACCCCCGATGGCCGCCACAAAACAGCCCAGCACCAGCAGTCCGAGTTCCAAGTCGTTCGCCTTCCACAGGATCAACGCGGCAATGACGGCAAAGGCAAGGGCGTAGCTTGCCGCGCCTGCTGGCCCGGGCGCGCCCAGCTCGCGGCGCAGCACGCGCAGCGTCGGGACGCGGGACAGCGCCACCAGCGGCGGCAAAGCAAAAGCAAGCAGCAGGGCGAGGCCGGTCGCGAGGCCCTGCGCGCCCGGCCGCCATCCGGGCGCGGGAAGTTGAACGATGGCGAGACTGGACAGCCAGTACGAAAGCGCGAGCTGCGCCAGCATGCCCAGGACGCAGCCGACGATACTGGCAACGGTGCCCAGGAAGATGAAATGCATGACGTACAGCCGCATGAGCTGCGCCTGTGAAGCGCCCAGGCAGCGCATCATGGCGCAGCCGTCGAGATGGCGCTGAAGAAAGCGCCGGGCGCACAGCGCGATGGCGACGGTGGCGAGCACCACGCTCAGCAACGCCGCGAGATTGAGATATTTCTCGGCACGCTCCAGCGCCGACCTGACCTCCGGACGCGCATCCCGTATGCCCTCGAGCCGCTGACCCGGCTGCAGCCGCGGTAGCGCCCATGCCCTGTAGGCCTCTATCTCGGAGTCCGGACCGGAAAGCTGCAGCCGATAGCGCACCCGGCTTCCGGGCTGTATGAGCCGCGTCGCCGCGAGATCCGATTCGTTGAGATGCACGCGCGGCGCTGCGCTGAGGAAGCCGATTGCGCTGTCCGGTTCGTGCGTCAGGATTGCTGCCACCTGGAACTGCGTCGCCCCGAGCGTGACGCTATCGCCGACCCCCAGCTCGAGCTGGGTGGCCAGCCGTTCGTCTACCCATACGGTGCCGGGCGCCGGGATATCGGGCGCCCGGCGATCGGGACCATACGGCCGCTCTGCGATGCGCGCTTCACCGCGCAGGGGATAGCCCGGCGTCACGGATTTGACGCTGGTCAGCAGGTTATCGTCGCGGTGCACCAGCATGCTGGGAAAGCGCGTCATGCGCACCGCGTTCAGGCCCCGGCGCCTCGCCTCGCGTTCAAATTCGGGCAGCAGCGGGCGGTCGGCGATGAGCACCAGATCCGCGCCCAGCAGCAGGTTGGCCTGCCGTCCCAGCGCGAGCTGCACGCGGTCGGTAAAAAATCCGATGCTGGTCACGCTCGCCACGGCGATGATCACGGCGATGCTGATGAGGATCAGTTCACCGGCACGGTGGTCCCGCAGCAGCAGGCGCAGTGCCAACCTCAGTTCGGCAGCAAACGTCATCGAACGCCCTGCGTGCCGTTGACCAAGTGCCCGCCTGCCAGGCGCAACACCCGCTCGCAGCGGCGTGACAGGGATTCATCATGGGTGACGAGCAGCAGCGTGGTACCCTGCTCGCGGTTCAGTTCGAACATGAGATCGATCACCTGCGCACCGGTCGCCGCGTCGAGATTGCCGGTAGGCTCATCCGCAAGCAGCAGCGCCGGGCGGGTTACGAAAGCGCGCGCGATGGCAACGCGCTGCTGCTCGCCGCCGGAGAGCTGCTTCGGATAGTGGTGCATGCGTGCGGCAAGACCGACCCGCTCGAGCATCGCCGCGGCCGCATCGCGGGCGGCGAGTTCTCCCGTCAGCTCGAGCGGCAGCATCACGTTTTCCAACGCCGTCATCGCCGGAAGCAGCTGGAATGACTGGAACACGAAGCCCACCATGCGTGCGCGCAGCGCAGCCCGCCCGTCCTCATCCAGCGCGTAAAGACTGCGCCCGTCGATCAGCACGTCGCCGGCGCTCGGCGTGTCGAGCCCGGCCAGCAAACCGAGCAAAGTGGACTTGCCGGAGCCGGATACGCCCACGATGGCCACTGCCTCGCCGCTCCCGACCTCGAAACTTACACCCTCGAGGATGGTCAACTGTGCATCCCCGGTGTGCACTTGCTTGGCAAGCCCGGTCACCCGCACAATTCCCGGCTTTGCACTGCGCGCGCTGTCGTACATGTCAGTTATCGTTTCGCATTTGCTGGCGGCATTGCTGTTTTTTCTTCCGCAGACCGCCGCCGCGGCCACCGTTCTCGTTTTCGGGGACAGCCTTTCCGCGGGCTATGGCTTGCGGCTGGACCAAACGTGGGTGAGCCTGCTGGAACGCAAGCTGCGCGATGAAAAACGCGATTATAAGGTAGTCAATGCCAGCATCAGCGGCGAAACGACGGCCGGCGGCAAATCGCGCATCGAAGCGGCGCTCAGGACGCATCGACCGGCCATCGTCATCCTCGCCCTCGGTGCCAACGATGGCCTGCGCGGTCATAGCGTCGAGACGATGCGCGCCAATCTGGAAACGATCATCGAAGCATGCCGCAAATTCAAGGCTGAAGTGCTCCTAGTGGGCATGCGACTGCCGCCCAATTACGGCCCCGCCTATACCGAAAAGTTCAGTGCGGTGTTCGCTGCGCTCGCGAAAGAGAGGAAACTGCCGCTGGTGCCGTTTCTGCTCGAGGGGTTCGCGGACAAGCAGGACTATTATTTCCAGACCGACGGCATACATCCCGGGCCGCAGGCACAGCCCCTGATCGCCGAAACGGTCTGGAAATCGCTGAAGCCGCTGCTCGGACGCTAGCGCGTCAGAGCACCGCCACACCCGCCTCGCCGGGGATCAGGCGCCCTATTTGAGCGGCATGCTCAAATCCCTGCTGCTCGAAGATCGCGAGGACCTGCGGTGCCGCAGCCGCTTCACACGCGACCAGCAGTCCGCCGCTGGTCTGCGGATCGGTCAGAATCTTCCGGTGCCATTCGGGCGCCGTGGCAGGAAGTAGCACTTCGCGCTCGTAGCTTGCCCAGTTGCGCTGGGATGCGCCCGTGGCGTATCCCTGCTGGACAAGGTGACGGGCCGCAGAAAGTATCGGCAGGCGGTCGAATTCGATTTCCGCTCTCAGGCCCGAGGCGCGGCAGATGCCGAGCAGGTGTCCGAGCAGCCCGAAGCCCGTTACATCGGTAAGCGCGTGAACACTCTGCAGTTCGCCCAGCGCGATGCCCGGCGTGTTGAGCTGCGTGGTGATTTCGAGGAGCTGCCGATAGGCCTTCTCGTGCAATTCACCCTTCTTGACCGCGGCGCTCAGGATACCGACGCCGAGCGCCTTGCCGAGGATCAGGACATCACCGGGACGTGCATCGCGGTTGCGCTTCACTTTGCCGGGATGCACCAGCCCGAGCACGACCAGTCCGTAAATCGGTTCGACCGTATCGATGGAATGACCGCCCGCTATCGGGATGCCGGCCGCATCGCACACCGAACGCCCCCCGGCCACGATGCTGCTGATCACGTCAACCGGGATCTTGTCGGCCGGCATGCCGAGCAGTCCCAGCGCGAGGAACGGCCTCGCGCCCATCGCATAGACGTCCGAAATGGCGTTCGTCGCGGCAATACGGCCGAAGTCATGCGGATCGTCCACGACCGGCATGAAGAAATCGGTGGTCGCCACGATCGCCTGATCGTCGTTGATGCGATATACCGCCGCATCATCGCTGGTTTCGGTACCGACGAGCAGATCGGCAAAAGCCCGCGTCGCGGTCGACCGCGACAGCACTTCGCTCAGCAACGCTGGCGTAAGCTTGCAGCCTCAGCCGCCGCCGTGAGCGAACTGCGTCAATCTGATCGTGGCGTTCTCGATAGGCCTGTTCATTTTTCCCTTACACTATGGACATGAGCGGTCGTAACGATTTCGACGCCACTGCACCGGTGGCCGCGGCAGCGTCGCACGCGGTCAAGTTCAACCGCGGACCCTCGGCTGTAACCGTAGCACAGCTCCACGACTTTGACGAGATCGTCGACGTCCGCTCCGAAGACGAGTTTTCCGAGGATCACGTGCCCGGCGCCACGAGCTGTCCGGTGCTCACCAACGAAGAACGTGCCCGCGTCGGCACGCTCTACAAGCAGGTTTCCTCGTTCGAGGCCAAGAAAATCGGCGCGGCATTGATCAGCGCCAACATCTCGCGGCACTTGAGGGAACGCTTCCACGATCGGCCGCGCAATTGGCGTCCCCTGGTCTATTGCTGGCGCGGCGGCAGCCGCAGCGGCGCGCTGGCGCACGTGCTGCATCAGGTCGGATGGCGCGTCGCGCAGCTCGACGGCGGTTACCGCGCGTATCGTCGCCAGGTGCTGGCGGACCTGGCCGTCCTGCCCGCCCGCTTCGGCTGGCGCGCGGTGTGCGGGCTCACCGGCTCGGGCAAGAGTCGCCTGCTCCTTGCGTTGAACGCCTGTGGCGCGCAAACGCTCGATCTCGAAGATCTGGCGGCGCATCGCGGTTCGGTTCTCGGCACCATGCCGGACCGGGAGCAGCCTGCGCAGAAAATGTTCGACAGCCTGGTGTGGGATGCGTTGCGGCGTATGTCTCCGTCGCGGCCGGTATACGTGGAAGCGGAGAGCAAAAAGATTGGCGCTCTGCGTGTGCCGGAGTCGCTGATCGCCGCAATGTGGGAAAGCCCTTGCGTGCTCCTCGAAGCGCCGGCGCCGGTGCGTGTCGAACTGCTCAAGTCGGAATATGCCCATTTCATGGGTGCACCGCACGATCTGGTCGCTAAACTGGAAGGTCTCTCCGGGCTTCATGGACATGCTGTCATCTCCGAATGGCGGCAACTGGCTTACGCCGGACGGTGGGACGAGTTGACCGAGAACCTGCTGACGCGTCATTACGATCCGGCATACACCCGCTCCACACTCAAGCACTACCCGCGCCTGAACGAAGCCTTGCGGCTGCAGGTAACCGCTACCGATGAGGCCGAATTCATGCGCCTCGCTCGGCATTGCCTCGCATGCGATGCGGGTGGCCGGCAATGAGGCTCGGGCTCAAGGTCGACGTGACGACATCCCGCGGTGCGCGCATCGGGGTGCCTCGCCTAATGGAGCTGTTTTCGCGCCACAGCGCCCGGGCGACGTTTTTTTTTGCGCTTGGCCCCGATCGCCTGCTGCAGCAGAGCTGGCTCCCCGGAGCGCAATTGGGCAGGCGGTGCAGTGCGATCCTGCGCGAAGTACGCGAGGCCGGGTTCGAGGTGGGAATCCAGTCGTTCGATCCGGCGCGCTGGATCGCGCGTGTCGCCGACGCCGATCTGGCGTGGACGCAAAATCAGATGGAATATGGCTGCGCCTCCTTCCTGCGCGCATTGGATACGCCCGCACCGGCGCATGCCGCAAGCGGGTGGCGCATGAACCGGCATGCGTACCGCCTTACCCAGCGCCTCGGCTTCAAATACTGCTCTGACACGCGCGGCACCCATCCCTACATTCCGGTGCGCAACGCCGAGATCGCAGCGTGTCCGCAGTTGCCTACGACGCTGCCCACGCTCGATGAGCTGGCGCGCCACGACAGCGTCCGCGCCGAGGAGACGATCGGCGCAATGCTGCGCGCGAGCGCAGACCCTGCCGATACGGGCCATATCTATACTGTGCGCGCCGAGTGGGAAGGCATCCGCCATGTCCCGCTGTTCGACGAATTGCTCGCGGCATGGCGGTCGCAGGGATATACGTTCGCGGCGCTGGAGGATTTTCTGGCGGATGTCAACCTGGCGCGCCTGCCGCGTCACGCCGTCGCGGAGGGCGCGGTCGCCGGATGTGCGCACCCGGTTGCGCTGCAGGGACCGGAATTCCTCGCCTAGCGCGCTTGCATGCCGGTGGGCTTTCGTTCAAGATGGAAGCGAGCGCAAGAACAAGGAGACGTCCGCTCGAATGCTTGATCAGCCTGCGCCAGATTTCGAACTTCCTGCAACGGGCGGGGCAACTTTCCGCCTCTCCAGCGCCAAGGGCGACAACGTCGTCCTCTACTTCTACCCGAAGGATCACACGCCGGGCTGCACCCGCGAAGGCGAGCAGTTTCGCGACCTCTATCCGGAGTTCCGGAAGCTGCGCTGCGCGATCTTCGGCGTCTCGCGCGACAGCCTGAAGTCTCATGTGAATTTCAAGGAAAAGCTGGGCTTTCCCTTCGAGCTCATTTCGGATGCCGATGAGACGGCGTGCCGGTTGTTCGATGTCATCCGGATGAAAAACATGTACGGCAAGAAAGTCCGGGGCGTCGAGCGGAGCACGTTCGTAATCGACGCCCGGGGCATCGTCCGCCGCGAATGGCGCGGCGTCAAAGTGCCCGATCACGCCAGGGAGGTGCTCGAATTCGTCAAGACACTGAAGTAACAATCCGCCCCATCCCTCATTCCGCAGTGCAAGGAGTCTCATGATTCAGCGCAAACCCGCGTCTGTCGTCGCCCGTTTCCCTGCAGCCACCAAGCTCTTCGTGCTCGATACCAACGTGCTCATGCACGATCCGACCAGCCTCTTCCGTTTCGAGGAGCACGACCTGTACATCCCGATGGCGACGCTCGAGGAACTCGACAGCAACAAGAAGGGCGTGTCGGAGGTGGCACGCAACGCCCGCCAGGCGAGCCGCTACTTAGAGGAATTGATCAGTCACGCCGACGCGGATATCGGCGCCGGCATCGCCCTGGAGACGCACGGCGACAAGAGCGCAACCGGGCGCCTCTTCCTCCAGACCGAGGCGATCAACGGTGAGCTGCCGGCGCGGCTCGCCAGCGGCAAGGCCGACAACCAGATCATCGGCGTGGTGAAGCATCTCCAGGAAGCTCATCCCAAGCGCGACGTGATCCTCGTCAGCAAGGATATCAACATGCGCATCAAGGCCCGTGCGCTGGGGATGCCGGCCGAAGACTACTTCAACGACAAGGCGCTCGAAGACACGGATCTGCTCTACAGCGGCACGCGCGCGCTGCCGCACGATTTCTGGGACCGGCACGGGCGCGACATGGAGTCGTGGCAGCAGTCGGGCAGCACGTTCTACCGGGTGCGCGGCCCGTTGTGCTCGAGCCTGCTGGTGAACCAGTTCGTGTACCAGGAGGACGAAAAGCCCTTCTACGCCCAGGTGAAAGAGGTCAGCGGGAAAACCGCCATCCTGCAGACGCTCAAGGACTACACGCACCAGCGTCACAACGTCTGGGGCATCACCGCACGCAACCGCGAGCAGAACTTCGCGCTCAACATCCTGATGAATCCCGACATCGATTTCGTGACCCTGCTCGGTCAGGCCGGGACCGGCAAGACGCTGCTGACACTGGCGGCGGGCCTGGTGCAGACCCTGGAAAACAAGGTGTACTCGGAAATCATCATGACGCGGGTGACGGTTCCGGTCGGCGAAGACATCGGTTTTCTGCCCGGTACCGAGGAAGAGAAAATGAATCCGTGGATGGGCGCGCTTGAAGACAATCTCGATGTGCTCAACAAGACCGACGATGAAGCCGGCGAATGGGGCCGCGCAGCCACCCGGGATCTCATCCGCTCGCGGATCAAGGTGAAATCCCTCAATTTCATGCGCGGGCGCACCTTCATCAACAAGTATCTCATCATCGACGAGGCGCAGAACCTCACACCCAAGCAGATGAAGACCCTCATCACCCGCGCCGGGCCCGGAACCAAGGTGGTCTGCCTGGGCAATATCGCGCAGATCGACACGCCCTATCTTACCGAGGGCAGTTCCGGCCTCACCTACGTCGTCGATCGCTTCAAGGGCTGGGCTCATAGCGGCCACGTGACCCTGAT
>JBQTJV010000267.1:0-8374 GCA_052386775.1 Betaproteobacteria bacterium
TGAAAAGCGGGGTGCGACGCGTCGCTTTCAGTCCGATCAGATTCGGCAACCGCAGGTCGGCGGACAGAATGTAGGCGGTCCATCCGGTGTAGCGCTTCTTCAGGACGTCACCGAGCTGCGGATAAAAGCTGGCGAGGGCTTCGCGATTGTCGAGCCGCTCGCCATAAGGCGGATTCATCAGGATGATACCGCCAGGAGCCGGCGGGCTCGATTCCAGCACGTCGACCTGCTTCACGACGACGGCCTCGGTGAGCCCGGCGGCTTCGAGGTTGCTGCGCGTGATATCGAGCACGGCTCCGAACTTGTCGCTGCCCTGGATGCCCAGGGCGTGAGCCGGCTGGCATCGCCGCTTGGCGCGCTCGCGCATCGCGCGCCAGGCGTTCGCATCGAAGCGCTTCAGTTTCTCGAAGCCGAAAGGCCGTCCCAGCCCGGGGGCGATGTCGAGCGCGATCATCGCGGCTTCGATCGGCAACGTGCCGCTGCCGCACATCGGGTCGAGGAGCGGCGTTCCCGGCTGCCATCCGGAAAGGCGGACGATTCCGGCGGCGAGGTTCTCCCGCAACGGTGCCGCCCCGGCCGCGACGCGCCAGCCGCGCTTGAACAGCGCCTCGCCGGAAGTGTCCAGGTACAGGCTGACCTCATCTCGCGTGAGAAACGCATGAATGCGTACGTCCGGGTTCTCCGTATCCACGTCCGGGCGGCGGCCGCCGGCCTCGCGAAAGCTGTCGCACACCGCGTCCTTGATGCGCAACGTCACGAAATCCAGGCTTTTCACCGGGGAGCGTATCGCGGAGATATTTACCCGCATCGAACGTCCGACGTCGAACCACTCTTTCCAGGGAAGCCCGCGCGCGACGGTGTAGAGGTCCCCATCGGATCGGTAGGGTGCGAGGGCCACGCGCCACAGCACGCGGCTTGCCACGCGGCTTTCCAGATTGACGGCGTGGCAGAGCGTCATCTCGCCGGAAAAAGCCGCCCCGCCGTCCACCTGCTTCACGTCTCCGGCGCCGAGTGCAGCCAGCTCGCCGGCGAGCACGCCCTCCAGGCCGCGCGGGCACGGTGCAAAAAAATCCATGCCGGCGGCCGGCGGCTAGCGCGGCGATTGCCCGTCGCGGACGACGGGATTGCTGAGCACGCCGATGTGGTCTTCGACGATGTCGACGCGGTCGCCGTGCGCGAGCGAAGGCTCGGTGGCTTCGTCGGTACCCAGCCATACGACGTCGCCCGGCCACAGCGTCATGTACTTGGAGATCTGGGCGATGTAGTGCTGGGCGGAGAACAGCATCTTGCTGGTGTGGTAGCGCGCGGCGCGGGTGCCGTTGACGTTGATCGTGATCGTCAGATCCATCGGGTCCAGATCGGTAACAATGAAAGGGCCCATCGGCTTGAAGGTATCGCAGTTCTTGGCGCGCCACAGCGTGCGGTCCTGCTTCTGCCAGGCCCGCTCGCTCACGTCGTTGCCCAGGGTGTAGCCCAGCACGCACGCGAGCGCCTCGCGTTCCGACAGGTTGCGTGCCTGCTTTCCGATGACGGCGACCAGCTCGCCCTCGAACTGGACCGGCCCGGGGGAGTCCTGCGGAATCACGATGGCTTCGCCGGTCGCAGCGAGCGCGTTGGGAGACCGGTAGCCGATGTCCGCTTTTTCCGGAGGCTTGCGATTTCCGCCGCTGCGCCGGTTGGCCCATTCGATGTGCGCCGCATAATTGAGCCCCGCGCAATAGAAGTTGAACGGCATGCAGGGCACCAGTACGCGCAGTGCCGCAAGCCGGTGGCGACGATCCGTGCGCTGGTATTCCTGGAATGGCGAACCCGCCAGCTCGTGTACGTCTTCGCCTTCGACGACGCCGTAGAACGTCCTGCCCTCGAGCCCAAAGCGACCGAGCTTCATGCTTTTCCTCCGCGAAGGTGAACCGCTCACCTGAGCGGCACGTAGACTTCGTAGCTTACACGGTTGCGGCCATTGCGGGCCTTTTCCAGGCGCGTCACACGCGCCCGCAGGGAAGCACCATGGCGCATCTGGCGCGCGAGATGCGCATTCTCGTGCCGGGGGACGTAGCCGAGGACATGGCCGCGCCATTCCACCCGCACGGCGTGCGGGTCGTGCGGATTGCCCGCCTCGTGCGCGAGGTCCAACGGATCGCCCACTTTCATGTCGTGCCATACGCTGCGGCCCTCGTAATAGCGAAAGCCGGCCAGCGTGGACTGCTGCACCACGATGTACGCGGTGGCATCCGCCAGCGCGGCGCAACACGGAACAAGCGAATAGAAGACGAAGGCGAGCCGCAGCTTCATGCCCGGTACAACGATTCCGGGGGCCCCCGGATGACGCCTGGATGCGGGACTACGTGAGCAGGCGGCGGCGCGTCAGCACCAGCGCGATGTAGAAAGCGGCAATCGCGTAGGCGCTCAGCACCACGAGATGGATGGCGAGACCCTCCGGCACCACGCCGTTCATGACTGGCCGGGCGATGCTGACGGCGTGGGTAAGCGGCAGGACCTGCGCGGTCGCCTGCAGCCAGCCGGGGAGTTGCTCCAGGGGAAAGAAAACCCCGCAGACGAGCATCATCGGCGTGATGACCAAAGTGAAGTAGTACATGAAAAAGTCGTAACTGGGCGAAAGCGCCGTCATGATGAGACCCAGTCCCGCAAAGGCCAGGCCTGTGATCAGCACCAGCGGCAGCAGGGCGAGCGCGGAGTTGACCAGGCCGAGCGCCCACGCCACCAGCAGGACCGCCATCCCGGAGAGAAAGCTTTTGCTCGCCGCCCAGACCGCTTCGCCCAGCACCACGTCGTCCAGAGTCAGCGGGGCGTTCAGTATCGCGTCCCACGTCCTCTGCACGTGCATGCGCGAGAAGCCCGAGTACATCGCCTCGAACGAGGCGCTCATCATGGTGCTCGAGCATACCGTTCCCGCCGCGAGGAAAGCGATATACGGCATTCCACCGACTTCCGGCAGCATCGCCCCCAGGCCGTATCCGAGACCGAGCATGTAGAGCATCGGGTCGGCGAGATTGCCGAGAATGGAGGGAATCGCCAGCTTGCGCCAGACCAGCCGGTTGCGCCGCCAGACGTGTACGAAGCGCCGGGTCAATCGCGGCAGCGCCAGGTGCTTGGTCTTCATGTTGCGTTGCGGTTTGCCGTATCCATGCGGCGGTCAGTCCCGCAGCTCGCGGCCGGTCAACTTGAGAAACACGTCTTCGAGATTCGCCGGACGATGCAGATAGCGCATGCCTTCGCGACCGTCGAGATCGTGCACCAGCGCGTCGGCGTCGTGGGTATAACAGAAGATCGTCTCGCCGGTACGCTCGCAACGCTCGGCGCGGTTGGAGCCAAAAGCCGCCGCCCAGCCTTCGGCGCCGTCACCGTAGACTTCGACGACTTGCGGCTCGATGTGGCGCTCGACGAGCGCACGCGGCGTCCCCTCCGCGATGATGCGGCCGTGATCCATGATCGCAAGGCGATGGCACAGGCGCTCGGCTTCGTCCATGAAATGCGTCGTCAGAAAAATGGTCTTGCCTTGACTCAGCAATTGCCGCAGGCGTGCCCAGATGAGATGGCGCGCCTGCGGATCGAGACCGGTGGTCGGCTCGTCGAGGAAGATGAGATCGGGATCGTTGATCAGCGCACGCGCGAGCGTGAGCCGGCGTTTCATCCCGCCGGACAGCGCCTGGATGCGCGCGTCGGCGCGCGCTGCAAGGCCGGCGAATTCCAGCAGATCCGGTATGCGCTGCGCGATGTCTTTTTCACGCAATCCGAAATACCGCCCGTAGACCAGCAGGTTTTCGCGGACCGTGAAATCGGGATCGAGATTATCGACCTGGGGCACGATGCCGACGCGGGCGCGTGCTTCCCGCGCCTGCGCCGGCACCGGCAGACCGAGCATGGTGATCTCGCCGCTGTCCGGATCGCTCAAGCCCAGACACACCTTCAGGGTGGTCGTCTTGCCGGCCCCGTTGGGTCCGAGCAGCCCGAAACACTCGCCGGGTTCCACGCGCAGATCGATCCCGGCCACAACCTGCTGGGCGCCGTACGACTTGCGCAGGCCGCTGACCCGAAGCTGCGCCATGGCCTCAGCGCGGTTCAGCGGCAATAGGCCACCACGATGCTGGAGAGCAGCGCAAGGCGTCCGTGGAAGAAATGTTCGCCGCCCGGGACCACGACGATCGGAAGACCCTGCGGGCGCGCCCAGTCGAGCACTGCCGAAAGCGGGACCACCTCGTCGCGCTCGCCGTGCACTACCAGGGTGTTCGCCGGAACCGTTTCGCCGGCAAATCGGTTGACCGCGGGGGCGATCAGCACCAGCCGAACGGCGTCCACACGGCGAACGACGCGCGTCTGCACGAAACTTCCGAAAGAAAAGCCAGCCAGAGTGAGCGGGAGGTTGCCGTAGCGCTCCTTGGCATACTGAACAATCGCAACCAGATCTTCTGTTTCCCCGTGTCCCTCATCGTGGACGCCCTCGCTTGCGCCTACGCCGCGGAAGTTGGGCCGCAATGCGACCAGGCCAAGCCCGAAGAGGCACTTCGCCAGTGTGGTCACGACCTTGTTGTCCTTGGTGCCGCCCTGCAAAGGATGCGGGTGGGCGATGAGGCCGATGCCGCGCCGCGAGTCCCCCGGGTCGTTGATGTCGACCTCGATCGCGCCGGCCGGTCCGGCGAGCCGTATGCGCTTCAGCGTAGAGGGTTGCATGGTTCGCACTTCGGCGACGGGCATTTCCGGACGAGGAGAAAGACGACGGGCTCGCCGCGATTATAAGCGCTCGCTGCGTGATGCCGCACCCCGCCGGGATCTCCGATCCATCACCGCGGCAAGCAGAAAGCCGATCACGAGGAACGGCCACAGTTCGGACAGCGCCCGCACGATGTTGGAGAGGCGCAGCAGGTGGGTCGTGCTTCCCGGCACCAGCTTGGGCGGCGCGGTTTGATAGGGATTGTCCGGCGCGAAATTGATGACCGCCACGGCGACGCTGAAGGCAAGCAGTGCCACGACGATCTTGGCGGTACGGGGCAGACCCGCCAGGGCATAGAGCAACAGGCTGCCCGCGATCAATCCGAGCGCGACACCGGGGGTGAGCCATACCAGGGGGCCCGGCGCGCCGAACAGCGCCACGGCGGCAATGATTTTTATGCATACTCCCGTGCCTACCACGCCGGCGACAATGGGCAGCGGCGCAACGGCGGGCCGGACGAGCGCCGCGACCAGCAGCCCGAGACCGGTCAGGTTGAGAAAGACGACGATCGCTTCTGCTGAAATGAGGCGCCCGGGTGTATGGATGAGATAGAGCGGCAAGTCGAATGTAGTGCGCAGATTGCCGGTGCCGAAGAGTTGGGCCGTCGGATGGAGATGCGTAAAGAGCCACAAGCCGGCGAGAACGAGTCCCGCATCGGCGAGCGTTCCGGGCATGAACAACGCATGCCGCCAGGCGGCCAATCGCCGGCCGGGAAGACCCGACGGCGAAAGCAGCGGTGCGGCCATCGCACCGAAGAGCGCGCCGGTGCTGTTGGTGAGCAGATCGACGTTCGACGAAATGCGTTGCGGCAGGAACATCTGGATGCTCTCCATCGTCAAACTGGTGAGCGCGCCGATCGCCGCAGCGAGGAACACCGCGCGCGCGGCCGGGCGGCGCCGGATGAGTGCCAGCGCGAGCAGGAATCCGAGCGGAACGTATGCGGCCGTGTTGATCAGCAGATCGCCCATCGTCACGTACGGCGGCCAGGGCGCCGTGACGAAGTAAAAGACCTCGGTGGCAGGAAAGCGCCAGCCGAGAAAGGGCTGCAAGCTGGCGTAGGCGATAATCAGTGTGTAAGCTAAGGCCAGGATCAGGGCGAGCGTGGCGCTTTGCGCACGAATCGGCTCGTCGAAACCTTGTGAGGCTGCACTGTTCGTGTGCTTCATGGGGAAATTTGCGCAAAGAACCTGCGTAGCGCGCTGCGCAGCAAGCAGCAGGTACGTCGAGTGTCACGGAACCGGAGACGGCCGGACTCCCCTTCATGCGATTCTATGACATCTTTAACGGCGATGCAGATGGAATCTGCGCGCTCCAGCAGTTGCGGCTCGAGGACCCGCGTGCGAGCGTGCTGGTCACGGGTGCGAAGCGGGAAATCGCGCTGGTCGAGCGCGTGGATGCGCAAGCCGGCGACGAGCTTACGGTGCTGGATCTCTCTCTCAAGACCAACGCGCGTGCCGTAATGCGGGCGCTTGCCGATGGCGCGCGCTGCCGTTACTTCGATCATCACAACCCCGGTGAGATCCCGCACCATCCCAACCTGAAGACCTTCATCGATACCGCCCCGGATGTCTGCACCAGCCTGCTGGTGGACCGCTACCTGTCCGGCCGGCAGCGCATCTGGGCCGTCGTAGCGGCTTTCGGCGACAACCTCGTCAAATCGGCGATCCGGACCGCCGAACTGGTTCAGCTCGAGGCGTCGGATGTCGAGCGCCTGCGGGAGCTGGGCGAATGCATGAACTACAACGCTTACGGGGACTCCGTGGATGACTTGCATTACCATCCGGCGGATCTGTTCGAGACGCTCAGCCATTACCGCGATCCGCGCGATTTCATGGATGCCGAGCCGGTCTTCGAAGTGCTCCGCAATGCGTGGCAGGACGACCTGGTGCGTGCGGAGAACCTGCGCCCGGCATTCGAGAATGCCGGCGGTGCGGTGTACATCCTTCCCGACGCGGCGTGGAGCCGCAGGGTGAGCGGGCTGTTCAGCAACCAGCTCGCGCAGCGACATCCGCGGCGCGCGCATGCCGTACTGGTGAAAAAATCCGACGCTTACTCGGTGAGCGTGCGGGCGCCGGTAGACCGTCCGAGCGGCGCGGACGAGCTGTGCCTGAAGTATGAAACGGGCGGCGGCAGAAAATCGGCTGCGGGCATCAATCGGCTCGCCGAAGCGGAGCTCTCAGGTTTTGTGGCGGAGTTCGCCCGCGCTTTCATCTGATGCCGCCGCCCTGCGCGCGATGTTGAGGAGATTCATCTCCAGAGCGCCGAACGCGATGATCCACAGCAGCGCATCGTAGGCGTCAAACCACTCCCCGTGCCACAGCCAGGCCACCACCACGCCGACCAGACCTGAATAGAGCGCGGTGGCGACAGCGCCAAAGCTTGCCCGGTGTGCAAGCACCGCATCGGGTTTGCGCACCTCGAATTCGAGCAGCACGACCACCCCGATCCAGAGCCAGGCGTTCAGCGCATCGAGCCAGGCATGGTCGTACAGGTAACCTGTCGCGGCCACCCCGATGGCGAGGGTCGCACCCATCCGGATAAAGTGCATGGCCGCCGCCACGGGTTGCCGGCGAGCCCAGTGCATTCGGGTGGTTTCGACTTCGAACAGCGCCAGCAGTACGAACCAGGCCACCGAATCGAGCGCCTCGCTTAGCGTGCCGGCGACGACAAAGGCGGCGGCGTTGATCGCGAGCAAGGCGAAAATCACGGCCTTGAAGCAGGAAAACCAGGTCATCGCGCTGGGGGGCCTCGCTCGGGTCGCGTGCAACGGCGCCACGCGTTATCCCGGCATTTACGCGGATTGCACCTTCATCCCGTAACGCTGGGGGATGAGCGAGCCGGCGACCATGCCTGCGCCAGCGACCAGGAAGCCGACGAACTGCGGCGGCCACAGCGCCTCGCTGCCCACGGCCTCGAGCGCGAGCCAGCTCGCGAGCCCGCCCACGATGGCGAGGGCCGCGCCCTGGGTGGTGGCGCGTTTCCAGTAGAGGCCGCACACCAGCGGCACGAACGCCGAGACCAGGGTCACCTTGTAAGCGTTCTCCACCATCTTGTGTATGGTGTCGTCGGTGAAGATGGCGTAGGCGGTGACGAGCAGCGCAAAGCACACCACCACGACGCGATTGATCCACAGGAAGCGCTGGTCGCTTACGTCGCGGAAGAGGCCCTTCAGCACGTTTTCGGAGATGGTCACCGAGGGCGCCAGCAGGGTGCCGCTGGCCGTGCTCATGATCACCGAGAGGAGGGCGCCGAAGAACACGATCTGCGCCGGCAGCGGCAGGTGTCCCAGGATCAGATTCGGCAGGATGAGCTGTGAATCCTTGTCGATCAAAGAGGCGACCATCTGCGGATCGATCAGCGTGGCGGCGTAGACCAGGAACAGCGGCACGAAGGCGAACAGCAGGTACGCGGAGCCGCCGAGTATCGAGCCCCACGCCGCCGTGGACTCGTTGCGCGATGCGTTCACGCGCTGGAATACGTCCTGCTGCGGAATGGATCCGAATCCCATGGTGATCAGGGCCGCAATGAAGGCGATCATTTCCACGCGGGAGAAGCTGGGCAAAAACTCCAACTTGCCCTGCGCCGCGGCGTGCTGTATTACCGTGGCGGCGCCGCCCGCCATATCGGACACCAGCCACGCGATGT
>JBQTJV010000268.1:0-3262 GCA_052386775.1 Betaproteobacteria bacterium
ATGACCCGCGAGGCCTGATAAAATTCGCTCCCTTTCCAGCAGTTTCCGTACGGGTCGTTAGCTCAGCTGGTAGAGCAGCGGACTTTTAATCCGTTGGTCGCCGGTTCGAATCCGGCACGGCCTACCAAATTTCAACGGCTTAGCGTTCCACTAAGCCGTTTCTGTTTTCGGAACGTAGAGATTTCGTAGAGAAATAATCCGTTGGTCGCTCTAGCTGCAAAGCACAGAGCCGAACTGCGCCGCGTTCCTGCGGGCTCCGATCTGCCATGCGTCTTCGAGCGAAAGGATGAAGGCGCCGGGATGCGCGGCAGCCCATTGCTCCCCGGCCTGCGCCGAGGCGAAAAAGTTTACGTGACAGCAGAATGTCTCGGTGATGCTGCGTTCGATATCCGCTTCGTTTGGCAAGACAAAGGAAAGCGCAGCCGCCTGCGGTGTCCCGGACAGGATCCCGCCAGGTGCGACTCTTAGCGCGATAGTCGTTCGCGTGGCTGGACATATCGATTCGACATCGGCCACCGCGCCGAGCAACTCCGGCAGGAACAACGTGTCCCATGCGCACCAGGTGAATATGGTTGTTCCCGGAACTTGAAAGCGATGTTTCGTCGTCGTCAGCGTCAATCCCCAGAACGCCGTCACGGCGCCGGTGTTGTCGCGCTCCACACCATGCCAGCCATCGAGCATCCTCGTTACGGCGGCGTCCGGCAGACCGCTCTCCGCCGCGATCAGCATTGGCGCGACGGGGCGCCCCCGCGCGAGAAGGCGGTAGGTGGCTAGGGAAACGCGCTGCTCAGGCCGCGTGAGTTTCGGAAATGCTGCGATGACTGCGTCCGATATATCCTCAATCGTGAGGTTCATGATGCTCCTTGATAATTGGTCGCGACGGATAGCGCGCGGCCAGGAAGTCCCAGGCGCTCGCTGCCATGATCGTTAGGAGACCGGCAAGAAGGACGACGGTGGATGTCCACATGCCAACCAGTGCCGTCGCCGTCCCGACAGCGCCGAGGTAGACCGGCTTTAGGTTGTGGTGCGCCGCGCTGGAGCGCCAGAGAAACCATAGGCTGACAGCGAGGAGCAGCACGAAGATCGGTATCAAAATCGCGTCTTTGGCGAGGAAACCGGCCCCGATGGCGGTCAATGCGGCGAGCGCCCAGCCAGCGCCGGCACAGCACGCAGCCGCGAACGCGGCGCCGGCCGTGCTTCCGAGCTGTTTCAGCAGATCGCGCATCAGCCAGCGCAGCAAGAAAGCTGCCTGACGTCCCTGGTGAACGTCTGCGCCGCGAGCTTCAGCCCCTCGACCATCGTGAGGTACGGGAAGAGCTGATCGGCAAGGTCGTGTACGCGCATATTGGCGCGCAGCGCCAGCGCGGCGGTTTGTATCACTTCGCCCGCTTGGGCCGCCACAGCCTGAACGCCGAGCAATCGGCCCGTTCCGGCCTCAGCGACGATCTTGATAAAGCCCCGCGTCTCGAAGTTGACAAGAGCCCTCGGCACGTTATCGAGCGTTAGCGTGCGGCTCTCTACCTTCAGTCCCCGGTGGTGCGCCTCGGTCTCCGACAAGCCCACGCTCGCGACTTGGGGGTCGGTGAATACGACCGCAGGCATGGCCGCGAGGCTCAGCGTCGCGTCCCCGCCTGTCATATTGATGGCCGCTCGTGTTCCGGCGGCGGCGGCGACGTAGACGAACTGGGGCTGATCGGTGCAATCGCCCGCGGCAAAGATATCGGCGACGTTGGTACGCATGCGCTCGTCGACGACGATGCGACCCGTGGCGTCAAGCTTTACGCCAATCGATTCGAGCCGCAGCGCAGATGTGTTCGGGGTGCGGCCCGTGGCGACCAGAAGCCGGTCGGCTCGCAGTTCGCCGCGGTTTGTCGCAAGAGCGAATTCACTCTGGGCGTGCTGAGCCGCGCTTGCTTCCGTATGCGTCCACACGTCGATGCCTTCCGCGCGGAAGACGTCCTGCATGGCTTCGCCGACGATCGGGTCCTCTCGCGAGAACAGCGTGCTGCGCGCGAGGACGGTTACTTTGCTTCCGAGACGGGCAAACGCCTGGGCAAGCTCGGCGGCGACGATGGAGGAACCGAGCACGGCAAGCCGGGCAGGGATCTCCGGGCTGGCGAGGGCATCGGTGGAGGTCCAGTAAGGCGTGTCCGCCAGACCGGGAATCGGAGGCACCGCGGGACGCGCGCCCGTGGCGATCAAGCACCGGTCGAAAGCGAATTCGCGTTCGCCTTCGGTCGAGCTGACCACGACCGTATGCGCATCCTTGAACCGCGCCTCGCCGCGCACGAGAGAGATCGCCTCATTCGTCTCCAGGAGGTTCTCGTACTTGGAATGGCGGAGGTCACCGACCAGACCCTCTTGCTGCGCGAGCAGGTGCGCGCGGTCGATCGACGGAGCAGACGCGGAAATGCCGCCGTCGAACGGGCTGTGGCGCCGTACATGGACGACATGGGCGCCCTGGATCATGATCTTTGATGGAACACAACCGAGATTGACGCATGTCCCTCCGAGCACCCCGCGCTCGATCATGGTTACGCGCGCGCCGGTCTCTGCGGCTTTGAGGGCGCCGGCAAAGGCACCGCCCCCGCTGCCGATCACCAGGACATGCAGGGATCCCGGCTTGCGTGCGACCGTGGCAGCGTTGCCGGTAGCGCTGGCTCGATATCCTGCCGCCTCGACGGCCGCCGTCAGCGCGCGCGGATTTAGTCCCGGCTCGCCCGCGATTCTCGCCAGCGCCTCTGGAAACGAAACGTCGGCCGAGCGCACGCCAGGAACTCGCGCCAGTGCCGCCTTTACCTCCATCGCGCACGAGTTGCAGGTCATACCCTCGACCAGCAGGGCTATAGACTCGTTCATCGAAGTTCCTACTTGACGGAAGAGGGATAGCCCGCGTTCGCAGTGGCTTTGGTGAGCGCGTCCACGGTGGTCTTGCTGTCGTCAAAAGTGACGATCGCTTCCTTCTTCTGGAAGCTCGCGTCGACGTGCGATACGCCGGGGACCCTCGAGACGGCCTTTTTGATGGTGATAGGACAAAGATCGCAGTTCATGCCGGGCACGGAGAGTGTTACGGTCTTCATTTCCGCGAAAGCGACGGATGAGACGCAGGCAAGTGCTGCGGTGACGACTATGTGAAAGTGTTTCATGACCACTCCTATCAGTAGATCAGGGGTGCGGCGTATGGAAATCCGACCATCGTCGCGAAGAGCACAAGGACGATCCAGAATCCGACCTTATAGGCGCGCCTGACGACCGGAACGGC
>JBQTJV010000269.1:0-6813 GCA_052386775.1 Betaproteobacteria bacterium
TCGCCGTCGCGGATGTATTGCTGGATGCACCGGTAGGCGCGCCCGTAGTGCTCCCTCGTCATGTTGGAAACGATCGGCGAGGTGATACGGAAAGGCACTCTCGCACGTTCGCGTAGGGGAGCCGCGAAGCGGGCGACGAGGCTGCCCCACTTCACGTCGGTATCCGGATCCCGTCCCTGCCCCACGAGCCAGCTTCTGCGCTCGCCGTGGTCCACGACCACTGCCCAGTCGTAGATTCCGATCGCCATGTCGGGGATTTTCTCGGCGTCGCGCGCGCGGGCTGGAACCGCCTCGAGTCTGCGCGCAAGGTCGTATCCAAAATAGCCTATCGCCCCGCCGCAAAAGGGAAGCCCCGCGCTCGACGGCGCGATCTCGAGGAAGCGCCGAATCAGCGCGAACGGGTCCTCGCGGGACAACTCGACACCGTCCGCCTGGATTTCGGTGAGCTTGCCCCGCGTCAGCAACCGAACGTATGGCTGCGCGGCAAGAATGTCGTAACGCGACTGGCCGGGATAATGCCGCCCGCTGTCGAGGAATACCGCCCACGGCAAATCAGCCATGGACTCGAACAGGCGCGCACTGTCCGGGGCATAAGGCAGCTCGGTCAGCAGGGGGACGTTCATCCTCAATATAATAAACTTTTTGCGATGAACAGCCCCGCCCCGCTCGCGTCCGGCGCTCGCTATCGCGGTCGCTTCGCGCCCTCGCCGACCGGGCCGCTGCATTTCGGCTCGCTCATCGCCGCGCTGGGAAGTTATCTCGAGGCGCGCGCGCACCATGGGGATTGGCTCGTGCGCATCGAAGACGTCGACGTGCCGCGTATCGTGCCGGGAGCGGCGGACCAGATCCTGCGTGCGCTGGACGCGTGCGGCTTGCACTGGGACGGCGCCATCGTGCGCCAAAGTCTGCGCACCGACGCTTATCACGCGGCCGTGCATGTCCTGAAACAGCGGGGAATGATCTACCCTTGCGCCTGCAGCCGGCGCGAGATCGCGGACTCCGCGATCGCCGGAATCGAGGGCTTGATCTATCCGGGGACCTGCCGCGCGGCAGTGCCGTCGGACAAAAAACCGCGGGCGCTGCGGGTGCGCACGGTTGCGGCGCCTATCCGGTTTGCCGATGCGCTGCAGGGAACGCTTTCGCAAAACGTGGAAGCGGCGGTTGGCGACTTCGTGCTGTACCGCGCGGACGGCGTCCATGCCTACCAGCTCGCCGTCGTGGTGGATGATGCGGAACAGGGCGTCACGGACGTGGTGCGCGGCGCCGATCTGCTCGATTCAACGCCGCGGCAGATCCATATTCAGAACCTTCTCGCCTTGCCGCAGCCGCGATACTTGCACCTGCCGATCGCCGTGAACGCATCCGGAGAAAAGTTGAGCAAGCAGACGCAGGCGGCGCCCATCGACTGCGCGCGCCCGGCACCAGCACTCACCATGGCGTTACGTTTTCTCGGGCATGAACCGCCGGACCGGCTGGCGGGCGGAAACGCCTCGGATGTGTTGCAGTGGGCGCTGGCGAACTGGCGCACCGAGCGTGTCCCCCGAGCGCGGCATCTGCCGGCCCCGCCATAGACCGACAGACTATTCCACGGCTGCCGAAGCCGGCCGTACCGGCACTCGAGAGATTTCTTTCCTGAGGCGCGCCGCCTCGAGCCGTTTCCGCAGCGCGGGCACCGCTGCATTGGCCGCCTCGTATCCGGCGGCGATATTCTGCAGCTTGGCGTTGAAATCGAGCATGCGCGCCGGCGCGGTACGCGGGGTGATGACGATGTCCGCCGACTGCAATTCCCCTTCGAGCAGCAGGCTGCGCGCGGAGCGCGCGGCCGGAACGGGGTTTCCATTCTGCCGGGCGTGCGCAAACCACGACACGTCGACGGCGATCACCACGTCGGCGCCCATGGCCCGCGCGATCGAGACCGGCACGGGACTCGTCAGTCCGCCGTCGAGGTATTCCTCGCCATCGATTACCGGGGGTATGAATAGATTGGGCACGCTGGCCGAGGCGCGAACGGCGAGCCCGGTATCGCCGCGATTGAACACCGTCATGGCGCGGTCCCGCGCCCGCGTGACGGCAACCGCAAAGGGACGCGCCAGTTTCTCGATCGGGCGATGGTTCACGGCGCGATTGACGAACTCTTCCAAAGCCACGCCGCGTACCCAGCCGCGCCCGAAAAGCGTGAAATCGAGCAGCGTGCCCTCCTCCAGTTCGACGGCAATGGATTCCAGCTCGCGTGCCCCATAGCCGCTCGCATACAGCGCCGCCACGATGGCGCCGGAACTGGCGCCGGCCACGATGTCCGGAACGATGCCCGCCTCCTCGAGCGCCCTGATGACGCCCACGTGGGCAAAACCGCGGGCCCCGCCGCCACCGAGCGCCAGGCCGATCAGCAGCCGATCGGAGACGACCGGTACCACCGGCGCAGCCCGGGGCGCGCGGTCGGCCTCGTCGGCGCTGCGCGTGGAGGAGCACGACACCAGCGCGCACACGAGCAGCGGGATCAGCAGGTTCCTCAGCATGAGCGCATGCTACCGAAGCGCGCGCGCGGCGGGCAACTTTCGTCGCACCGGGTCCTGCGCGCATCGCGTTGCGTTCGCCCGTCAAACCGGCCAGAATGGCAGTCACATTCCCGCAACGCGATCCTGCACGATCCACGAAGAGGACCCATGCCGCTCGACGGAGTACGCGACGTCATGCTCGACGACGTGCAATGAAGCTGCGCTCCTATCTCATGCTGTTCGCGCTGGCGACGCTGCTGCCGATCGCCATCTTCGCCGTGGTCGTCGGTGCCCTGCTGATCGAAAGCCAGCGCGATACTTTTCGACGCGCAGCGGAAGAGCGTACGGTCGCCGTACTGAACACCGTCGAGGTCAAGCTGAAAAGCGCCATTTCCACCGTCGAAGCGCTTGCCGTTTCCCCTACACTGGACGACCCGGATACCGCGGGTTTCAGAGCCATCGCCACCAGCGTACTGGCCACCCAGTCCGAGTGGAGCACGATCAATCTGGCCCTCCCCACCGGGCAACAGGTGATGAACCTGAACCGGCCGACCGGCGTTGCCTTGCCGGCGATTCCCACCGAGGACGCGAGCGTGGGGCGCGTTATTGAAACCCGGAAGCCGGCGGTCGGGGATATGGTGTGGGGTCCGACGACGGCACGCTGGGATTTTGCCGTCCGCGTGCCGATCGTTCGGGACGGCGCCGTCAAGTACATTCTGTCGGCAGTCGTCAATCCAGCCTCGATATACGATCTGCTGTCCGTTCAAGGCCTGCCGCCCGAATGGATCGGCGTCGTGCTGGACCGTAATGATCGCATCGTCGCCAGCACGCGCGGCGCAAATAGCGCGGGCCAGCTCGCGCCCCGGGCGTTGCGCAAAGTCCTCGCCGATTCACAAAGCGGCTGGTTTCGCGGCAACGCCATGGACGGCGCCGACGTCTACAGCCCGTACCGCCGCTCGGAAGCCACAGGATGGGCATTCGCCATGGATATTCCCGCGCAGGCGGTGGAGCAGGCGGAAAGACGCGCGCAGGGAATGCTCGCGGTCGGATTGCTGACCGCGCTTGCCTTCGCGTTGTCGCTGGCGGTAGTGGTCGGGGAGCGCATCTCCACCCCGATTTCATCGTTGGCGGAGGCGACAAAGGCCATGGGGCAGGGCCAAAACCTGACTCTGCCCACCGATGTTCGCGTAAGCGAAGTCGGAACGCTGATCCGCGCGCTGCAGGAGGCGGAACAGGCGATCCGCGACCGGCAGAATCTGGCAGAGCGCGAGAAGGAAGCGTTACAGGCGGCGGACCGCAGCAAGGACGAATTTCTCGCGATGCTGAGTCATGAACTGCGCACGCCGCTTGCCGCGCTTACGACCGCTGCCCACGTCCTGCGGTTTGCCGCCCACGACGCAGACAAGGCCGCGCAGGCGCGCGGCGTGGTCGAACGGCAGACCAGGCATATGGCGCGACTGGTGGAAGATCTGCTCGACGTATCCCGCGTCAATATCGGCAAGGCGAAGCTGCAGCGGGAAATGTTCGATCTCGGCGAAACGGTGGAGAATCTCATTGCGTCCTGGCAGGCATCGAAGCGCTTCGAGCGGCATCGTGTATCGCACGCCATTGCGCCGGTGTGGATCAATGCCGATCGCACGCGCATCGAGCAGATCGTGTCGAACCTGCTCGACAATGCCCTTAAATTCACTCCGGCCGGACGCGGCATCGACATCACGTTACGGCAGGCAGCCGGCGAGGCAGTGCTTGAGGTGGCCGACGAGGGAGCAGGCCTGACCGCCGCCGCAATGGAGCGGATATTCGACCTGTTCGCCCAGGGCGAGCAGGGACTGGACCGGCGCAAGCGCGGCATTGGCATCGGGCTCGCGCTGGTCAAGCGACTGTCGGAGATGCATGGGGGAACGGTGTCGGTCAGCAGCCAGGGGCCGGACCAGGGCGCGACCTTCACGTTACGCCTGCCGGCCGTCGTGCAGTCTTATCGCCACGCCGAGCGCACCGCAGGCGATGAATCCGTCAGTGCACGCCGCATCCTGATCATCGAGGATAATGACGACACGCGGACGATGCTGCGCGCGGCGCTCACCTTGAGCGGACACGAAGTGCTGGAAGGTCACGATGGGGCGACGGGTCTCGCAAAGGCCGCGGCCGAGACGCCCGATATCGTGTTGATCGACATCGGGCTGCCCGATATCGACGGCTATGAGGTGGCGCGCCGGCTGCGCGCGAGCCGCTCCAACGGACGCGTGCCGCTCATCGCATTGAGCGGCTACGGGCAGGCGGCGGACTTGAAACGCGCATTCGAAGCGGGTTTTGACTCGCATCTCACCAAGCCCGTGGCAGTCGAGCAATTGCACGGCATAATTACGGCCTTCAATGAGCAAAACAGGTAACAGGCTGCTGATTGTCGACGATGACGCTGATATGCGGCTTTCGCTCAAGCTCGCGCTCGAGATGGCCGGCTACTCCATCGAGCTCGCCGCCGACGGCCGCGAAGCGCTGGCGATCCAGAAACAGCGTCCGGCCGACGTTCTGATCACCGACATTTTCATGCCCGAGAGCGACGGTTTTGAAGTGATCGATGCCGTGCGCCGCGGGTTCCCCCACACGAGAATCGTCGTCGTGTCGGGAGGCGCAAGGCTGGCCAAGCGCGAATACCTGCTGGATGCGGCGCTGATGGACGTCGATGCCATCCTGCAGAAACCGTTCGACGTCGAGACGCTGCTCAGGACGCTCGACACGATCCAGAAGCGCTAGCATCTCAGGCCGTCGCGGGCTCTCCCTTCGCCAGTTCGCGCCGCAGATCGGCGATCGCCTGTTCGCGCGTCCGGCGCATCCACTTTGAACGCTGGCCGATCGGCTTGTTCTCTATTTCCGGATGTACTTTCATGGCGACGAATACGGGACCCGGCCCGTTGAGGATGTCGGGAAGGCTCTTCGCAAAATCGTCCAGTTCTTCAAAAGCATGCGTCCGCGGATAGCCCGCCCCGCGCGCGATCATGTCGTACGCGACGTCCTTGGCATTGGGCACCGGCTGCCCGCCCGTGGTGGCGTAACACTCGTTGTCCAGCATGAAGTGATAGAAATTGGCCGGCCGCTGCTCGGCCACCGTCAGCAGGATGCCGAGCCCCATCTGCACGTCCCCCTCCGAATCGAAGAGCACGACCTTGCGGTGCGGCACTGCGAGCGCAAGTCCGAACGCAAAGCCGGCGTGACCGCCCATGGCGGGATCGCCGAGCGGCAAATCGAGATTGGGCGCCGTGCTGATATTGATCCAGTGCCGTCCGCCGCGTCCCGGCACCACGATCGCCTCGCCGCGATACCTCTGGAATACCTTAAGCATGTCTGCGGTATGAAACATGTTCTCTTCTCCGTATTGCCCGTTATTCCGGGGAGGCTAGCGGTTGAAGCCGTGATATTCGTCGCCGACCAGCACAGCGACCGGGCGGCGGGTCTTGTTCGCCTCCTCGAACGCCACGCCGATGCGGGAAGCGTCAGCATCGCTTTCGACGATGTAGTAATTGATGCGAAAAGCGTTAAGGAAAGGCTCGGTGTACGTCGCCGCCGTATCCTGCGTCACGCCGTGGCGCGTCCAGCCGCGCAGGCCGACCATCAGCACGACCGGCACGTTGAGCCCGAGCAGCCAGCCGCGAATAGAGTCGCCCGATTCCATCAGGCCGGTGTTCTGGATCAGGATGACCGGCGTCTTGCCGCCGGCGGCGAGCCCCGCCGCGACGGAGCATGCGAGCCCTTCGCGGGCGACCGCGATGAGCTGCAGCGACGGTTCCGCTTTCATCAACAGGTAGAGCCAGTTGGTCTCGCTGTCCGGAAGCCACACGACGTGCGTCACGCCGTGCTTCTTCAATTCCTCGAGCACGACCTTCGGGCTCAAATGGGCCATCACTGCGTCATTCATGTCTGCTCCACCGGGCGACGAACAGGGAGGGCGTATCATCCGCGATGAGCATGGATTTCGCAACCGCGAACAAGCGGCCTTCCAGCATGCGGACGACTACGCTACTACCGCACGCGCCAGCACACGCGCCGGTGAGCCGTCCGAGTCCGCGATCGGCAGCGGGCAAAAGATGAATTCCACGCGCTGTCCCGCCAGGCTGCCCAGGTTGGCGAGCTGCTCGGCGATGAGAATGCCATGCGCCAGCAGCGTGCGATGGACCGGCCAGGTGAAATCCGGCGCGCGGCGGTCGAGGGGCAGATCGGGTGTAGGGGTGTCGACGGCGAGCAGCTTCACGCGCCGCTCGAGCAGCCAGCGTGCCGCCGCCACCGACAGGCAGGGCTGCTGATCCCATTCGCGCGTGCCCCA
>JBQTJV010000270.1:0-13542 GCA_052386775.1 Betaproteobacteria bacterium
CGCGTGAGGTCCACCGTTTCGTTGGGTGAATGATGGCCGGTATGGGCGATCACCTTGCACTTGCCGCGGGCTTCCTCGACCACGATTTCGACCGCGCGCAGCCGCTCTTCCTTGGTGAGCGCCCAGAATTCACCCATGGTCCCGGTGCAGAAGATGCCGTCCACCGCGAGCTGGTCGGTGAAGTAGCGCATGTTGCGCCGCAGCCCCGCCTCGTCCAGCCTGTCGTCGGGCGTGAACGGCGTCGTAATGGCGGCCCACAGCCCGCGGAACTGGGCACGCGCCGCCTCCTTCGCTTCCGATCTACGATAGTTCATGGTGCTGTCTCCTGGTAATCACCGGGCGCGCAAGGCGACTTCGCTCAAGAGCCGCTCCGGATCGCGATTCGCACCGCGCCTCTACTGGGGCTTGATGCCGGCCGTCTTGAACAACCGCGCGGTCTCATCGATCTGGCCACGCACGAACTTGCGGAATTCGGCCGGCGACATTTTCATCACATCGTTGCCGAGCGCACCCAGCTTGCTGCTAACGCCTGGATCGGCCAGCGCGCGGCTGAAATCCTGATGGATCTTGTTGACGATGGCGGGCGGCGTGCCCGCAGGGGCCCACAGACCGAACCACAGTATGAATTCAAAGCCCGGCACGCCGGACTCCGCGACGGTCGGCACATCGGGCAGCATTCCCGAACGCTTGGCGGCGGTGGTGGCGAGCGCCCGCAGCTTGCCGCTCTGGACGAAACTAATGCCGGCGGAGATCGGGGAGAAGTAGCAATCCACGCGACCGCCTATTACGTCGTTGATCGCCTCCGCCGAGCGGTTGTAGGGGATGAGGTTGAAATCGACGCCGGCGGCGAGCTTGAATTTTTCGGCGTTGAGATGCGTCCCGCTGCCCAGTCCGGCGAACGCGAAGGTGATCTTGCCGGGGTTCGATTTCGCCTCGGACAGGAACGCGCCGAAGTTCTTGAAGCGCGCGCTCGGGCTCACCAGGAGCACGTTCGGCTGCCCCACCAGCGGCATGATGTCGATGAAGTCCTTTTGCGTGTCATAGGGCAGCTTCGCGTACATCGAAGGGTTCACCGCGTGGGCCGAGGAATTGATGATGAGCGTATAGCCATCCGCCGGCGCCTTTGCGGCTATCGCGGCCGCGATCGATCCACCCGCGCCACCGCGGTTGTCGGTGACAACCGTCTGGCCCCAAAACTCCGAAACTTTCTGCGTGATCACGCGGCCGATGATGTCGGTCGCACTGCCCGCCGGGAACGCGATGATGACCCGCACCGGCCGGTTCGGAAAAGCCGTTCCTGAACCCGTCGACGCGGCCTGCGCATGCGCCGCCGTCGCGGCCCCCGCCAGCAGCCCCACCATCAATGCAGCGAATATTTTCATGTTCTCCTCCTTTGTGTTGTCACCGGATCAGGACAATCCGTCGCTTACTTGCACGTTCTCGGGCTTCAGCTCGATTCCGGACGCCTTGGCCTGGAGCGCAATCAGCGCGGCGAAATCCTGGTCGGTATAGCCGTGACCGATCAGGGTCTGCACGATGTCGCGGGTAATCGAGGTGAGCGGCATGGGCACCCCCATCTGCCTGCCCGCGGAAAGCCCCAGGTCGATGTCCTTGCGCAGCAACTCGGGCGTGAACGTCACGTGAAAATCGAGGTTCACCAACGCCGGCGTCTTGTATCGGGTAAACATTGAGCCGAATATGCTGTTGTTTATGAACTCCAGAAACGCGTGACGAGGCATGCCGGCCTTCTGTGCAAGCAGGGTGATCTCGCACAGGGACTGGATGACGACGCTCAAGTGCACGTTGTGGCAGATCTTGGCAATCCGCGAGAGTTCGCCCTCGCCGACGTAGCTCGAGCCGCGACCCATGGCGTCCATATAAGGCCGGGCGGTCTCGTAGGCGTCGTGCGGCCCGGATACCACGAACATGAGCTTGCCGGATTGCACCACCTTGTCGTTGCCTGACACCGGTGCGGCGAGCAGCCTCACACCCGCTGCCGCGAGCTTTTCCCTGATTTCAGCCGATTCCTCCAGGGAGATTGAGGTGCTGTCGACCACCATTTTCGGTGCCTTGCCCTTGGCAGTAACACCCTGCGAACCGAACAGCACCTCTTTCACATCCTTGCCGGTGGAGACAATCGTGAACACGATGTCGCAGGCGGCGAGCTCGCTCAACGTATCCACGATTTTTGCGCCGTGCGCGGCCAGCGGCTCCGCCTTGGCCCGCGTCCGGTTCCATACCGAGATGTCGCACCCGGACTTCGCCAGTCTTTCGGCCATGGCGTAACCCATGCGCCCGATGCCGATCCATCCCAGTTTGTGCTGCTTCATGTTTGCCATCGCATATCCCGTCTATGAAGAAAAATCGAAAAACAGAGGACAGACCACGTTTATTATCTTGCTTTCGCGACCGGCTTGTCGGTTCGAAAAAAAGGTGGGCTGTCCCCTATTCTCCCGGATCAGCGCTCGACCGGCACGCCGACCAGATTGCCCCATTCTGTCCACGATCCGTCATACACGCGGACTTTCCGATAACCCAGCAGCTCGGTCAGCACAAAGTAGAGCACGGTGGCACGGTGACTCATGCGGCAATAGGCGATGATGTCGCTCTGCGCGGTCGCGCCAGCCGCTTCCACCAATGCCCGTATTTCGGCGTCCGGCTTGAATGCCTTGTCGGCGTCCAGCAAGTCCTCGAAATAGAGGTGTTTCGCGCCAGGGATGCGCCCGTAGCGTAGTGCGCCGACATCCGGACCGCCCGGCCCGCCCACACGCAGCCCGACGTATTCGTCGCGGGAACGCCCATCCAGTAGGGCGATACCTTCTTTGCCCAGCGCCGCGAGCACCTTGTCACGATGGATGCGCATTCGTTCCTTGCGCTTGACCGGCTGATATTCCGTCGGTGCCGCCCGCGGCGGTTCTTCCGTGACGAGCGCACGGCCTTCCGCGACCCAGCGGTAGCGCGCACCGTCGAGCACTTTCACCCTGGCATGCCCGCAATAACGAAAGGTCCACCACGCATAGATTCCGAACTGGACCCCTTCGCCGTAAAAAACCACCGTGGTGTCATTGCCGATTCCCGCCGCGGCGCAGCGGCGCGCAAACTCTTCGGGAGAAGGAAAGTCGCGCGCGTACTCGTCCCACAGCATTTCCTTCCACGGCCAGCACACGGCGCCCGGGACGTGGCCTGCCCTGTAGGCCTGCATCTGCTCCTGGCCCATGCCCGCGATTTCAATCAGCTTGACCTTCGGATCCTGCAGATGCTTCGCGACCCACGCCGGGTCGACCAGTGCACCGCGCCGCTTTGCAGTCGTAGCCATATCGCTAAGCCTGCAGCGCCTGCGTCCAGTCGCGCGATTCGATCACCGCCTTCACCTCCTGAAGGAAGGCAGCGGCGTATGCGCCGTCCACCGCGCGGTGATCGAAGCTCTGCGCCAGCATTCCAACCGGCCGGATGGCGATGCTGTCGCCTTCCGGTGATTCGATCACGACCGGCTTCTTGCGGATCGCGTCCGTGGAAAGTATCGCGACCTGCGGCGCATTGATGATAGGCGCGGTGAACAGCGTGCCGAACGCTCCATTGTTGGTGATCGTGTAGGTCGCTTCCGCAAGCTCGTCGGGCTTGAGCCGCCCCGCACGCGCGCGTGTCGCCAGATCATTGATCTCGCGCGCGAGCTGCGGCAGGGACTTCGACGGCACGTCCTTCACCACCGCGACTACCAGGCCCTCGAAGTTGAGGTCCACCGCGATGCCGAGGTTGATGCGCCGGTGCAGCGTGAGCTGCGTGCCGTCGAACGTCGCATTCAGATTGGGAAACTTCGCCAGCGCAACGGAAACCGCGCGGGCGATGAAGGGCAAATAGGTCAGCGCGTAACCTTCGCGCTGCTTCCATGGGTCGCCGAACTTGCGTCGCGCATCCACTACGCGGTGAAAATCCGCTTCCACCGCCTGCATCACATGCGGCACGGTGGTCCACGATTTTGCCATGTGCTCGGCGGTGCGCCGGCGCACGTTGTTGAGCGTGACGACGCCGGCCGCCCCCGCCGGCACCGCAGGCAACTCCGGCCGCGCTGCAGGCGCCGCTGCGCGCATCGCCATGTATTCGAGCACATCCTCGCGCGTGATCCGGCCATCGCGCCCCGTGCCGGGAATCTGCTGCGCATCCAGCGCGTGCTCCGCACAGAGTTTGCGAACGACCGGCGAGAGCCGCTCGCTGCCCTGTTGCCGGGGCAGGCGCTGTGAGCCGGGTGTGGGCTGCGGCGCGGCTGCCACGGGCGCCTTTTCCACAGCGGCCGCGGTGCGAACCGTCGGGCTCGGGGCGGAAGCGCCCGCATTGGCCTCGCGTATCACCGCGAGCCGCGCACCGACCTTCGCCGTGGCGCCCTCTGCCACCACGATTTCGGCCAGCACGCCGTTCACCGGCGCGGGGATTTCCGTGCTCACCTTATCGGTTTCGACGTCGAAGAGCGCTTCATCGGCCTTGACCGCATCCCCCACCTTCTTGTACCAGCGGGTGACGGTGCCCTCGGCCACGGTCTCGCCGAGCTGCGGCATGATGACGTCCATTTACTTCTCCACTGTCAGTCGATCTTTTCCCGGATCTCGCGCACGACGCGTTCGACCGAGGGAATGGTGTTGTCCTCGAGCTGGTCCGCTGCCGGCAGCGGGATGTGGGGCGTGGTGATGCGCACGATCGGGCCGTCGAGATCCCAGAAACACTCGTCAGCGACGATCGACGCGATCTCCGCGCCCCAGCCGCACAGCCTCGGGTTTTCTTCCACGGTAACGAGGCGTCCGGTCTTCGCCACTTCGGAAAGTATCGTCTGGGTATCGAGCGGCACCAGGGAGCGCACGTCGATCACGGTGCATGCAATGCCGTGCTCCTTTTCCAGGATCTCGGCCGCGCCGAGTGCGCGGTGCACCATGGCGGCGAGCGCGACGATGGTGCAGTCCTTGCCCGAGCGCAGCACCTTTGCCTTACCGAGTTCGTCGACGCATTCCCCGTCCGGCACCTCGCCCTTCATCGCGTAGAGCGACTTCTGCTCGAAGAAAAGCACCGGATCCGGATCGCGCACCGCGGCCGCGAGCAGGCCCTTCACGTCCGCCGGAAAGGCTGGCGCCACGACTTTGATGCCCGGCACTGCCATCGCCCAGTTCTCGACCGACTGCGAATGCTGCGCCCCGAAACGCGACCCCGCGCCGTTTGCCGTGCGGATCACCAGCGGCAAAGCGATCTGGCCGTTGGTCATGTAGCGCGTCTTGGCGATTTCATTGGCGACGATGTCCCAGCACACCGCCAGAAAATCCGAAAACATGATTTCGGCGATCGGCCGCAGCCCGGTCATCGCCGCCCCCATCGCCGCACCGAGGATCGCCTGCTCCGAAATCGGGCAATCGCGCACCCGCTTGGGCCCGAACTTCTCCAGCAATCCGACCGTCGCCTTGAAGACGCCGCCCGCCGCCGCCACATCTTCGCCGAGGAACACCACGCGCTCATCGCGCGCCATCTCCTGTGCGATGCCGGCGGCAACCGCATCGCGGTAGGTCAGTTCCGCCATGCTGCACCTCCGTCGGCCCATACGTTCTGGCCGATGCCGTCGAGCGACGGGGTGGGCGAGGCCTTGGCGGTGGCGGTCGCCTCGTCTACTTTGCGCATCACCTCGGTCTCGATGTCCTTCAGCGTGGCGTCCGCGATACCGGTTTCCAGCAGACGCGCCCGATACAAATTGATCGGATCGCGCTGCAGCCAGCGCTCGAGTTCGCCTTCCGGACGATACTTGCCCGGATCGGCGCGCGAGTGCCCGCTGTGGCGATAGGTCACCGCTTCGACCAGCGCCGGGCCGCCGCCCTTGCGCGCGCGCGCGATGTACTGGACCGCGGTACGGTAGACCTCGTCGGCGTCGTTGCCATCGATCAGCACCGATTCGAGGCCGTATGCCGCCGCCCGGTCCGCGGCCGGATTCTTCACCGCCGTGACCGCGTGGATCGGCGTGTACTCCATGTAGAGATTGTTCTCGCAGACGAAGATCACCGGCAGCTTCCACACCGCCGAAAAGTTGAGCGCCTCGTGAAACGCACCGATGTTGGTCGTGCCGTCGCCGAAGAAACACACCGCCACCTGCTCGGTGCCGCGATACTGCGCGCTCCAGGCCGCGCCCGCCGCCACCGGCAGATGCGCACCGATGATGGCGTAGGAGCCCATCGCGCCGCGCTCGACGTCGGTCAAGTGCATGGAGCCGCCCTTGCCGCCGAGCAGCCCGCATTCGCGGCCCATCAGTTCGCCCAGCACGCCCGCCATCGAAGCGCCGCGGGCGAGCGTATGTGCATGACCCCGATACGTGCAAAACGTCCAGTCGTCGGGACGCATGGCGACGCCGAATGCCGCCGCGATCGCCTCCTGTCCAAGCGAGAGATGACTCGTGCCCTTGATGAGATTCTGCAGGAACAGATCGTAGGCGCGCTTCTCGCAGTAGCGCAGTTCTACTTGCAGCCGGTAGAGTTCGAGCCGCGTTTCAGGCCCGATGTCGATCTCTGGAGCCGCCGCTTTCTTCCGTTTGACGGATGTATCCACTATGCCACCTCAATGTTCAAAGCCCGGACGCGAAGGACGCAAAGTGAAAACAAGAGACGTGCATTTCTTCTTATGGATTGCTTCACGTCCTTTGCGTCCTTTGCGTTCATGCGTTCGAATTCAATATTTGTTTGCGATGGGAAGTTCCTGCGCCGGGAACAGCGTGATCACCTTCGCGCCCTGCGGGGTCAGCACCACTTCTTCCTCGATGCGCGCCGCAGAGACGCCGTCCGTCGCGGGACAGAAGGTCTCCACGGCGAACACCATACCCGCCTTCAGCTCATAGGGGTCCTTGAAGGAGTTCAAGCGCGAGATCAGCGGCCGCTCGTGCAGGCCGAGCCCCAGGCCATGACAGAAGTTGAGCCAGAACTCCGCCATTTCGGTCTCAAAACCGATCTCGGTGCTTTTCGGAAAAGCCCGCGCCACTTCATCGGTGGACACGCCGGGCTTGAGCATTGCAATCGCGTCGTCCATCCAGCGCCGCGCCTTCTTGTAGGCATCGATCTGCGGCGGCGTCGCGCTGCCCACGGTAAAGGTGCGGTAGTAGCAGGTGCGATAGCCCATGTAAGACTGGATGATGTCGAAGTACGCCTGGTCGCCGGGCCGGATCAGCCGGTCGGTGAAGTTGTGCGGATGCGGGCTGCAGCGTTCCCCGGCGATGGCGTTGATCGCTTCCACGCAGTCCGACCCCATCTCGTAGAGGCGCCTGGTCGCCATCGCCACGATCTCGCTTTCGCGCACCCCGGGCTTGAGAGCCTCGTAGATGTCCTGGTAGACGCCGTCACCCATAGCCGCCGCCATGTTGAGCAGCGTGATCTCGTCGTGGCTCTTGATCTCGCGCGCATCGAGCATCACCTGCTGCCCGTCGCGCACTTCGATGCCCAGCTTCTGCAGGGCAAAGAGGAACGGCGGCTCGACGACGTCGATGCCGAGCGGCATGTCGGCGACGCCTTCCTGCTCGAGTATGTCCCTGATCTCCTTCGCGGCGCCCTCGAACAGCCCGACTTTCGGCGACACCGCCCCGCGCAAGCCCGCCAGCCCGGCGAGGCAGTGATTCTTCGGCAGCCACGGCGCGTAGATCCGGTGATGGCGTGCCGCCGAGCCAAAATCCCATACCCACGGCTCGCCGTTCCCCGTCAACAGACACCAGCGCGTCAACTTGTCGCGCGCCCATTCGCCGATCACCGTACTGGATATGTACCGGATGTTGTACTGATCGAAAACGAGGAGCGCCCCCAGTCCGGATTTGGCGAGCGCGTTGCGCGTGCGAGCGAGGCGATAGTCGTGCAGCCGGCGGAAGTCGATGCGTTCCTCGAAATCCACCTGCATGCGGCCCGGGGCCTGCAGCGGCCGCTCCCAGCGATGACCGGGATCGGCGGGATCGTAGAGTCCATCGGGAGCGCTGTGCACCGCGCGTTTCGGATCGATGTCGCTGCGGCGGACGGCTTTCGGCTCCACCCGTTTTTTGCGTTTTACAGGCATTGCGTTCTCCAGGTCAGGACGCGGGCAGGCCCCGGGCCGCCCGCGGCATTGCTTCTGTTCAGCACTTCGCGACGCCGAGCTGGGTTGCCAGCCAGTCGGCGGTCTGGTCGCGATAGCGATACCACAGGTTGTTGACGACGTGATTGCCGCCTTCGATCACCGCAAGCACGCAGGGCCCCGACACTTCGGCCGCGAGCTTTTCGGCATGCGTATGGGCTGTCAGCCGATCGCGCGTGCCGGCGACGATGTAGATGGGACACGTGATGTTCCTGGCGATGCCCTTGAGCGACATGCGCGCCGAAACCTTCCCGGCCTCTTCCAGGTTGGCGCTCTTGGAGCGCACGCGGAAGGCCTCCACATTGATGATGGGCCGGCCCTCGAAACTGGACGAGCGCTCGTACGCGCCCGACAGCGCGACGCAGGCCTTGAGGCGCTTCTCGAAACACGCGGCGCGCGGCGCATAATAACCGCCAAGCGAGACGCCCCAGATTCCGATGCGCCCGGCATCAAGGTCGTTGCGCGTTTCGAGGTAATCGACCACCGCCTTCACCGGCTTTTCATACTCGGGGCAGATGGCGAAGTCGTACTCCGCTTCGCCCTGTCCCGGCCCGTCGAAAGCGAGCGTCGCGAGCCCGCGCTGGAGGAAGCGGTTCTCGTAGTCGTCCATTTCTTCCTTGGCCGAGTCGAGACCCATGCACATGACGACGACCGGCGCCTTCTCCACGCCGGCGGGCTTGCGCAGATTGCCGTAGAGCTGCTTCCCTTCGTACGGAATGGCAACGCGCTCTCCGGGAGGGCTGAGCAGCGGCAACGCCTTGTTACGACAGGCGACCGCTTTCAGGTGCGCCGCCTTCATCTGCGCCATGTCGTTCACGAACAGGAATTTTCCGAAGTGATAGCACACGGCGGCGCGCGTATAGTGCTCGCCGGCGGAAAGCCGGAAGCCTGCAGCGAGTGCCTTGCCGCCTAGTTCTTCGTGTATCGCCGCACGGGCAGACCACGCGCTGCACCAGTCTTCCCAGCGATCGATGCTGGCGGTCACTTCCTGAAAATCAGTGAGCGGCACGCCGTTGATGACAAAGCGCGGCGCCCAGTGCGAAATCGCCGCCTCGACGCGCGCGTCTTTGGCTGGCTTCTTCTCCACTACGGTAGACATAATGCCTTTCCTCTCAGATCCATTTCGTCATGCGGCCCGTCTCTACGGGATCCGGCGTCGCCGGAATGACGCTACTCACTAATTGGCCTTGATGCCCGCTTCCTTGATCACTTTGCCCCACTTGGCAATCTCTTTTCTGAGAAACGCGGCGAATTCATCCGGCGTGGTGGGCACCGACTCCGCGCCCTGTGCCAGCAGGGCGGTCTTCGCCTCGGGAAGCTGCAGCGCGGCGACCGCATCGCGGTTGACCTTCGTGATGATCGCCTTCGGGGTCTGCGCCGGCGCGAACAGGCCGAACCAGACGCTCGAATCCAGGCCGGGGAAGCCCGCCTCGACGGCGCTCGGAATATCGGGTGCCGCCGGGAAGCGTTTTTCGCTCAGCACCGCGAGCGCCCTCACCTTCCCTGCCCTCGCCTGCACGGCCAGCGTCGTGGTGGACAGGAACGCCGCCTGCGTTTCGCCGGAGACCAGTGCAGTGAGCGCAAACCCGGCGCCCTTATATGGAATGTGCACCAGCCGTGCGCCGGTCATCTGGTTGAACAGCTCCCCGGAGAGCTGGCTGCTCGTTCCACCGCCGGCGGAACCGTAATTGACGCTGCCCGGCTTCGCCTTGGCGTAGTCCACGAAACTCTTCAAATCTTTGGCCGGCACCGACGGATGCACGGCGAGCGCAATGCCGGAGTTCGTCATCAAGGTAATCGGCGCGAAGTCCTTGATCGGATCGTAAGCGAGTTTCTTGAACAGGAACTGCGCGCTCGCGTGCGTGCCGATGTGGCCGACGGTCAGCGTGTAGCCGTCCGGTGCCGCTCTTGACCCGATTTCCGCGCCGATGATGCCGCCCGCGCCGGGACGGTTGTCGACGACCACCTGCTGGCCCCACTTTTCGGAGAGCTTCTGCGCGACGAAACGGGCCGAGATGTCGGACGTGCTGCCCGGCGATCCGGTGATGAGACGGACGGGACGATTAGGATAGCCGGCCGCCGGGTCGGCGGCCCAGGCGGATACCGCCATCACCAGGGCAGGAATGGAAAAAAGAAATGCGCGCATCGCGTTCTCCTCTACCGTCCGGGCGCACCCAGGTGCTGGCCCATCCAGTCGGCGGTTTGGGTTTGAAACATGTAGCGGCGGTTGTTGGCGACGTGATTGCCGCCCTTGACGATCAGTAATTCGCACGGCCCGGTAACTTCCGCCGCGATGCGCCGGGCGTTGTGCGGCGGCGTGAGATTGTCGAACTCCCCGCCGACCACGAAGATCGGGCAGGTGATGTTCTTCGCCACGCCTTCGAGGGTCAGCGTCCTGGCCACTTCGCGCGCCGCTTCCATCGTCCTGGAATGCGAGCGCACCCGAAACGCCTCGCGCGACAGCTCGTTGCGCCCATCGAACGTCTCGACCCAGTTATAGGGCCCGGAAAGGGAGATGCAGGCTTTGGCGCGCTTCTCGAACGCTGCGGCGCGCGCGGCGTAGTAACCGCCCAGAGAAACACCCCAGATCCCGGCCCGCTGCGCGTCCACGTCGCTGCGCGCTTCGAGAAAATCGAAAACCGCCTTCACCGCAACCTCGTAGTCGCCCCGTATCGGAAAGTCGTACTCCGCCTCGCCCTGTCCCGGCCCGTCGAAGGCAAGCGTCGCCATGCCGCGCGCGAGAAAGATGTTTTCGTAGACGTCGAGCTCTTCCTTGGTCGAGTCGAGCCCGACGCACATCACGACGACCGGCGGCGGCGTATCTCCCCGCGGCTTGCGCAGGATGCCGTAGAGCGACTTGCCGGCGTAGGGGATCACCACGCGCTCCCCCGGCGGATCGAGACAGGGCAGCGCCAGCTCGCGGCACTCGATGACCTTGCGATGCGCGCGGCGCATGGTCTCCATGTCGTGCACGAACATGAACTTGCCGAAGTGATAGCAGATCGCCGCGCGCGTCAGATGCTGGCCCGCGGAATAGCGATACCCTGCGGCGAGCGCCTCCCGGCCCAATCCCTCGTGCACGGCGGCGCGGCGCGACCATGCCGGGCACCACTCGTCCCAGCGGGTGAGCGACGCCGTGACCTCGTCGAAATCGGCCAGCGGCACGCCGCTCGAAACGAAGCGCGGCGCCCAGTGATGGATTGCGATCTCGACGCGCTTGTCTCTCGTCCCTTCGGAATTCATTCCATGCTCTTCAGGCAGCCTTAACGCCCAGATGGCTTGCCATCCAGTCGGCGGATTGGCTGCGGTACTTGTAGGCGCGATTGTTGGCGACGTGGTTGCCGTCTTCGATGAGGCAGAACTCGACCGGACCTCGCGCCTCGCGGGCGAGCCGCTCGCCCTCCTGCCATGGCACCAGCCGATCCAGCTTGCCCGCGACGACGAACAGCGGGCAGGTGATCTTTTCGGCGACGCCCTTCAGGCTCAGGGTCGTGCCCACTTTCCGCGCGTCCTCCTGGCTCGCGCACTTGGCGCGCACGCGAAACGCTTCGCGCGTGAGATCGGGAAGCCCAGGCCAGATATCGGCCCAATCGTAGGGACCCGACAGCGCGATGCAGGCCTTGATGCGTTTCTCGAACGCGGCGGCGCGCGGTGCATAGTAGCCGCCCAGCGACACGCCCCACAGCCCGATGCGGCTGGCGTCGACGTCGGTGCGCTGCTCGACCCAGTCCACCACCGATTTGACGGGCGCCTCGTAATCGCCGCGTATCGGCAGCTCGTACTCGGCTTCGCCCTGTCCGGGTCCGTCGAAGGTGAGCGTCGCCATGCCGCGATCGAGAAACACGCGCTCGTTGGAGTCCATTTCCTCCTTGGCAGAGTCGAGCCCCATGCACATGACCAGGATCGGCGGCCTGGCGATGCCGGGCGGCCTGCGCAGGATGCCATAGAGCCGCGTGCCTTCGTGCGGAATGACAACGCGCTCTCCCGGTGGATCGCCGAGCGGCAGGGCTCGATGGCGACAATCGACCGCGTGGCGGTGTGCGACGCGCATCTGCTCGTAATCGTTGACGAACACGAATTTCGCAAAGTGGTAGCACAGCGCGGCCCGGTTCAGATGCCCACTCGCGCTCAGGCGGTATCCCGCGCTGATCGCCTCCTCCGCGAGCGCGCGATGTACCGCGCCGCGCGCGGACCAGGCCTCGCACCATTCTTCCCAGCGCCGGATGCCTGCTGTCACTTCCTGGAAATCGGCAAGCGGCACACCGTTGGCGACGAACCGGGGCGCCCAGTGATTGATCGCCGTTTCTACGCGCGGATCCTTGGCGAGGGCGGTCTGTTGGTGCGGAGAGTTCATTTCATCCCAACGCGGTGACACAGCGTGCATGAGCGAGGTTCAGGTCTAGGACGCCCGGCGGGCCCGCTCAAGGTAGCTGAGGTCCATGTACCTTTCGGGTTCGTGCCGGGGCGGCGCGAATTCCTCCGCCTCCCACACCACATCGATAACCTGCCGCAAACCTTCTTTTCGGATTTCCGGCCACGGCCGATCAGCGAACTGATCGAATGCCTGCGCAGCCGCGGCGGAATCGAGGTCCAAACGCGCGCGCAAGATGGCGATCGCTTCCTGCTTGTGGCCGCGGTCTCTCAGCCATGAGAACGCAGCGTTCATGCCGCGGATGAAAGACACCAGAGCGGCTTCGTTGGCTTTCGCCCAACTGCGGCGCGCTGCAGCGATCGACCCGGTGTAGGTCGGAAAGTACTGCGCCGTGGTACCGAGGCTTCCGCATCCTGCGGCGATCAGGTTGCGGTCGAACGGCGGGTTGAGCAGGCTTGCGGCTGCTTTCCCATCCCGCACTGCGTCGTGCCGTTCGCGCGAGCCCCCGATCTCCGCGAAGACGTAATCGCCTGCAGCCAGGCCCTTTTCGGCAAGCAGCTTCTTCAGCAGCAGCGCGTAGCCCGAGCGTGCACCGTCCACGGCAATGGTTTTTCCGCTGAGGTCCGCAAAATCCCGGATGCCAGGACCCACCACCAGGGTAAGTTCAGGAGCGTGGGCGAGCGCCATGAACATGAAGAGATCGGATCCCTGCTCCACCGCCCGGACCACATGATCGCACTGCTGGAACCCGATATCGAACCCGCCGTTCCTGAGCGCTTCCATCTGTTTTGCCGACGAACGGGTGAGCGTCACGTCGACATCCACCCCGGCCTGGGGAAACAGGTTCTTCGACTGAGCGACGTAGAGCGGCCAGGTATTGATCCCTTCCGAGATGATCGCGAGCCGAACTGCAGGCAACGGCAACTGTGGCGCAGGCGCTGACAGGGCGCAACAAAACCATCGGCCCAATATGGATCGGGGGCTTGCCTCGAGCAGCACCAAAACTCCTCCTGCAAATTCAGATGGGGGTAAGTGGCCTTCGCGGCCCTCGCGCAGCGGCCCGG
>JBQTJV010000271.1:0-25106 GCA_052386775.1 Betaproteobacteria bacterium
AAGTCATGAGGCTCGGTGTGCTTCTGGCTGCCGTTGCCGCGCTCATTGCCGTAGCGGGATGCGGCGAGAAGGCGCAGGTGACGGTCTACAAACAGGGCCAGTATCAGGGCAAGCCGGACAAGCAGCCTTGGGATAACGCCCAGTTCAACAACGACAAGCAGGGCTGGGAAAAAGCGATCAAGGCACGCGCCGAGGGCCAGAACGAGTATGCCCGTGTGGCGGCCAAGTAAGCAGCCCCAAGGAGGCAGGTGATGTACCGCAATGCCTTAACCCGATGGGCAGTAGGCCTGCTCGCAGCGTTCGCATTCGCTCTTCCGACGCCGTCCATGGCAGCGGACAGCAGTTCCAAAGAGCAGGCGCAGCGCCAGGCCGTCCAGCCGCTCAACAACGCTCCGGTGTGGCGCGATGTGCGCAGCGGCGAGATCAATCCGTACCAGACGACGCAGGTTCGCGGCACCGAGACCAACGTGCTGATCCAGACCGAAGGCGAGGTGTGGCGGCAGATCCGCAACGGCCCGGTGACGATTTACGGCGGGTGGCTCATCGTGGCGTTCCTGGCCGCGCTTGCCGCGTTCTACGCCGTGAAAGGGCAGATCAAGCTGCACGAAAAGCCGACCGGCAGGCTGATCGAGCGTTTCAACTCGTGGGAACGCATCGTCCACTGGACGACGGCGATCAGCTTCGTGATCCTGGCGATAAGCGGCATCGTCATGCTGTTCGGCAAGCACATACTGCTGCCGTTGTTTGGTTATACGCTGTTCTCCTGGCTGTCCATGCTTTCCAAGAACCTGCATAACTTTGTCGGACCGTTGTTCGTACTTTGCACTGTCCTCATGGTGTTCACCTTCTTAAAGGACAATCTGCCGAGAGCGTACGACTGGCTGTGGGTCCGCAAGGCGGGCGGGCTCTTTAGCGGCCAGCACGTGCCGTCCGGGCGTTTCAATGCCGGTGAGAAGGCCTGGTTCTGGCTGGGCGTGACCGCGCTCGGCATCGTGGTCAGCGTGACCGGCGTGATTCTGGATTTCCCGCAGCTGGTTGACGGGGCGCGCAGTGCCATGCAGCAGGCGACCATCATTCACGCCGTCGCGGCGGTGATTTTCATGGCGATGTCCTTGGGGCACATCTACCTGGGCACCATCGGCATGGAAGGCGCGTATGAGTCCATGCGCAACGGCTATGTCGACGAGACCTGGGCGAAGGAACATCACGAATACTGGTATCGCGACGCGGCGGCGAACCGCAGCGCCCCGGGCGCCGCCCCGACCGCCGCAGCGGCGTCACCGATGAAGGAGGGATGGAAGCTATGAGAAAGACGATTGCCGCAGTCTGGCGCTGGGTTCCCGCGCTGTTGCTATGTGGAACGGTAGGCTTGGCTTACGCCAAGCTCCCGCCCCCGCCACCGGTCGATCCGGCCAAGGCGGCAGAAGCGAAGGAGAAAGCGGCTGCCGCGGCGAAGAAGGAAGGCGAGGCGCTCGGGAAGGCGCAAGATCGCGCGGTCGAGCATTACAAGAAGACCAAGGGCGCAGGCAGCAGTAGCGGCGCGGTCGTGACAAAGGCCGCCACCACGGTGCCGAAGAAATAACTCCAACCGTTCTCGACGAGATAAGCCCGGCGTGCCCGGGCTTTTTTGTTGCCGGACGCTGTGCGGTCGGCCGTCAGAACATGAGCTTGGGCAGGAAAGTTGCGATTCCCGGGAACAGTGCGATCAGCACGACCGCAACGAGAAGCACGATCCAGTATGGCGTGGAACTGGCAAAAATGGCCCAGATCGAGATGTCCTTGTCGTCGATCGCGCTCTTCACCGTGTAGACGAGTATTCCGAACGGCGGCGTCAGCAGGCCCGCCTCTATGGCGAGCACGCCGATCACGGCGAACGCGATCGAATCGAAACCCACCGAAACTGCGATCGGCTCGAAGATGATGACCGTCAGCAGCATGATGGAAATCGAATCGATCACCATGCCCAGCACGAACCAGATCCCGATCATGATCATCAGGATCACGGCGGGCGCGAGGCCGGTCTGCAGAAAGGCGTCCTGGATGGCGCTGGTGACTCCCGTCATGGCGAGTGTGCGCGAGTATAGCGACGCCATGACCAGCAGGATCAGTATAGGGGCGGAGGTCCGGCCGACGGACAGCACGCAATCGATGATGTCGCGCAGCCGCATGCCCTTGAGGATGCCCAGCACGAGCGCAATGAAAGCTCCGGCGCCGGCGCCCTCCGTCGGTGTGAAAAAGCCGAACCAGATTCCGCCCAGCACTGTGATTACCACCAGCAGAATTCCCAGCGTGCTGGTCCACAGCGCCATGGGGTTGACGCTGTCAGTGTTGTCGTCGAGGCTGGGCGCCTGCGTCACCGGAGGCGCGGACCGAACCCCGGCGCCCACGATGTCGGGCCGGAGGATAGCGACGCCCAGTATGTAGAGGCAGAACATCCCGGCCACCATCAGGCCGGGAATGACGCCGGCGAGGAACAGCGCGCCGATCGATTTCTCCGTGAGTATGCCCCACACGATCATGAGAACGCTGGGCGGGATCAGCATGCCAAGGCAGGAGGAGCCTGCTATGGTGCCGAGCGCGAACGTGCGGCGGTATCCATGCCGCTTCATTTCGGGGTACGAGATGCGGGAGAACGCCGCCGCCGATGCGATGCTGACACCTGTAACGAGCGAAAAGAGCGCGTTTCCGAGCACAGTAGCGAGCGCGAGGCGGCCCGGAATGCGCTTCAGGCCCTGGTTGATTCCCTTGTAGACATCGGTCACTGCGCCGGAACGCGCGATGAACTCGCCCATCAGCATGAATAGCGGGATCACCGCGAACACGTAATCGCGCAGCGCCTCGTAGGCCGTGCTGGCCAGCATGCGTTCGACCACGGCGAAATTGCCGGTGACCAGATATACCCCAAGCGCGCTTGCCATGCCGAGAGCGACGGCGATGTGCACACCCATCGCCACCATGACGATCATGCTGATGAACAGGACAGCGGCTATGTTTACTTCGAACACGTGGCCCTCTTCAGGGGCGGCTCAGGATGCGCGTGAGCCATGGCCCGCTTCCGGCGCCCCTTCATCGAGCCCGAAGACATCGATCAGGGCGGCAACCACGTAATTCAGGATCGCCAGCGCGCAGCCTATGAGGATCATGAAGCGCGTGGGCCATACCGGTACGCGCAGCGCCCCCTCGCCCCAGTATTCCGACGTGGTCCAGGCGTGCACCGAGGGTGCGATCGTTCCGCTGAGGATCACGTAGAACAGGAGGCCCCCGAGTGCATAGCCGATCGCCAGCACGATCCGCCGCATCCACAGCGGCATGACGAGCAGCAGCGTGTCGGCGCGCAACATCGAGTGGCTGCGTATGGCGTAGCCGAGTTGCAGGTAGACGATCATGACGATCGAACTGATCACGATCTCGCGCACGCCGGGAATCGCGGCTCCCACGACGTTGTTGCCTATGATGTCGCCCACGATCAGTAACGAAAGGCCCATGGCCCAGATGGCCGCCACGATCATCAGCAGCTTCGAAAGCTGGTCGCTGAACCGGATGAGAAGGCGTACATAGGACATGCGCTGCTCCGGAAGGGGGGCGGTGGGCCTTAACTGTCAGACGTGCGGCAGGCCGGCGTGGCACGCCGCACGGCCATGGCGTGCGCTATTTGATTTCGTAGCGATACGGCCACTTGTGGCCGTGTTTTTCCGCGGCATCCAGGGTGAGCTTCAGGACCTGCGAAGCCGGCAGTCCCTTGCCGTCGAGCTCCTTGGCGATTGACGGCGGCCATTCCCTTAGCGCGCGGGCCCATTCCACGCGCACGCTGGTCGGAATTTCATTGACTTTGATGAGTCCGCGCAATGTGGCGATGTCCTTCTCGTAGCGGGCGCGGTTGACCTTGCCGACCTGCTCTTCGAAGTCCTTCGCCGTCTCCAGCATGATGTCCTGGACTTCCTTCGGCAGTCGTTTCCACGTGTTCAGATTGATGCTCAAGCCGTGCCAGGTGATCGTGCCGAAGCCGATCAGCGTGTAGTACGGTCCCACTTCGTGCAGTTTCAGATTGACCCACGCGCTGGGAAACATGATCCAGCCGTCATAGACGCGGGTCTGCATGCTCGTATACGCCTCGGGCAGCGAGCTCTGCACGGGCGTGACGCCCGCGTACTTGAGCCAGTTCAGGTTCAGCCCGGCGCCCGCGATGCGGCGGCCCTTGAGATCCGCCAGCGACTTCCACTCGAAGTTGGTGCCGAGGTTGTAACTCGAGTCCGTGATGCGGGCGAGCAGTTTCTGGTTGAACTTGTCCTCGAAGACCTTGGTGAGATATGGCACCTTGGCGTAGACATCCTGCGCGACGCGGAGGCTGTCGATCGGGTCCACGGGGCCGAAGGGAAGCATGACCTGGAAGGCGTGCATCGGCAGATTGGCGGGCTCGAAGCAGAAGCAGAATCCGCCGATGTCGATGATGCCATCCCGCACGCCGCCGAGCGTTTCGTACACCTTGACGATGGAGCCGCCATAGCCTTCTACCCACTCGATCTTGTGCTTGGTCTTGCTCTCGACGCGTTTCTTCAGTTCCGGCTGGAAATAATCCTTCATCTGGCCGGCGTAGACCACTGCCGGCGGATGACCGGTCGCGATCCGCAGGCGGAAGGTATCCGCTTGCGCCAGGGGCACGGAAAACGCAAAAGCGGTCGCGACAAGAGGGATGGCGAAACGGCCGATCGGCTTCATGCAGAGTCCTCCTTGGTGAATGACGCGGCCGCGAATGTCATTGCGACGCTCTGTTTCTTATGCGGCGTGAGCATGCCGATAATCCATAATCACCCCCGCATTGTCAATAGAAGCCAGATGCGCGTTACACCACGCCTTCCATCACCTGGACTTCGACCAGCGCGCCGGGAGCGATGTTGCCCTGTTGCGTGGGCAGGATGATGAAGCAATTCGCTTCTGCCATGGAACGCAGGATGCCCGAACCCTGCTCGCCGGTGACGTGCACGCTCCAACTGCCGTTGCTGTCCCGTGTCAGGATGCCGCGCTGGAATTCGGTGCGGCCGGGAGCCTTCTTCAATGCCGAAGTGCAGGGCACCCTGAAAGTGGGCAGCGGCGGCACCGGATCGCGCCCCGCGAGCTTCAGCAGCGCATCGCGCACGAACTGGTAGAACGTCACCATGACCGAGACCGGGTTGCCGGGAAGCCCGAAGAAATGCGCGTTGCCAACCTTGCCGTAAGCGAGCGGCCGGCCGGGCTTCATCGCGATCTTCCAGAACACGACTTCCCCGAGCTTGTTGAGCAGTTCCTTCACGAAATCCGCTTCGCCGACCGACACCCCGCCGCTCGTGATCACGACGTCCGCGGTGGCGGCCGCCTGGAGAAAAGCGGCTTCCAGCAGCCGCGGGTCGTCGCGCACGACGCCCATGTCGATCGCTTCGCAGCCCAGGCGCTGCAGCATGCCGTGGAGGGTGTAACGATTGCTGTCGTAGATCTCGCCCTCCCGCGGTACGGTGCCGATGGATACCAGCTCGTCGCTGGTGGAAAAAAACGCGACGCGCAGCTTGCGGTAGACCGTCACTTCGGCGATGCCGAGGGAGGCGACGAGGCCGATCTCGGCTGGACGGAGCACGCCGCCGCGCTTGAGCGCGACCTGCCCCGCCGCGAGATCCTCGCCCGCCCGGCGCAGATTCTGTCCCCTGCGATGCCCGGTGCCGATCGTGACGAGGCCGTCTTTCACCTTCACGTGTTCCTGCATGACGATGGTATCGGCGCCCTGAGGCACGACCCCGCCGGTCATGATCCGCACGCACTCGCCTGCCGACATCGCACCGGAAAAAGGTGCGCCGGCATAGGCGGTCCCGGCGACGCGGAGCGTGGTCTCGGCCGCGGGATCGAGGTCGCCGAAGCGGACCGCATAGCCGTCCATCGCCGAGTTGTCGTGCGCCGGGACGTCGATAGGCGAAATGACATCTGCGGCCAGGATCCTCGCCAGCGCGCCACGCAAATGGAGACGCTCGGTGGTGGTCACCGGCGCCAGGAAGCGCGCAATGACGTCGCGCGCCTTGTCGACCGGCATCGAATTGGGATCGTAATCATCCGCGCACGAAAGCTCGCGCAGTGATCGGGCTTCATCCTTCATGTGGCGTTCCCCGGGCAGTGAGGCTTCTGGCAGATTGTAGCGCAGGCGCCGTGCCGGCTGAGGCGCGGCCACGCAAAGCCCCGATCATGATGGGGAGGTCATATGCAAATAATTGCATATAAGTTGCCTTAAATGCGGGACCCGTGGAAAACTCCCGGAAGAATTTATCATATGCAAGAGAAAACATATGTCGGTCCACGTCGAATTCGCCTTGTCGTGGTTGGCTTCCAACCGGCTCTCCGCCGCCCACGCCACCACGTTGATCCGCCTGCTCGATGCGGTACGGGCGAGCGGGTCGCTCAAGCGTGCCGCCGCGCGCACCGGCCTGTCGTATCGCTTTGCCTGGGGTCTGCTCGGGGAAGGGGCGGAGGCCTTCGGCGCCCCGCTGGTGCATCTCGAGCGCGGCCGGGGAGCGCGCCCGAGCCCCCTCGGTGAGAAGCTGCTGTGGGCGGATAAACTCGTCCATGCCACCATCGCGCCGCAGTTCGGGGCATTGCGTCAACAGATCGACGCGGAGCTGACGAAGGCGCTTCCGCAGCGATTGCGCCGCATCGTGATCCATGCCAGCCATGACCTTGCGCTCCACGAACTGAAGCGCATCGCCGCCGCTGAAGTGGAGATCGAGCTGGTATTCCGGGGCGCCGAGGAAAGCCTGGCCGGCCTTGCCGATGGCAGCTGCGACCTGGCCGGTTTCCACGTGGCGGATGCGCTGCCGCGCGCGGCAGCGGCGGCGGCCGCGCTGGGCCGGTGGCTCGATACGCGCAAGCATCTGCTGATCCATTTCGTGACCCGCGAGCAGGGATTGATTGCGCGCCCCGACTCGCACATCCGCAGCGTGCATGACCTCGCGCGGCCCGGGGTGCGGTTCATCAACCGGCAAAGCGGGTCGACCGCATCGCTGACGAGCCCTGACGATGATTCGGTCGCCGCGGCAGTGGCCTCGGGGCGGGCGGACGCGGGATTTGGCCTCCGAGCGGACGCGCTGCGTTACCAGCTGGACTTCGTGCCGCTCGCCCTGGAGCGGTATTTTCTCGCCTGCGCCCGTTCCGCGGTGCGCGAGCCCACGGTCCAGCGTCTGCTCGAAACGCTCAAGGCGAACAGCTTCACAAGGCGGGTGGCGCTTCTGCCCGGCTATGACGCCACGGACTGCGGGAAGCGGGAATCGTTGTCCGCGGCCCTGAACTGGGTGGAAGGCGCGCGTCGCGGTTCGCGGCGCGCGGCAAAGCGATGAACGATCTCGCACGTGCTTTCGAGGAGGCGTTCGCGCTCATCAGCGGGCTCGATGCCAGGCTGTTGCAAATCGTCAGCCTCAGCTTGCGGGTCAGTCTCACGGCGGTCGCGATCGCGGCCGTGCTCGGCCTGCCGTTGGGCGCACTGCTCGCCGTGTCGCGCTTCCGCGGTCGCCAGGCGATCATCGTGTTCCTGAATGCCCTGATGGGCCTCCCGCCGGTGGTCGTCGGCCTGCTGGTGTACCTGATGCTCTCGCGCGCCGGGCCGCTCGGTTCGCTGGGCATCCTGTTTACGCCGACGGCGATGGTCATCGCGCAAGCGATCCTCATCACGCCGATCATCGCGGCGCTGTCACGCCAGAGCATCGAAGACGCGTGGCAGGAGTACGAGGAGCAGTTGCGCTCGCTGGGCGTCGATCGCTTTACCGCGTCGCTGACGCTGCTCTGGGACACGCGGTTTTCTCTGGTCACCATACTGCTCGCCGGATTTGGCCGTGCGGCGGCGGAGGTCGGCGCCGTCATTGTCGTGGGCGGCAATATCGATGGCGTGACGCGCGTGATGACCACTGCCATCGCGCTCGAAACCAGCAAAGGCGACCTTCCGCTCGCGCTCGGCCTCGGGATCATCCTGGTGGGGCTGGTGGTGGCGCTGAATGCTTCGGCCAGCCTCGTGCGCGAAGCGGCAGTGCGGCGCTACGGCTGAGTCTCCACGGACATGCTGCCGCTTGCGTTGAACCACGTCAGTTTTGTCGCGGGAAACCGCGCGATCATCGATGCCGTCTGCGCCGAGATCGATACGGGCCCGCGCACCATCATATTGGGCGCCAATGGGGCGGGCAAAAGCGTCCTGATGCGCTTGTGCCACGGGCTGCTGCGTCCGAGCAGCGGAGAAATCGTCTGGCGTGGGGCCAACGGCAACCGCCCGGCACGGCAGTCGATGGTGTTTCAGCGTCCCGTCATGTTGCGCCGCTCGGCGCTCGCCAATGTGGCCTACGGATTGAAGCTCGCCGGCATGTCGCGGCACGAATGTGAAATGCGGGCACGGGACGTGCTCGAAGCCGTCGGCCTTGAAGGGCAGGCCGACCGGCCGGCGCGCATCCTCTCGGGCGGGGAGCAGCAGCGGCTTGCGCTGGCCCGCGCCTGGGCACTCGGACCGGAAGTGATATTCCTCGATGAGCCGACCGCCAATCTCGACCCCGGATCGACGCGTGACGTGGAATCGATCATCGGCGCGATACATGCGACCGGAACCAAGATCGTCATGACGACGCACAACCTCGGGCAGGCGCGGCGGCTGGGAGACGAAATTCTTTTCCTGCACCAGGGCAGACTGGTGGAGCGCGCGCCGACCGATCGGTTTTTCGGACGACCCCGAACGGCGGAAGCCGCGGCGTTCATCCAGGGGGAACTGCCGTGAAGCGAATGAGAGGCCTGCTGGGGGCGCTCGCCCTGCTGTCTGCGATCGGAGCAACGCCGGCGGTGGCACAGAAATTCATCACGGTGGCTTCCACGACCTCGACCGAGCAATCGGGTTTGTTCCAGCACATTCTGCCGCTGTTCGAAAGGAAGACCGGCATACAGGTGCGCGTCGTAGCCCTGGGCACCGGGCAGGCGCTCGAGGTGGCGCGGCGTGGCGATGCCGACATCGTATTCGTGCATGCGCGCTCTGCGGAGGAGAAATTCGTGGCGGAGGGCTACGGCGTCAGGCGGCTGCCCGTGATGTACAACGATTTCGTCCTGATCGGCCCCAGGGCCGACCCGGCGAACGCGGCGGGCACCAAGGACATCCTCGAGGCGCTGCGCAGAGTAAAGAAGGCCAGCGCGCCCTTCGTGTCCCGCGGCGATCGCAGCGGCACCCACATGGCCGAACTCGCGCTATGGAAGCAGGCGGGCATCGATATCGGCAGGGAAAAAGGAGCGTGGTATCGCGACACGGGGCAGGGAATGGGACCGGCGCTCAACAGCGCCTCCTCGATGAACGCCTATATCCTGGCGGACCGCGGTACGTGGATCTCCTTCAAAAACCGCGGCGCTCTGGCGATCCTCATGGAGGGTGACCAGCGGCTTTTCAACGAGTACGGCGTGATCCAGGTCAATCCCGAGAAGCATAGGCACGTCAAGAAGGAGATGGGGCAGACCTTCATCGACTGGCTCGTATCCGAAGAGGGGCAGCGGGCGATCGCGAGCTACAAGATCGACGGCGAACAGCTCTTTTTTCCCCATGCCCGGCAAAGCGGCGCGTAGACCGGATCGGTTGCAGGTGACTCGACCGTGCACGGCTTACAACGTATCATGCCGCGCTTCGGATGCGGCCAGCGGCAGCTGCGGGATATGAAGATATTTGGATTTGCGGGCTATTCCGGCAGCGGCAAGACGACGCTGATCGAAAAGCTGATTCCGCTCTTCACCGGGCGCGGGATCAGCGTGTCGCTGATCAAGCACGCGCATCATACATTCGATGTCGATCAACCCGGCAAGGACTCGTATCGCCACCGGCACGCCGGGTGCAACGAGGTGCTGGTGACGTCTTCCCGCCGCTGGGCGCTGATGCATGAGTTGCGCGGCGCGCCTGAGCCCGTGCTCGCCGAGCATGTGAAGCGCATCTCGCCGTGCGACCTTTTGCTGGTCGAGGGTTTCAAACGCGAGCGCATCCCGAAGCTGGAGGTATACCGCGCCGAAGTGGGCGAGCCGCTGCTGCATCCTCACGACACCGACATCGTGGCGATAGCAAGCGATCGACGGCTCAAGGCGCCGCTGCCGCAGTTCGATCTCGACGATCACGCCGCCATTGCCGACTTCGTCGTGCGGCACGTCGGGCTGTAGCTTGGATTCGAAACCCGTCCGGTGTAAGCTCGATCGATGATTACGGTACTGTATTTCGCGAGGCTGCGTGAGGCGCTCGGCACCGCATCGGAGCAGGTCGCACTTCCGGCGACGGTTTCGACGCTGAAGGGCTTGCGTGAAGTCTTGATGGCGCGGGGCGGGGTATGGTCGGAGGAACTGGCCGCGAACCGCCGCATACGCGCGGCGGTCAACTACACCATGGCGGACGAAGAAACGGCGATTACCGACGGCGACGAAGTCGCGTTCTTTCCTCCCGTCACAGGAGGCTGAGCTGAGATGACCGTGCGGGTGCAGGCGGAAGATTTCGACGTGGGTGCCGAGATTGCCGCACTGCGTCAGGGCAACCCAGGTATCGGTGCGGTGGCGAGTTTCGTCGGCGTGGTGCGGGACGTGAACGAAGGAGGCGCCGTCGCTGAAATGGCGCTGGAACACTATCCAGGCATGACCGAGCGCGCCATCGAGGACATCATCGCCCAGGCGCGCGGACGCTGGGATATCATCGACACGCTCGTCATACACCGCGTCGGAACGCTCAAACCCCTGGATCAGATCGTGCTGGTCGTCGTGACGAGCGGCCATCGCGGCGACGCTTTCGCCGCCTGCGAATTCATCATGGATTATCTGAAGACGCGCGCGCCGTTCTGGAAGAAGGAAAAGACGCCTTCAGGCGAGCGCTGGGTCGACGCCCGCGGTTCAGACGACCTGGCGGCGGAGCGCTGGCGCCTCAAGGGCTGATTCCCAGCAGCGGGCCTTCGGGCTCGGTAACGCGGTCTACGGTACAGTCAAAAAAGAGAACAACCGTCATGCACGATTGCGACGTCCTGGTAGTGGGCAAGGGAAACGCTGCGCTGTGTGCTGCGCTCGCCGCACGCGATGAGGGTTGTCGCGTGACGATGCTGGAAGCCGCGCCGGAAGAGGAATCCGGCGGCAACAGTCGCTTTGCCGGCGGTGTCATGCGTTTTGCGTATGACTCGGTAAAGGACCTGCAGCGCATAACCGATATCCCGGCCGAGGAAGTGCAAACCGTGGACTGGGAAAGCAACACCCGGGAACAGTTCTACGACGATCTCTATCAGGTGACGAGTTTTCGGACCGATCCGGAGCTGAGCGAAATACTTATTACGCGCAGCCTGGACGCCATGGCATGGCTGCGCGGGCAGGGCGTGCGTTTCGCCCCGAATTACCGTCACCAGTCCGCGGTCGTCAACGGCAAGCGCAAGTTCTTTGGCCGGATGCCGCTGTGGATTTCCGGCGGCGGGCCGGGGCTGGTGCAATCGCTGACGGATACCGCGGTGAAGAAGGGCGTCGAGATCTGCTACGAGACGCGTGCCGTGGCGCTGAGGTACGACGGCGAGCAGGTTTCGGGCGTTGCGGCGAAGCGTCATGGCAAGCCGCTGGAATTCACAGCGCGCGCCGTGGTGCTCGCCAGCGGCGGATTCGAAGCGAACCCGGAGTGGCGCACCCGCTATCTCGGTCCGGGGTGGGAGCTCGCGAAGGTACGCGGTACGCGTTTCAACGTCGGCGATGGCTTGCGCATGGCGCTGGACATCGGCGCGTGTCCGTACGGCAACTGGTCCGGGCGCCACGCCGTATCCTGGGAGCGCTATGCTCCGGAATTCGGCGACTTGAGCCTGCCCGAAAGCTCGTATCGCCACAGCTTTCCGCTCTCGCTCATGATCAACGCCGACGGCAAGCGCTTCGTGGATGAAGGAGCCGAGTTCTACAACTACACCTACTCGAAGTATGGGGCGGAGGTGCTGAAACAGCCGGGACAGTTCGCCTGGCAGGTGTTCGACGCCAAGGTGCGCCCGCTGCTGCGGCCGGAGTACAGCGACAAGGCCGTAACGAAGGTGATCGCCGCAACGCTGGAAGAATTGGCGCACAAGATGGAAGGCGTCAATCCGGCCGGGTTTCTCAAGACAGTACGCGAATTCAATGCCGCGGTGCGCACCGACGTGCCTTTCAATCATGCCGCGAAGGACGGACGCTGCACTGCGGGCATCGATCCCCCGAAGTCCAACTGGGCCCATCCGCTCGACACGCCGCCGTTCGAAGCGTTTGCGGTGACGTGCGGCATCACTTTTACCTTCGGCGGCCTGCGCGTCGTGCCCGAGACCGGGCAGGTCATCGATCTCAATTTTCATCCCATCCCGGGGCTGTATACGGCGGGCGAGATGCTGGGCGGGCTCTTCTATTTCAACTATCCGGCCGGAACGGGCCTCGTGTCCGGCGCGGTGTTCGGCCGGATTGCCGGCACTGCCGCAGGCAACGCCGTGCGAGCATAAAGTCGTGGCCTGCAAGCGCTCATGATTACCGAAACGCTCGCACGTTTCGTTGCAGACACGCCGTCTGCAACCGTCCCCGATGCGGTGCTGACGGCTGCCCGGAACGCGCTCACAGACACGCTGGGGGTGGCACTCGCCGGAACGCGCGAACCCGCTTCGATCGAGGCGGCGCGCTGGGTGGCCGAAATCGCGGCTGCCCCGCGCGCGACGCTTTGGGGGCGCGAAGCCGGCACGTCAGTCGCCGAGGCCGCGTTCGGAAACGGTATTTCCAGCCATGCGCTCGACTTCGACGATACGCATCCCGGTACCCGGGGCCATGCCAGCGCGATATTGGTGCCGACGGTGCTGGCGGTCGGGGAAGCGACCGGCGCCACGGGGAGCGAGGTGCTCGCGGCCTACGCGCTGGCGCACGAGGTGGGGGCGAAGATCGGGCGCGCCCTGGGACCCGGCCATATCGAGCGCGGCTGGCATCCTACGGCTACGGTCGGAACGCTCGCAGCGGCCGCCGCGGCGTCGCGACTGTGGCGCCTCGATGCAGCGGCGGTGCGGCGTGCCTGGGGCACGGCTGCGTCCGAGGCGAGCGGGCTCATGCGCAATTTCGGCACCATGACCAAGCCGTACCACGCCGGTCATGCGGCACGATGCGGCGTTGCGGCCGCGTGGATGGCGCGCGCCGGATTCACCGCCGACGAAAGTATTTTCGACGGCAAGGGGAATTTTTTTGAAACCTATCGCGGGCAGGGCGGTGAGCCGATGGAAAGACTGTTGTCCGGGCTCGGCAAGACCTGGGAAGTGCTCGAGCCGGGCAACTACGTCAAGCGCTGGCCGTGCTGCTACTCCAACCACAGGGCGGTCGGCGGACTGCAGGAACTCATCGCGCAGCACGACGTGCGGACCGATGAAGTGCAAGAGGTGGCGATCGGTTTTCTGCCGGGAACCGATACCGCACTCGTGAGTCAGGATCCGCAGACGGGTCTGGAGGGCAAGTTCAGCGTGGAATACACGGTCGCTGCCCTGCTGCACGACCGCCGGCTCACGCTGGAAACGTATACCGATGCGATGGTGCAGCGACCTGCCGTGCGCGAGCTGATGCGGAAGGTGCGCCGCTATCGCATTCCCGACGAAAAGACCTATTCCGGTATCGCAGGGTATACGGACATTGCGCTTGAGACGCGCCGCGGGCGCTTCGCGCTGCGTGTCGACCGTGTACCGGGTTCGCTTGCGTGGCCCATGACTGAAGCTGACGGCGTGGCCAAGTTCATGAATTGCGCGGCACCGGTGCTCGGCGCAGCGGCGGCCGAGCGCCTGCTCGGGCTATGCCGCGAATCGCGCACGCTGACCGACATCCGTTCGCTCGTGCGCGCCACGATGCCCGGCGCAGGTGCCGGAACCGCTAAGGTGAAGGAAGCCGGGTAAAAGCCGGCGGTTGATCGGCCGCCTCAGGCCGCGGTGAGCCCGCCGTCCAGCACCAGGGTGTGCCCCGTGATGTAAGCCGCTGCAGGGCTCGCAAGGTAACACACAGCCTGCGCCACTTCCCCGACCGTGCAGAAGCGACCGAGCGGCACGCGGTCCCGCGCCGACCTGAGGTAGCCGGCGTCCCCGGCGCTGGCGGAACGGGTCGGCGTGCCGCTCTCCACGCGCCCCGGCGCGACGGCGTTCACCCGTATGCCGTGTTGCGCCCATTCGATCGCCAGCATCCGCGTCATCTGTATCAGCCCGGCCTTGGAAATGCCGTAGACCGACCGTTGCGCCCGCCCCACGAGCCCGTGGGTCGAGGCGATGCTGATGATGCATCCCGCCCGTTTCATTGCGACGAGGTGGCGTCCGACCTGCTGCGTCACGAAGTAGGCGCCCGTGAGATTGGTTTCCATGACGTCGTCCCATTCTTCCGGGGTCACGTCGAGCGCAAGCTTGTGGGAAGGAATCGCCGCATTGTTGACGAGCACATCGATGCGACCTAATGCGGCGATGATTTCGGCGACGGCCCCTTCGATGCCGGCCTGGGAGCGGACATCGAGTGCGACCGATGCGGCGCGGGCACCGGCGGCCTGGATGCCGGGCAGCAGCGGGGCGAGATTTTCAGGATGCGTGGACGATACCGCGACGTCGTAGCCCTCGCGCGCCAGCGCGAGAGCGGTTGCGGCCCCGATCCCCTGCGATGCGCCGGTGATGAGCGCGACGCGTCTTTCCTGGGGCGCCTCCGGCGGCATTTAACAGGACCAGCCGCGCGGCTCGTCGCGCAATGGCGCGAAGGCCTGGAGCTGCGCGGCGAGTTCAGCGCATGTGGCGGCGCTCGACGCGGAATTCGGCGGGCGCGGCTCGCCGCAATCGCGTCCCATGACCTGCATCGCCGCCTTGAGGCCGCCAAACCCGCCTCGCTTCACGATCTGGCGCAGGGCCGAGATTGCTTCCTGATCGGGCCGCGCTTCGAAATACTGCTCCTTGCGGCAGCGCTGATAGAGGCGCTGCACCAGCCGCGGCGCAACGCCGGCCAGCGCCGAAAACATGCTCGACGCGCCGAGGGCCCCGGCGGAGACCATGTACTCGGCGCCCGACAGCATCTGAAAATCCGGGCGCGCCCGCTGCGCGCTGCAGGCGATGTTGACCATGAACTGCCAGTCGAGGCTCGCATCCACGACGCCGGCAAAGTTCTCCAGCCGCGAGATGAGCTTGAGCACGAGATCGGGGCCGATCCTGGTGCCGGGCATCTCCGCGGGCGTATAGAGAAGGAAAAACGGAATGCGTACCGCAGAACCGATCTGCGCAAAGTGCTCCAGCACCATCGCGGGCGGCGGCGTCCAGTAGTAAGGGGTCGTGGCGACGATAGCGGCGGCGCCGGTGTCCTGTGCGTGGCGCGCCCGGGTGACGGCGATTCCGGTCCCGGCGTCGCTCACGTGGGCGAGCACCGGCACGCGCCCGGCCACCTGGTCCAGCGTGAACTGCAGCAGCCTGCGCTGTTCTGCGTCGCTGAGGCTGACTGATTCGCCGGCGTGCATCGGCAGCGCCAGGGCCTCGGCGCCGTGGCGGACGTGAAATTCGATCAGCTGTCCATAGCGGTCTGAATCCACGCTGCGATCCGCCTTGAACGGCGTGACGGGCGTATGAACCAGGCCGGGCACGAAAGACGTCATGTCGAGATCGTTCCCGCGCTACCAGCCGTGCGGCTCGGTATCGAGGATGCCCAGCTCCTCGAGCTGCGTTCGAATGAAAGCCTGGCGTTCCGCGGTGGCGGTCGGCAGCGGAGGACGGGTCGGGCCGACCGCGCGCCCCATGATCACCATGCCGCCCTTGAGCGAGGAGGGGTACTGGTCCCGGAAAAGATCCCACAGCCGCGCCAGTTGATACTGAAGCGTGCGTGCCGTGGGCCAGTCGCCGGAAACGCAGGCCTCGTACAGGCGGGTGCAGAGATTGGGGCAGATCGCGCCGGCGGAGGAGTACGAACCCGCACCGCCCAGCGGGATGGAGGGTGCGAGCCACTCGACTCCCGCAATCAGTGCGAACTCCGGCTTGAGCGCGAGCGCCACGCGCGCGATCTCCGTGAATTTTTCGCTGTCGAAGCTTGCTTCCTTCATGCCTGTGAAATTCGGCAGCCGCTCGATCAGCCGGCCGGTGAGTTCTCCGGTGATTTCAACGCCGGAGAGATAACTCGGCGAGTTGTACGCGATCAGCGGCAGATCGATCGAGGTGCCGAGACGCACGAAATAATCGTAGAGCGCCGCGGCGGACGGATTCCAGAAGTACGGCGTAATGGCGAGGATCGCATCGGCGCCGATCTTCTGGGCGTGACGGGCCAGCTCCATGGTGTCTTCCACGGCGAGTGCGCTGACGTGGATCGATACCGGCACCCGGCCGGCGGTCACCTTCACGGCGACCTCGGCGAACAGTTTGCGCTCGGCAATCGTAAGGTTCAACGACTCGGCCTTGTGGTGAGGCCACGCAATCGCGGTCGCACCCGTGCGCACGTGAAACTCCACCAGCCGCTCGAAGGTGGCGAGATCGGGGCTGAAGTCTTCCTTGAGCGGCGTCACCGTGCTCTGCATGACGCCCCGGAGCGTGATCGACATGAAGCGCTATTCGCGAGGGTTGTTCCGTGCCGCGTGCATTCTAGGGGCGGGGCTCATCGATGTAAATGGAAAGGCGCTGTATTTCCTTCCGCAGGACTGCAGCGCGTCATGGCAATCTCGCGGCCTCGTTGATGAGGCGGCGCGCGCATTCGATGGTTTCGCCCGCGGTGAGCCCGGCCGGTCCCGCGCCCGCAGCTGCGAGCGCGTCCGCCGCAGCGCCGTGCGCATGCACGGCACACTGCAGCGCGGTCCCCGGCTCGACGCCTTGTCCGAGCAGTGCGACGATAAAACCGGTCAGCACATCGCCCATTCCGGCGCTGGCCATTCCCGGGTTGCCCGAGACGTTGATGCCCCACGTCCCGTCCGGTGCGGCGCAAACGCTGCCCGCGCCCTTGAGGACCACGTGGCTGTTCCATTCCTGCGCAAGCGCTACGGCCGCCGCCACGCGATCGCGCTGAATCTCTGCGGTACTGCAGCCGAGCAGGCGGGCCGCCTCCGCCGGGTGGGGCGTCAGGACGCTCGGCGCGCTCCGCCCCTTAAGTTTCGCCTTCAGCGGCGGCGTCGAACTCAGCATAGTGAGGCCATCAGCATCGATCACCAGCGGAACGTTGGCCTCCAACGCCCAGTCGAGACAATACCCGGCTGCGGCGGCCTGACCTAAACCGGGACCAATGGCGAGCGCGGTGAGATGATCGAGCCTGAGCGCGTTGTCAGCGGAGCGCAGCATCAGCTCGGGCTGCGTCATGTCGACGAGGGGCGCATCGTCTGCCATGAGGCCGAGGTAAACGCGTCCCGCGCCGAGCTTCAGCGCGGCGCGGCCTGCGAGAAGTGCGGCGCCCACCATCCCGTGCGCTCCGCCCACGATGGCGACGCTGCCGTAATGGCCTTTGTGGGTATTCTTCCGGCGCCGGGGTAAGGCCCGGGCGAGAAGGCCCTCGCCGATTACGATGCCGGCGGGGCGCTTCAAGGATGGGGCATCAATGCCCAGATCCGCAAGGTGCAGCGCGCCGCAGTGATCGGGCCCGTCGCCCGTGAGCAGGCCGGCCTTCAATGCGATAAAGGTGATGGTGTGATCCGCCCGCACCGCGCAGCCCATGACCCGCCCGGTGTCGGATGCGAGGCCGCTCGGTATGTCGACAGCCAGCTTCGGGGCGGACAGTGCGTTCATCGCGGACACGGTTTCGGAATGAACGCCCGCCACGTCGCGCTGCAGACCGATCCCGAACAGCCCGTCGACCACGAGCCCCCATTCCATGCCGGAAGGAATTGCGGCCACGGCAGCCCCGCCGGCGTCGATCCAGGCCTGGTGCGCCGCAGAGGCGTCATGTAAGAGTTTGGAGGGCTCGCCCAGGAACACCACGCACACTTTGAACCACCATTGCTTCAAGTGCCGGGCGATGACAAAGGCATCGCCGCCATTGTTTCCAGGGCCGGCGACGATCAGCACCGGCCGTCCGGATTCGGGCGCGACCGCGCGCGCCAGTTCGGCAGCGGCGAGGCCGGCCCGCTCCATGAGCGGCAGCGTCGAAGCCGCCGCTTCGATTTCGCGGATTTCTCCGGTGGTATAGATCGGCGTGCCGTGCGCCAGTCGCGTGAGCATGGGCGTCAGATCGGTCTAACAGCATTCAGTTTAACGGAAAGCACATCAATATTTGGTAAAATGCTTTTTTATAGAGTCGCCTCAGCTCATGTCGCAACTCATCAGGCTGCGCGGACGCAGCGCGCTTTCCGTCTTTCGCCGCAACAAGCTCCTTCAGAACGTCTCTTCCTGCATCCCTGACGTCCGTCTCGAGGCAGAGTACTGGCATTTCGTGATGTTGAGCGGCGAGCCGTCGCCTTCGGAACGCGAACGTCTCGAGCGCATCCTGACCTACGGCCCGAGGACGGACCCCGTGCTGTCCGAGGGCACGCCGCTCCTCGTCGTGCCGCGCATTGGAACGATATCGCCGTGGTCTTCAAAGGCAACCGATATCGCACGTCACTGCGGTCTCGATCGCGTGGAGCGCATCGAACGCGGCGTGGCGTACTGGTTTGGGGCCACGTTGACGAGCGCGCAGAAGGCGGCGCTCGCCCCGTGGATCCACGACCGCATGACCGAGACGGTTCTGGAGCGCTTCGAAGAGGCAGCCCGGCTTTTTGATCATATTACGCCGCAGCCACTGGCGACTGTCGATATCATTGCCGGCGGCATCGCCGCGCTCGAGCGTGCAAATCGCGACATGGGGCTTGCGTTGTCGACGGACGAGATCGCGTATCTCGCGGCGCACTACTCCCGCATCCGGCGCAATCCGACGGACGTCGAACTGATGATGTTCGCGCAGGCCAATTCGGAGCATTGCCGGCACAAGATCTTCAATGCCGAATGGGTGATCGACGGGCGGCCGCAGTCGCAGTCGCTGTTCGGCATGATCCGCACCACGCATCAGAGGAACCCGCACGGCACGCTCGTCGCCTACGCGGACAACGCGGCAGTCATCGAAGGGGCAAACGTCGCACGTTTCCATCCGCGCGAGGACGGCAGCTACCGGTTCAGCGACGAGCCGACGCACATCGTGATGAAGGTCGAGACGCACAATCACCCGACTGCGATCTCGCCGTATCCCGGCGCGGCGACCGGCTCCGGAGGGGAGATCCGCGACGAGGGCGCCACCGGCCGCGGCGCCAAGCCGAAAGCGGGGCTGACCGGTTTCAGCGTGTCGAACCTGGAGATTCCCGGTTTCGAGCAGCCGTGGGAGAAGCTCGGTTCGGGACGCCCGAGGCGCATTGCTTCGGCGCTGCAGATCATGATCGATGGACCGATCGGGGGCGCCTCGTTCAACAACGAGTTCGGCCGGCCCAACCTGTGCGGCTATTTCCGCAGCTTCGAGCAGCAGGTCGCGGGCGCGGTACGCGGGTATCACAAGCCGATCATGATCGCCGGCGGCCTGGGCAACATCGCTGACGCGCAGACCCACAAGCAGCCCTTCGCAAGCGGAGCGCTCCTGGTGCAGCTCGGCGGGCCCGGCATGCTCATCGGACTGGGCGGCGGAGCGGCCTCCAGCATGGCGACCGGCGCCAATCTCGAGGATCTCGATTTCGATTCCGTGCAGCGCGGCAACGCGGAAATTCAGCGCCGTGCGCAGGAAGTGATCGATCGCTGCGCCGCGCTGGGGCGGGACAATCCGATACTTTCGATCCACGATGTAGGCGCCGGCGGCCTTTCCAACGCACTGCCTGAAATGGTGCATTCCGCGCAGCGCGGAGGGCGCTTCGACCTGCGGCGCATACCCAGCGAGGAACCGGGGATGTCGCCCTTGCAGATCTGGTGCAACGAGGCGCAGGAGCGTTACGTACTCGCCATTGCACCCTCGTCGCTGGATCGTTTCACCGCGATCTGCGAGCGCGAACGCTGCCCGTTTGCCGTCGTGGGCGAAGCCACCGATGACGGCCAGCTCACCGTAATCGATGCCAGGTTCGGGAACACACCGGTGGACATGCCGCTCGCCGTGCTGTTGGGCAAGCCGCCCCGCCTGACGCGCGACGTGGTCCATGTCCGGCGCGAGTTGCCGCCGTTCGACATGCGCGGCGTCGATCTTGCAGAGGCCGCATATCGCGTGCTGCGGCTGCCGAGCGTCGCAGACAAGACGTTCCTCATCAGCATCGGCGACCGCACCGTCGGCGGCATGACGGCCCGCGATCAGATGGTGGGACCGTGGCAGGTCCCGGTCGCGGATGTCGCCGTGACCCTCATGGGTTACCGGACGTATCGCGGCGAAGCGATGGCGATGGGCGAGCGCACGCCGGTTGCCGTAGTCAATCCCGAAGCATCAGGCCGCATGGCCGTGGGGGAGGCGATCACCAATATCGTCGCCGCCGACATCGCCGATATTCGGGACGTCAAGCTTTCCGCGAACTGGATGGCGGCGGCCGGGCATCCGGGTGAAGACGCGGCGCTCTATGACACGGTGCGCGCCGTAGCGATGGATTTGTGCCCGCGGCTGGGCATGAGCATCCCTGTCGGCAAGGATTCGCTGTCGATGAAGACGGCGTGGCAGCAGGGCGGCGTTTCGCGTGAAGTGACCGCGCCGCTATCCCTTATCGTGTCGGCTTTTGCGCCGGTGCAGGACGCGCGCCTCACGCTGACGCCACAGCTCAGGACCGATTGCGGGGATACGGCGCTCGTGCTGATCGACCTGGGAGAGGGACGTTGCCGGATCGGCGGCTCCGCACTGGCACAGGTCTATGGGGCGATGGGTAATGAAGCGCCGGATGTCGATATGCCCGAGCGCTTGCGCGGTTTTTTTCACACCGTCCGGAGACTGGGTCGCGAGGGCAGGGTGCTGGCGTATCACGACCGCTCCGACGGCGGCGTTTTCGCCGTCGTCTGCGAGATGATGTTTGCGGGGCGCTGCGGCGTCACGCTCGAAATCGGCGGCGCACTTTATAACCGCACTGCGCTTGAATTCCTCTTCAACGAAGAGCTGGGCGCGGTCCTGCAGGTAAGGCGCGGTGATCTCGGGCTGGTTCGGGATGCGTTCGGTGCGGCCCGCCTGGAGAAAGCGTGCCACGAAATCGGCAGCGTCGAGAGCGGCGATCGGCTGCGTATCTTCAATGCCGGACGGCTGTTGCTGGAAGAGCCCCGGGTGAAGCTCCACCGCGCATGGTCGGAGACCTCGTTTCACCTGCAGCGGCTGCGCGATCATCCGGTGTGCGCGCAGCAGGAATACGATCGCCTGCTCGACAGCAGCGATCCGGGTCTCAGACCCCACCTCACTTTCGATCCGGCGCAGGACATTGCGGTGCCTTATGTCGCGCGCGGTGCGCGTCCGCGTGTCGCGGTCCTGAGAGAACAGGGCATCAACGGCCAGGTGGAGATGGCGGCAGCGTTCGATCGCGCCGGATTCGATGCGATCGATGTCCACATGACCGACATCATCGCCGGCCGGGTCTTGCTGCGAGGCTACAAAGGCTATGTTGCCTGCGGCGGATTTTCTTACGGTGACGTCCTCGGCGCCGGTGAAGGCTGGGCCAAGTCGATACTCTTCAACCCGCGCGCCCGCGAGGAATTCGCGGCCTTCTTCGGGCGCACGGATTCTTTCGCGCTCGGTGTCTGCAACGGTTGCCAGATGATGGCGAGCCTGCACGAGCTCATCCCGGGAGCGGAACGCTGGCCGCGCTTCGTGAGGAACAAATCGGAGCAGTTCGAGGCCCGCTTCGTCCTGATTGAGGTGCAGTCTTCGCCCTCGCTGTTTTTCGAGGGCATGGCGGGGAGCCGTATCCCGATCGCGGTCGCGCACGGCGAGGGCTATGCCGAATTTGCGAGCGAAGATGCCGCAGCGGCCGCGCAGCCGCTTGTCACGCTGCGCTACGTCGACAACCGTGGCGCCGCCACCGAGCGCTACCCGTATAACCCCAACGGCTCTCCGCAGGGCATCACCGGGCTCACGACACCGGATGGCCGTTTCACGGTCCTCATGCCGCACCCCGAGCGCGTGTTCCGCACCGTGCAGAATTCGTGGCACCCCGACGAATGGGGTGAAGACGCGCCGCTGATGCGCATCTTCCGCAACGCCCGCAAATGGGTGGGGTAGAGAAGAGCTTTCGTCCCGCCTATTCCACTTTGGCCTTGGACCGCAGCTCGGCCAGCATTTTCTGAACCATCTGCTGCTGCAGGCCGCGCTGCAGATTCTGTTTGACGGCATCGTAGGCGGGGGGCTGGTACGCCCGTTCGTCATCCAGCCTGATCACGTGCCAGCCGAAGTTCGATTGCACCGGCGCGTCGGTCATCTGGCCTTTCTTGAGCCTCCCGAGCGCGTCGCCGAAGGGTTTCACGAAGTTGCCCGGCACGCTCCAGTCGAGGTCGCCGCCCCGATCCTTGGTCCCGGTGTCCTTGGAGCGTTCCGCGGCCAGTTTTTCGAAATTCGCGCCTTTCCTGATCTGCGCGATGATATCTTTCGCCTCGTTCTCGTTCTCGACGAGGATGTGGCGGGCTTTGTATTCGCGGCCGCCCAGCTGCCCCTTGATGCGTTCGTACTCCTTCTTGAGCGTGTCCTCGGTTACCGGGTTGCGCTCGAGATAATCCTGTACGTAGGCGTTGACCAGGATGTCCTGGCGGTTGATGTCGATCGCCGCGGCGACGTCGGGTTTCTTGTTAAGCCCCCGCTTGAGCGCCTCCTGGGCGATGATCTCCTGGTTGATGAGCGCGTCTCTCACGTTGTTGCGCAGTTCGGGCGTATCCGGCTGACCCTGGGCGATGCGGCTTTTGATGCCGGCATCGATGCGCGATTGCGGAATTTCCTTGCCATTGACCTTGGCGCCTTGCGCCCACGCGGCAGGCGTGATCAGCAGAGCTGCAACGATGGCAGCCGTGCACCTCAATTCTGTCGAAATCAGCATTGATTATCCTTTCGTAGTCATATTTCGTCGGGCGCATATGCCCGGATGGCGAGAGCGTGTATCTCTTTTCTCATCAGCGTCCCCAGCGCCTCGTAGATCATGCGGTGGCGCGCCTGCGCCGGCTTGCCCGCAAAGTGATGGGATACGATCGTAAGCATGTAATGCCCGCCGCCGCCCCTGGCGCCTTCGTGACCGACGTGCTTGCCGGATTCGTCGAGGATCTGCAGCGACTCCGGCTCCAGCGCGGCGAGTCGGCGCTCCATTTCCTGTTCTGTGGTCAGCTCTGCCGTCACTTTCCCGGCTTGTCCTCGATGTACTTGCCGAGCATCAGCGCCTGCAGCACGACAAACCCCAGCATCAATCCCATTCCCCCGAACAGCTTGAAGTTGACCCAGGCATCCGTCGAAAAATTGTAGGCGACAAACAGGTTAAGCGCACCCATGATGACGAAAAAGCCGATCCAGCTCGCCAGCAGCTTGCCCCATACCAGGTCGGGCAGGGTGACCTGTTTCTCCATGAGCGACCGGATGAGGTTCTTCTTGAAAATGCCGGCACCGACGGCGAGCGCCGCGCCGAACAGCCAGTAGAGCACCGTCGGCTTCCACTTGATGAAGGTCTCGTCCTGGAGCAGCAGGGTTGCGCCGCCGAAAACGACGATGACGCCCAGGCTGACCCAGAGCATGTTGTCCACTTTGCGATGGCGAAACCAGATCCATCCGATCTGCACGAAGGTGGCTGCGATCGCCACTGCGGTCGCGACGTAGATGTCGTAGACCTTGAAGGCGACAAAGAACAGCAAAACCGGAAAGATGTCGAACAGGAACTTCATCTGGGCGCTGGCGGCCACATCCCGAGGCCGGCTGCGAAAAAGGCGGCATTATCCCTTTTTGCCCGCACCCCGTCCATCAGCCGGGAATCGCGATACACCGTGCGATTACTCTTTCTCAAACTTGAGCGAGGCCGAGTTGATGCAGTAGCGCAACCCCGTGGGCGCCGGGCCGTCCTCGACGAAGACATGACCGAGGTGCGCATCGCAGCGGCTGCACACCACTTCGGTGCGTCGCATGAAGAAGCTCATGTCCTCCTCGGTCGCCACGTTCTGCGGAACGGCTGGCTGCCAGAAACTGGGCCAGCCCGTGCCCGAATCGAACTTGTGGTCTGACTTGAACAGCTCCGCGCCGCAGCATACGCAGCAGTACATGCCGCGCTCATGGTTGTCCCAGTGGGCGCCGCTGAACGCGCGCTCGGTGCCTTTCTTGCGGGTGACGTGGAACTGCTCGGGCGTCAATGCCTGTTTCCACTCCGCTTCGGTTTTCGTCACTTTGTCGGTCATGCCGGCCCCGTAGCGGTTAGGAAATGCTTGGCCGCTGGAGTTCCAGCACTTTGCCGGGATTCATGATGCCGTGCGGATCAAGCGTGCGCTTGAGCGACGCCATGAGTTCCAGTTCAACGGGCTCCTTGTAGCGCACCATGTCGGCGAGCTTGGCAAGGCCCACGCCGTGCTCGGCGCTGAAACTTCCCTGATAGCGGTGCACCACGTCGTACACCAGCGTCGTGACATCGCTCGCTTCGCGCGCCGCGGCATCCGCGCGGCTGCGTCCGGGAACGAACGTGTTGTAGTGCAGGTTGCCGTCGCCGAGATGGCCGAAGCAGATGATGTTGGCGCCGGGAAAGCGCTCGAGCACCGCCGCGCGCGCGTCTCGAATGAACGCCGGGATCCGGCTCACTGCGACCGAAATATCGTGGCGATACAACATGCCCGCTTCGCCACGTGCGGATTCGGGAATGGCCTCGCGCAGCCGCCACAGCGCACGCGACTGCGCTTCATTCTCGGCGATGACCGCATCGACAGTGAGCCTGGCCTCCATGGCGGCTTCCAGTGCGCCCTCCAGCTCCGTTCGCAGCGCCTCACCGCTGCGCGAGTCGGTCAGCTCGGCGAGGACGTACCAGTCGTGCGGCCGGGACAGCGGATCGCGCGTGCCGGGGATATGCCGCAGTACCAGATCGAGGCAATTGCGGGAAATAATCTCGAATGCGGCCACGCGTTCACCGCAATGGCGGCGCAGCAATGCCAGCAATTCCAGTGCGGCTTCGGGATGAGGGACCGCCGTCCACGTCGTCGCCGTAGTGGCCGGCCTGGGAAAGAGCTTGAGAACCGCGGCGGTGATGATGCCGAGCGTGCCCTCGGCGCCGA
>JBQTJV010000272.1:0-8802 GCA_052386775.1 Betaproteobacteria bacterium
GCCCACCACACGTTTTCGCCGCTCGCGTCGAGGAGCTTGAACTGCAGGGTGTTTGGCGCCGCGTCGCCGCGCACGGCAAAGGAAAACTCGTAGTTCTCCGGATAGTCCAGCGCCAGTTCGCGACGGACGACGGCATAGCCCGATACGCCGCCGAAATCATAATCGAGACACAGCGCGTGGCCGTGAGGGCTCGCGGTCTGGCGCACGCTCGCCTTGATGTCATCCGATGTGGAGACCTTCCAGGAAGACAGATCGTCAAAGCGGTCGAGCACCCGCACGGTGGATTGTCCCTGCGCCGGTGCGATTCCGGCTGCTAACGCGCCCATGAGGAATGCCGCACTGATGAACTGCCAGAATAAGCCGAGCGTGCCGCGAGCCTGCGCACGAGCGCGCCTCACCCTTTCACGCTCCCGAGCAGCAGGCCCTCGATGTAATACTTCTGGAGCGCAAGAAACAGCAGCAACACCGGCAGCACGGTGATGACCGAGCCGGCCATCATCAATTCGTTGTCCTGCACATGCTCGCGCGACAGCGTGGCAAGCGCCACCGGCAGCGTCTGCAGCTCCTCGTCGGTCAGAACGATGAGCGGCCACATGAAGTCGTTCCAGCAGGCCAGAAAAGTGAAGACGGCGAGCGAGGCCAGCACCGGCTTGAGCAGCGGCACCACCACAGTGATGAAAATACGGAACTCCCCTGCCCCGTCCACGCGCGCCGCCTCCAGCAGCTCGTCGGGAATGGTGCGGGCGTACTGCCGTACGAGATAGATGCCGAAGACGCTGGCCATGGCGGGCACGATCACGCCGCCATAGGAAGTCACCAGCCCCATCTCCTTCAGCAGGAGAAAGAGCGGCATCATCGCGACCTGCCCCGGAATGATCAATGCACCGATCAGCCCCCTGAAAAGCCGCTCGCGTCCCTTGAATCGCAGCTTTGCGAAAGCATAGCCCGCCATGGTGTTGAGGGTCAGGGACAGCGCCGTTACCGCCCCCGCCAGCAGCAGGCTGTTCAACCGCCAGCGCCCCAGGCCGGCGTGGACGACGAGCTCGCGATAGTTGGCCAGCGTTGGCGCATCGGGAAAGAGTGGTGGCGGCAGCGTGCTGGCCGCACCGGCCGGCATGAACGAAACCGATACCATCCACAGCAGCGGAAAGAGCGTGACGGCGGTAAGGCCCGCCAGCGCGCCATTGACCAGGATCGAAGCCGACCGCGGACTCATGCAACTCCTCTGCGCCGCGAGGCATGCAACAGCAGCGAAGTCACGCCGAACACCAGCCCGAACAGCAGCAGCGCCACCGCCGAGGCGGTGCCGAAATTCCACCACTTGAAGCCTTCCTCGTACATGAAGTAGAGGACGCTCACCGTGCTGCGCAGCGGGCCGCCCTGCGTCATCACATAGGGCTCGGCGAAGAGCTGAAAATATCCGGCGGTCGTGAGGATGCCGACCATGAGCAGCGTTGGCCCGAGCATGGGCAGTGTGACGTGCACAAATTGCCGCCACCACGACGCACCGTCGATGCGCGCGGCCTCGTACAGCTCGCCGGGGATGGCCTGCAACCCGGCCAGGAGAATCACCATGTTGTAGCCGAAGTTCTTCCAGACGGCGAGCAGGATGATGGTAGGCATCGCCCACACCGGATCGCCGAGCCAGTCGACCGGAGCGATACCCGCCTGCTCCAGAACGTGATTCACCACGCCGTAACGCGTGTGGAACAGGTAGCGCCACACCACCGCGACGGCAACGATGGTCGTCACGACCGGCGCGAACAGCGCCGTGCGAAAGAACCGCCTGCAGCGCGCCAGCCGCGAATGCAGGAGCAGCGCCGCAGCCAGCGACAGCGCGATGGACAGCGGAACGCCGACGATCACGAAATAAAGCGTATTGCCGAGCGCCTGCCAGAAGAGCGGTGTCTGCAGCAATTGAAGGTAATTGTCGAGGCCGACGAAGCGCAGACTGGAGAGATCGGCCAGCGCATAGATGTCGAAGTCGGTGAGACTGAGCGCCAGCCCCGCCGCAACCGGTATCAGGAAAAATACCCCGATCACGATGAGTGCCGGCGTGACGAAAGCCCATGCTGCGCCGCGCTTCATCCTGCCTTCCCGCGCGCGAGCAGCCAGCGGCGTTTTTCAAGGATGGCGTCGACCTTGCGATCGAGAACGCGCGTGGCCTCCTCGACGTCCATGCGGCCGCGCACGACCGCCTCGGCGATGAGCTGCATCTCGCTTACGATGCGCTCCCACTCCGGCACTTGCGGCGCCGGCCGGACCCGCTCGAGCTGATCGCGAAACGCCTGCGCGTAGCGATCCCCCGCGAGTGCCTCGTCCCGCCATGTCGACCGGCGCGGCGGCAGGTTGCCCGTCAGCTCGTGGAAGCGCAATTGCACTTGCGGCTCGGAGAAGAATTCCACCAGCCGCCAGGCCGCCTGTTGCTGTCGTGAGGAGCGAAATATCACGAGGCTCGCGCCGCCGGCGGTCGAAGCGCCCGGGCCGTGCGGGCCGGGCAGCGGTGCGGTCATCCAGTCATCCCGTCGCTCGGCGGGCAGGCGCCGCCTGAATTCGCCGATGTTCCAGGGGCCCGAGATGTAAAAAGCGAACTGGCCGCGCGCGAACTCGCTCCAGACGTTGGATATTTGCGCGCCGCCGACCGCCGGCGCCCACTCGTTGCGATACATGTCGGCGTAAAACGACAGCGCGCGCCGGAAGCCGGGACTGGAAAAGCCGCCCCAACGCCCGCCTTCGCGCAGCAGCGGCTCCGCCTGCTGCAGGCCCAGCGCGATAAGCGGCTCCGGCTCGTTCAGCGGCAGCAATATGGCGTAGCGCTCGGGGCCGCCCCGCTTCTTGATGGCGGCGAGCGCGTGCTGCCAGCCTGCCCAGGTCGTTGGCGGAGAATCGATGCCGGCCTGTTTCAGGATATCGGTCCGGTAAAAGAGGAGCCGTGTATCGACATACCACGGCACGCCGCGCAATGTGCCGGCGATGACGTTCGTGTCCCAGATGCCCGTGAAGTAGTCTTCCGGCGCGATGACCTTCGATGCGGAAACCGCGGAATCGAGCGGCACCAGCGCATCGAGCGCCGCAAACTCGGGCAGCCAGGTGTTCCCGAGCTGGCACAGATCCGGAAGCGTGCCGCCGGCGTAGGCGGTCAAAAGCTTCTCGTGCGCGGCACTCCACGGCACCTGCTGCACGCGCACACGGATGTCCGGATTCCTGCGCTCGAACTCCGGCAGCAACTGCTGCACGACCTCGCCTTCCCGCCCCATCGTCCAGAAGCGCAAGATCTGCTGCTCGGAGGGCGCGGGCGCGCAGCCTGCCAGAAGCAAGAAAACCAGGATAATGAAGCGGCGCTGCATGGTTACTGATCATGGACGCCGTCGCGCGCTGGCGGACGCAGCACGCGACGGTGAGACAGCGCTATCTTACTGCTTTCAGTCGCTGTCGGCTTTCGCCTGCGTGGAGGCCGCTTCCAGCCAGCCGCCGGTGAACCCGGCGCGCAGCAGACCGCGCTTGATATGCGGATTCCTGCGCGTCGTGCGCCAAACCAGGTCCGAGCGGTGGTTCTCGATCATGGCGACGATCGGTCCCTGGTCTATCCCGAGATAATCGTTGTCGACCCAGCCAAAACCGGGAATGCGACGGCCATGCTGGAGCGGCACGTCGTAATCGAAGCTGGGATTGAAGGCGTCGTAGAAGCCGTATTCGCCATAGATATGCTGGCCGTAGCGCCGATGCATTTCTTCGATGGCGGGAATGACGATCTCCGGCGCAAACGGAAGGGAAGCGGCCGCGGCCGTTGGCGCAATGGTGCCATCGTCTACCGGCTCGGGCCCCACCCCACGCGCGTAGTAAGTGCGGAAGCGGCGCTTTTCCCCTGCGTACTCCGCCTCAACGTCAGCCGAACCATCACTTGCGGTCAGACCCCACACGTTTTCACCGTAACCGGCCCAGCGCATCGGGTTCGCTATCGCATAGGCCCGCTGCGCATACGTGGCGCGGCGCGAATTCTCGAAGTAATCGATGCCCAGCTTGCGCATCGCCGCGTCCGCTATCCCGCGAAAATCGACCCAGACGTGCGAGTACTGGTGTCCGAAGTGCGACTCGAAGCGCAGGTGCGTCTGCCCGTGGAGCGGACCCCACAGCTTGTCGTAGTCGCGAGTCCATTCGTTCCAGGCAACCGGCGCCACGCTGTTGCTGGGTGAGCCCAGGGCAAGGAGGTAGACCAGCATCGCCTCGTTGTAACCCCGCCAGTCGTACTCCAGGAACGAGCCCTCGGGCGTCCAGCCGTGGGAGATCGCCGCGCCGCGCACTTGCGCCCAGCGCCAGTTCACGCGGCTGTAGACCTCCTCCACCAGTTGCCGAATCTCCGCTTCCTGCGCTTCCTCGCCGTCGAAATACGACTGGCAGAACAGCATGCCGCCGAGCAGCAGCGCGGTGTCCACCGTGGAGAGCTCGATGTCGCCGACGCGGTGGCCGTTCTTCATATCGAGGTACCGGTAAAAAAAGCCGTTGTATCCGGCCGTTCCGGTCGCGGCGCTTCCCTGCGGGGCATCCCGGAAGAAGCGTATGGTCTTCAGCACGCGCTCGCGCGCCTGCTCGCGCGTGATGTAGCCGCGCTCCGCCCCGATGGGATAGGCGGTCAGCGCAAACCCGACGGCGGCGATGCTCGAGAAGGAAGGCGTGGGAAACCGGTCCGGCACGAGGCCGGTCTGCGGATGCGCCGTGTCCCAGAAATACCGGAAAGTCCGTTCCTGCAGCTGCTCTACCACTACAGGCAAGGTGCGAGGCGCCTGCGTTGCCGGCAATGGGAGGCTGTGCGGTTTGCTCAATGCCATTCCCTTGCTTTGCACAGTCGGTGCCGGTGTGACCACCAATGCGGGCATCCCCGGCATCAGGATGTCGCCCGCGCGCAAGTGAACGAACGTGGCCGCCGTCACGGCCAGCAGCAGCGCCCCGAGCACGGGGAATGCTTGTCGAACAGACATCGGAATCCCTCCCTGGTTGCTGTTCTACGCCTCGCTCCCGCAAGGCCCACCAAACTATTGCTCTTTCAAGACACGCCCTGCTCAGCGATTATTCTTGAATACAAACGGGCGCTCGCCTTGGGCGTCCTTTTCTGGGTCTCGAAATCCACGTGCACGATCCCGAAACGCTTCGAGTATCCCAAAGACCACTCCAGGTTGTCCATAAAGGACCACGCAAAGTAGCCTTTGATGTTGCATCCTGCTTGAATGGCCTGTGCCACCGCACACAAGTGGCGCCGCAGGTAATCGGCCCGCAAGGGATCGGCCAGCTCATCGCCCGCCACCTTGGGCGGATCGTAAAATGCCGCGCCGTTTTCAGTGATGTACACGGGCGGGTTGCGATATCGGTCTTTCACCCACCGCAGCACATCGCCGAGCCCCTGCGGAAAAACTTCCCACCCCGTCTCGGTATACGTCGCCTGCTTTTGACGCACCATCCTCGCCCGTAGCGGCCACGCCGTGGCGTCGTGGCGGGTCACGTTGCGGGTGTAGTAGTTGACGCCGAGAAAATCGATGGGCTGACGGATCAACTCAAAATCCTCCCCTGGCCACTGCGGCCAGGCGACGCCGAATATCTCCTTCAGCTCCTCCGGATAACACCCCAGAAAGACCGGATCGAGATACTGCCGGTTCATGTACGCATCGGCGCGCGCAGCGGCCTTCACGTCGTCCTCCGACGGCGTCGCCGGATACTTGGGCTCCAGATTGACCACCAGCCCGATCTGGTGCTTGCCCGTAGCGCGATAGGCGCGCACGGCCATGCCATGCGCGCGCAGCAGATGATGGGTGGCGATCGGGGCCTCGAAGCGATTGCGGTGACCGGGTGCCAGCGCGCCATGCAGGTAGCCGCCGTCGGTGACCACCCACGGCTCGTTCAGCGTCGCCCACAGTTTCACGCGGCCGTCGAGCCGCCGGTACATCGTCTGGGCGTACTCGCCAAACCAGGCTGCAATATCGGGATTGAGCCAGCCGCCGCGATCGTCGAGCGCGGCCGGAAGGTCCCAGTGATAAAGCGTGACCATCGGCTCGATGCGGTGCTCGAGCAGCGTGTCAACCAGGCGCTCGTAGAAATCCAGGCCTGCCGGATTGGTGCGCCCTTTACCCTCGGGGAAAATGCGCGCCCATGCAATACTGAAGCGATAGGCTTTGAGCCCGAGTGCGCTCATCAGCGCGACATCGTCACGGAAACGCCGGTAGTGATCGCACGCGACATCACCCGTATCACCTTCATGAGTCATGCCCGGCGTATGCGCAAAGCGCTGCCAGATGCTCGGTCCCGCGCCGTCGGCCAGCGGCGAGCCTTCGACCTGATAGGCCGATGTGGCGCTGCCCCAAAGAAACCCCTGCGGAAAGGTGTAGTTCTGCTTCAAAACGTGTTGGAATGAATACTGCCTCGCGGTGCTAAGATAGCCGCGAAGCACGCGTATTGTAGGCATCCGCCGCTGCGCGTTTCAAGACTGCGTCAACAAATTTTCTCCTGATCCCGCCGCGTGCGGCACGATACGCGTTCGATCAAATAAACCATGGCCGAAGTCCGGCTCGAGAACGTCAGCAAGATCTACGAAAACGGCCACGCCGCGGTGCGCGACGCGACGTTCGACGTGCAGCACGGCGAACTGCTGGTGCTGGTCGGTCCCTCAGGGTGCGGCAAGTCGACCCTGTTGCGCATGATCGCGGGGCTCGAAACGGTCACGCGCGGCACGCTCTCCATCGATGGCCGCGTGGTCAACGAGGTGCCGCCAAAAGACCGGGACATCGCAATGGTGTTCCAGAGCTACGCGCTGTATCCGCACATGAGCGTGGCCGAAAATCTCGCGTTCGGGCTGAGGCTGCGCAAGCTTCCCGCCGGTGATATCGAACAGCGCGTAAAAGCTGCGGCAGACAAGCTGGGACTCACCGCGGTGCTCGATCGCCGCCCCGGCACGCTGTCCGGCGGCCAGCGCCAGCGCGTCGCACTCGGGCGCGCCATCGTCCGCGACCCCAAGGTCTTCCTGCTCGATGAGCCATTGTCCAACCTCGATGCCAAGCTGCGGCTGTCGACACGCATGGAGATTGCGCGCCTTCAACGCAGCCTCGGCGCAACGATGATCTACGTCACACATGACCAGATCGAATCGATGACGCTCGGCCGGCGCATCGTCGTCCTGAACGGCGGCGAAATTCAGCAGATCGATACGCCGATGCGTCTCTATGAGCGGCCGGTGAACCTGTTCGTTGCGGGTTTCTTCGGCAGCCCGGCGATGAATTTCTTCAAGGGCTTCCTGAAGCGCGATGGCAAACTCCAGATCGGCATGGATGGCATCGAGTTGCCGGTTGGCGACCTCCCGCGCGCGAATCCCGATACGGCAGGCTACCTGAACCGGGAAATCGTCGTCGGCATCCGTCCGGAAGACCTGAGGCCCTTGCCGACCGGCTCACCACGCCAGGCCCACGTGAGCATTGACGCGCGTCTCGAATACGTCGAACCGGTGGGCAACGAAGTCTTTCTGAATCTGCGCCTGGGCGGGCGGGATCTCGTGGCACGGACCGCGCCGCTGCCCCTGCCGGAGCCCGGCAGCGCGATCACCCTCGAGTTCAGCTCGGATAAACTGCACTGCTTCGATGCCGGTTCCGGCGCCAGAATCGGCGTCTGACGCCCGGCCTACGCGCGCTGCCCCGGCGCGGGCGGCGTCCACTGGTAGACCCACGTTTCGGTCAGCGGCCGATCGCCGGCCCGCAAGTACAGGCGCAGATTGATGGGCTCCACGCTGTCGTCGTTCGGCCGCACGTCGAACATCGCGCGATAGCCGCGTATCGAATAGAGCGGCCGCGCCGAGGGGATTTCGACGGACCCGCGGCTGGCCGTGATCACCGGCTCCACCTTCATGTCCTTGCCGATCATGGCGAAGTTGGCGCCGGCGAAATCGACCACGAAACGCCACGAGAAATAAGTGCGCTTTTGCCCGATGATGCCGCCGATGCCGGTGCGCGTCGCGACCACCTGGGCGAGTGGCGTGCCAAACGGGATACGCGCGCCCCAGTAGAGGCGATAGCCGTACAGCAGTTCTTCGCCGGGCTGCGGCTGCCGCTCCGGGTTCCAGAAGGCGACGATATTGTCGAATGTCTCGTCTACCGTCGGCAGCTCGAGCAACTGCACCGAGCCCTTGCCCCATCCGGCCTTGGGCTCGACCCACAGGCTGGGCCGCAGGTCGTAGAACGCGCCGTCGTCCTGATAATTATTGAAGTCGCGGTCACGCTGCATCAGGCCGAAACCGCGCGGATTCTCGTCGCTGTAGGAATTGAAGCGCAGCACCGGTGGATTGGCGATCGGACGCCAGATCCATTCCCCGCTACCGGTCCACATCGCGAGACCGTCGGAGTCGTGGATCTCGGGACGCCAGTCGTTCGCCATGCGGCGATCGTTCTCTCCATGCTGGAACATGCTGGTCAGCGGCGCGATGCCGAGGCGCTCGATCGGCTTGCGCGGATAGATCGCGGCATCGACATCCATCACCGTCGTCGCCCCGGGAAAGATACTGAACCGGTAGGCGCCGGTGGCGCTCGGAGAGTCGAGAAGCGCATACACCGTCGCGCCGCCCGATTCCGGCGCCGGCCGCTCCAGCCAGAAGGCCGTAAAGGCGGGAAACTCTTCGGGACGCGCCATGCCGGTGTCGATCGCCAGCCCGCGCGCCGAGAGGCCGTACTGCATTTCACCGCCGACCGCGCGGAAATAGCTGGCGCCGAGGAACGCAATCATGTCTCGGGTGAAGTCGGTATGAAAATAGATCTGGAATCCGGCGAAGCCCAG
>JBQTJV010000273.1:0-5240 GCA_052386775.1 Betaproteobacteria bacterium
GGCGGCGATCGGCTCGTGCAGCTGGAGTCGTTGTTTACGCACAACCGTGCGCGGGAACAGTTGATTCAGACACGGTTACCCGTGGAGGGCGGCTGGCAGTCGTCCAACTATGGATTGCGAATCGACCCGTTCACCGGACAAAGAGCGTTTCATGAAGGCATAGATTTCATGGCCGAGCCCGGCACGCCGATCCGCGCCGCGGCGGCGGGGGTCGTCTCGTATTCAGAATTTCACGCTCAATATGGTAATATGATCGAGATCGATCACGGCAACGGCCTCATGACGCGTTATGCGCATGCTTCCATGCGGGCGGTGAAGGCGGGCGACATCGTGATGCGTGGCGCGAAGATCGGCGAGGTTGGCAGGACCGGGCGCGCAACGGGAACCCATCTGCATTTCGAAGTGCGTCGGAATGGCGCTCCCCAGAATCCCACCCGATTCCTGCAGTTGCCCGGCTGAGCAATGCTAACGGATTAGCGGGGGTGGGGTGTTCCCCACCCCTTTTTTATTAGAGTGCCTGGACACTCTTAGAACCGGAATTTCATGGTTACGGGTCTCCTCAGGAAGGTCTTTGGCAGCCGGAACGACCGGCTGCTCAAGCAATATCAGCGCGCGGTGCGGCAGATCAGCGCGCTGGAGCCGCAGGTACAAAAGCTGAGCGATGCGGAGCTGCGTGCCCGAACGGATCTGTTCAAGCAGCGCTACCAGGCCGGCGAGACGCTCGATCAGTTGCTGCCCGAGGCGTTCGCGGTGGTGCGCGAGGCCGGTCGCCGCACGCTCAACATGCGGCACTTCGACGTGCAGTTGGTGGGCGGCATCGCGCTCCACAACGGCAAGATCGCGGAGATGCGCACCGGCGAAGGCAAGACGCTCGTCGCAACGCTGCCGGCCTATCTCAATGCACTGTCGGGTGCGGGCGTGCACATCGTGACGGTGAACGATTACCTGGCCCAGCGCGACGCCGACTGGATGGGCAAGATCTACCGTTTTCTGGGGCTCACCGTCGGCGTGAATCTCTCGCAGATGGAGCACGAGCTCAAGCAGGCTGCCTATGCGGCCGACATTACCTACGGCACCAACAACGAGTTCGGTTTCGACTACCTGCGCGACAACATGGTCTACCAGGTGTCGGAAAAAGTGCAGCGCGGGCTGGCCTACGCCATCGTCGACGAAGTGGACTCGATCCTGATCGATGAGGCGCGCACGCCGCTCATCATCTCGGGCCAGGCGGAAGACACTACAGAACTGTATGTCGCGATAAATCGGATTACGCCCGGCCTGGTGCGTCAGAAGGAGGAAAAGGGGTCGGGCGATTACTGGGTGGACGAAAAGGCGCATCAGGTGCTGATGTCCGAGGAGGGGCATGAGCATGCGGAGACGCTGCTCGCCGAAGCGGGCTTGTTGCCGGAGGGAAGCAGCCTCTACGATCCGGGCAACATCATCCTCATGCATCACCTGAATGCTTCGCTGCGCGCGCACAACCTGTTTCATCGCGACCAGCAGTACGTGGTGCAGAACGGGGAGATCATCATCGTCGACGAATTCACCGGGCGGCTCATGCCCGGGCGGCGCTGGTCAGAGGGCCTGCACCAGGCGGTGGAGGCCAAGGAAGGGGTGGAAATCCAGAAGGAAAACCAGACCCTCGCCACCATCACCTTCCAGAACTATTTCCGGATGTACAAGAAGCTCGCCGGCATGACCGGCACGGCCGACACGGAAGCGTACGAGTTTCAGCAGATCTACGGTCTGGAGACGGTGGTGATACCCACCCACATGCCGATGATCCGCGACGACCGCGGCGATCAGGTCTACCGCACCGCCAACGAAAAACACCGTGCGATAATCGCCGATATCCGCGACTGTCATGAGCGGGGACAACCGGTTCTGGTGGGGACTACCTCCATAGAGAACTCGGAACTGCTGTCGGGCATGCTCGAGAAGGAGAAGCTGCCACACAACGTGCTCAATGCCAAGCAGCATGCGCGCGAGGCGGAAATCGTGGCGCAGGCCGGGCGGCCGAAGATGATCACGATCGCGACCAACATGGCCGGGCGCGGCACCGACATCGTCCTCGGCGGCAATCCGGAACCCGCCATCAACAAAATGCTTGCGGACGATTCGCTTCCTGAGGACGAGCGCCGCAAGCGCATCGCCGACGCCCGCATGGAATGGCAGGCGCTGCACAATCAGGTGGTGACGGCAGGGGGACTGCACATCGTCGGCACGGAGCGCCACGAGTCGCGGCGCATCGACAACCAGTTGCGGGGGCGTTCCGGCCGCCAGGGAGATCCGGGGTCCAGCCGCTTTTACCTGTCTCTGGAAGACCCGCTGCTGCGCATATTCGCGTCGGACCGCGTGGCCGCGATCATGGAACGGCTCAAAATGCCCGAGGGCGAGGCGATCGAGCATCCATGGGTCTCGCGTTCCATAGAAAACGCGCAGCGCAAGGTCGAAGCGCGCAACTTCGACATACGCAAGCACCTGCTCGAATACGACGATGTCGCGAACGATCAAAGAAAAGTCGTCTACCAGCAGCGTAACGAGTTGCTGGAAGCGAGCGATATCACCGAGACCATCGATGCCATGCGCGCCGATGTGATCACGACCTACATCAATCAGCATATCCCGCCGGAGAGCCTGGAGGAGCAGTGGGACGCCGCAGGCCTGGAACGCACTCTCGAATCGGAGCTGCAGTTAAGACTGCCGGTGGCGCAATGGCTTCGCGACGAGGGCGAGATGGAGGAAGGCGAGCTGAGAGAGCGCATCCGGAACGCTGCGCGCGACGCCTACCGCAACAAGACCGCGGCCGTGGATCAGGGGGCCATGCGCCAGTATGAGCGGGCCATCATGCTGCAGAGCCTGGATTCGCACTGGCGCGAGCATCTTTCGGCGCTCGACCATCTGCGGCAGGGAATACATCTGCGTGGCTACGCCCAGAAGAATCCGACTCAGGAGTACAAGCGCGAGGCATTCGAACTCTTCTCGCTCATGCTGGAAATGATCAAGACCGATGTCACCCGCACGCTGATGACGGTCCAGATCCGAAGCGCAGCGGAGCTGGAGTCGGTCGAGGAGCCGGAAACGCCCGCCAACGTGCAGTACCAGCACGCCGACTTCGCGGGAGCCGCCGATAGCGCGACCGAAACCGAGGACATCGACGGCGAGGTTGCGATTGCGGAAAAACCGCAGCCGTTTGTCCGCGGTGCCCAGAAGGTGGGCAGAAACGACCCGTGTCCGTGCGGTTCAGGCAGGAAGTACAAGCACTGTCACGGCAAGCTCAGTTAAAAGTACCGAAACGCTGTTCTTCACATGCCCGTCAACCTGTCGGCCCCGGACTCCAGCGCGCTTCTGCCCGTACCCGGCGTCGAGCTCGGCGTAACGGACGCGAACATGCGGCGGCCGGATCGCAAGGATCTCCTCGTCATGAGGCTCTGCGAAGGGGCACGCGCGGCGGCGGTCTTTACTCAAAACCGGTTTTGCGCGGCGCCCGTCGTGGTCGCCCGGCAGCATCTCACCATGCTCGATCCGGACGCCTCCATACGGGCACTGGTCGTCAATACCGGGTGCGCCAATGCCGGCACCGGCAAATCGGGACTCGCCGCGGCACGTCAGGTATGCGGCGAGCTCGCGCGGCTCCTCGGGTGCGCCTCGGGACAGGTGCTGCCGTTTTCCACCGGTGTGATTATGGAGCCCCTGCCGCTTGACCGTATCGCGGCCGGGTTGCCGGCTTGCATTGCGGACCTCCGGGAAGACAATTGGCTTGCCGCCGCGCGAGCGATCATGACGACCGATACCCTGCCCAAGGCGGTGTCGCAGCGCACGGACATCGGGGGCCGTGCCGTCACCGTGACCGGGATGGCGAAGGGCGCCGGTATGATTCATCCCAATATGGCGACCATGCTGGGGTTCGTCGCGACAGATGCCGCCGTCAGCCTGCCCTTGCTGCGGGCTGCCGTGAGCGAAGCAGCCAGGCGTTCCTTCAATTGCATCACTGTCGATGGCGACACTTCGACCAACGACGCCTTCGTGCTGATTGCGACTCGCCGTGCCGCGATGCCGGAGATTACCGATGCCGACAGCACCGAATACAGAGCGCTCCTGGAGGCCATCAGCCAGGTCGCCGTCCGGCTGGCGCAGGCGATCATTCGCGACGCCGAAGGAGCGACAAAATTCATCACGATAATGGTCGAAGGCGGGCGCAGCGGCGAAGAGTGCCGCCGGGTGGCCAATGCGGTGGCGCACTCGCCGCTGGTGAAGACCGCTTTTTTTGCCTCCGATCCCAATCTGGGTCGCATTCTCGCCGCCATAGGCTATGCGGGTGTCGGGGACCTGGACGTGGAAAAAGTGGATCTCTATCTCGACGATTTGCTGGTGGCAAGGAACGGCAGCCGGCATCCCGAGTATCGGGAGACTGACGCTCAGCGGGTGATGAAACAAAGCGAAATTACGGTGCGCATCCTCCTCAACCGCGGCAAGGCATCGACCGGGATCTGGACCTGCGACCTGTCGCACGAATACGTGCGCATCAACGCCGATTACCGAAGCTGATCAATGAACGATTTTTCGGCACTGCTGGGTCGGGCGGAGGCGCTGGTGGCCCGACTGGAAAGCCTCCTCGCGCCGGAACCGCCGGCCACGGACTGGAGGGCTTCGATCGCTTTTCGCTGGCGCAAGCGCGATGGGCGCGCCTATATCGAACCGGTCGGCAACGTCCATCGCATCGAGCTCAGGGATCTGCGCGGCATCGACGAGCAGAAAGCGCTGGTGGAACAGAACACCCGCCAGTTCGTGGAAGGCTACCCGGCGAACAACGTGCTGCTCACCGGCGCGCGCGGGACCGGGAAATCGTCGCTGGTAAAGGCGCTCCTCAACAAGTACGCCGGGCGCGGCTTGCGGGTCATCGAGGTGGAAAAGCGCGATATGGTGGACCTTGCGGAGATCGTGGACAGAATCTGCAAGCGCCCCGAGCGTTTCGTCCTGTACTGCGACGACCTGTCGTTCGAGGCGGACGAGCCGGGTTACAAGGCGCTCAAGGTGGTGCTCGATGGCTCGGTCGCGGCCGCCTCCGAGAACTGCCTTATATACGCCACCTCGAATCGCCGCCATCTCATGCCGGAGTACATGCAGGAAAACCTGGAATACCGGCATGTCGGGGAGGAAATCCATCCCGGATAGAACGACACCCAAAGGCCGAAGCGCTCGGAAAGCGACACCTTTTCCTCGGACGTCTCTCCGGGATG
>JBQTJV010000274.1:0-4741 GCA_052386775.1 Betaproteobacteria bacterium
CAGGCCGGAAGGCGGTTTCGAGATCATTGGCATGGGAAGCCATCCGTCTCGAGGGCTCAAGAAAGGCGTAGTGGTCAACATCGAGACGACGGTGAGCGCCATCCAGCGCGCGCTGGAAGAAGCCGAGCTGATGGCCGATTGCAAGATACGCGAGGTCTATACCGGGATCGCAGGCAGCCACATCAAGAGCTTCAACTCGCAGGGCATGGTGGCCATCAAGGACAAGGAAGTGGTCCAGATGGACATCGATCGCGTGATCGAAACCGCCAAGGCGGTACAGATTCCGAACGACCAGCAGATTCTGCACATCCTCAACCAGGAATTCATCATCGATGGCCAGGAGGACGTGCGCGAGCCGCTTGGCATGTCGGGCGTGCGCCTGGAAGCCAAGGTGCACATCGTGACCGGCGCCGTTTCCGCGGCACAGAACATCATCAAATGCGTGCGGCGTTGCGGGCTTGAAGTGCGCGATCTCATTCTGCAGCCGCTCGCTTCGGCGCTCGCGGTCATTACCGAAGACGAGAAGGACCTCGGCGTATGCATGGTCGACATAGGGGGCGGCACGACGGACGTGGCGGTTTTCACGCATGGCGCGATACGGCACACCGCCGTCATACCGATCGCGGGCGACCAGATTACCAATGACATCGCGATGGCGCTGCGCACCCCGACCAAGGACGCGGAGGATATCAAGCAGCGTTTCGGCTGCGCGCTATCGCAGCTCGCCGATCCCCAGGAAATGGTCGACGTGCCGGGCGTCGGCGACCGCGGTCCGCGCACGCTCTCGCGCAAGACGCTGGCCGAGGTCATCGAACCCCGCGTCGAAGAACTGTACTCGCTGGTCCAGGCCGAACTGCGGCGCAGCGGCTACGAGGAGCTGCTCTCTTCGGGGATCGTCATCACCGGCGGGTCCAGCGCGCTGCAGGGGATGGTTGAACTCGGCGAAGAGATTTTCCACATGCCGGTGCGAATCGGAAAACCCAACTACAGCGGCGGTCTCGCCGAGGTGGTGCGTCACCCGCGGTATTCGACCGGCGTGGGTCTCTTGCTTGCAGGCGTACAGCAGTTTCGCAGCCGCGAACTCGCGCGCATGCAGGTCGGGCCATTGCAGCAGGTGGTGGAACGGATGCGCAGCTGGTTCAGCGGTAATTTTTGAGGTAGCGGTCCATTGAAATGCGATTCGGGGTCGTGAGGAACAACGTAACACCAACAAGGAGGGCTACATGATAGAGCTCATCGATACGCAATCCCAGGAAGCTGTAATCAAAGTCATCGGCGTAGGCGGCTGCGGCGGCAACGCCATCGATCACATGATCGCCCGCGGGGTGCAGGGCGTGGAATTCATCTGTGCCAATACCGACGCCCAGGCCTTGAAGCGCAATCAGGCGAAGGTGCAGCTGCAGCTCGGGACGGGAATTACCAAGGGCCTGGGCGCGGGCGCCAATCCCGAGATCGGCAGGCAGGCTGCGCTGGAAGATCGCGAGCGTATCGCCGAACTCATTTCGGGAGCCGACATGTTGTTTCTCACGGCCGGCATGGGTGGGGGCACTGGAACCGGGGCGGCGCCGATCGTGGCGGAACTGGCGAAGGAGTTGGGTGTGCTGACTGTCGCCGTCGTCACCAAGCCTTTCGCCTTCGAGGGCAAGCGCCAGCGCATCGCACAGGAAGGGCTCGATGCGCTTGCCCAGCACGTCGATTCCCTGATCGTGATTCCCAACGACAAGCTGATGCAGGTGCTGGGAAGTCAGGTCACGCTGGACGAGGCCTTCCAGGCGGCGAACGAAGTCCTTCATGGCGCGGTAGCCGGCATCGCGGAGATCATCAGCTGTCCGGGCATGATCAACGTCGACTTCGCCGACGTGCGTACGGTGATGGCGGAGATGGGCATGGCGATGATGGGCTCGGCAAAGGCCGATGGGGCCGACCGTGCACGGGTTGCGGCCGAGCAGGCCGTTGCCTGTCCGCTGCTGGAGGACATCAATATCTCGGATGCACGCGGGGTGCTGGTGAACATCTCGGCCAGCAAGGCCACTTTCCAGTTACAGGAGATGTATGACGTGATGGAAACGATCAAGGCGTTCGCCGCCGAGTCCGCTACGGTGATCGTGGGCACGGTTTACGATGACGGGCTCGAATCGAACCTGCGCGTGACCATCGTGGCGACCGGGCTCGGCAAGCCGGTGGGGCGACACCAGGCGAAACCGCTGGCCGTGGTCGCGCAAAAAACCGGCACGGACAACGCGCCGATCGAGGTCGACTACAACGCGCTTGAGCAGCCCGCGGTAATCCGCCGGCGCAACCGCGACGCCACCATCGAGGCGATGCGGCAATCCGGCGTCGAGATGCTCGACATCCCCGCATTCCTGAGGAAGCAGGCTGATTAGCCCGGGACGGGACTCTGCGGCGCAGACTGTGCCCTGATATCGCGGGCGGGCAGTTGCCGTAAGCATATGTAAAAGGCTTTGCCGGAGCTGGTGGTGATGTTAAAATAACCAAGTTAACGGACTGAAATATCGGGGTTTTCTGTGATTCGGCAGCGTACGCTGAAAAACACGATTCGCGCCACTGGCGTCGGATTGCATACCGGGCTCAAGGTGTCTCTGACCCTGCGGCCGGCTGCGGCTGACACCGGCATCGTGTTTCGCCGCGTCGACCTCGCAGACCCGGTAGACATCACGGCGAGTCCGTATGCGGTAGGCGATACACGCCTCTCTTCGTGCCTGGAGAGGGATGGGGTGCGGGTGTCCACCGTCGAGCATCTGATGTCGGCGTTCGGCGGCTTGGGCGTCGACAACGCTTACGTGGACGTTTCCGCTCCCGAAGTGCCGATCATGGACGGCAGCGCCGGCCCGTTGGTTTTCCTTTTGCAGTCTGCCGGCATCGAGGAGCAGAACGCGCCCAAGAAATTCATCCGCATTCTGAGCCCGGTCGAAGTGCACGAAGGCGACAAGTGGGTTCGTTTCGAGCCGCACAACGGATTCCGCCTGGAATTGAGCATCGATTTCGACCATCCCGTATTCGACCGCTCGCGCCAGTCGGTGTGCGTCGACTTTGCCACCACCTCGTACGTAAAGGAAGTGAGCCGCGCGCGGACTTTCGGATTCATGCACGACGTCGAAAGCATGCGCGCCCAGGGCCTGGCGCTCGGCGGCAGCCTCGACAATGCTATCGTCATGGACGACTACCGGGTGCTCAACAACGACGGCTTGCGCTACAGCGACGAGTTCGTCAAGCACAAGGTGCTGGATGCAATCGGCGACCTTTACCTGCTGGGCCATCCCCTGATCGGCGCGTTCAGCGGCTACAAGTCGGGTCACGCGCTCAATAACCTCTTGCTGAGGCGTCTGCTGGAAACGGAAAGCGCCTGGGAGTTCGTCAGCTTCGAGCGGGCAGAAGACGCGCCGGCATTTCTCGGCTGGCAGCTGCAGACCGCGTGACCCCCGCCTTAGCGGGCAACGCGCGGATGCCTTGATGACATGCTGATCCTGCGGCTGGTCGGCGCCCTGGCGCTGATCACGATCGGTGCCGCGCTTCTCGTCTATCTCTTCACCCGCAATCGAATCTATCTTGGATTCGCCTGGCGGGTGTTCCAGTTTGCCGTGGTTTTTGCGATGGTGGTGATGGCCTTTTACGTGGTGGAACGCCTGCTGCTCGCCATCTGATCAGCGGCCGCGCCCATGACGCCGTACCAGCTTGGCAACGGCGGATTTCAACTGCGATTCTGGCAGCTTTTCCGCAAGCGCTCGAAAAATTTCAATATTTTCAAGGGCTATCCTTGCCGGTTGCGGTTTGCTTGCCGCCGCCGCTGTGACTTCCCTCACTTGCACCACAATTTTAATTCCAGTAATCTCGGGCACGCGTTTTCGGATAGCTAACAACAAGCTCGGCGCGAGTTGACGAAGTTTGGTGGCGACCGCTGCGTTATCCGCCGAAAGATAGAGGGTCCCCGCTTGGTAACCCCTGACCCGGCTCGCCCGGCCGAGGGGTGCGGGAGCGCAGTCCAGAAAGATGTGTTGCAGCTCCGCCAGGCGTTGCGCCTTGCGGGAGAGCGTTCTGAGTTCGGGCGCGCCGAGCAATGCGCCGATGCGTTGAGCGGGCACTGGGATCCGCCGTGGCGAAACAATGAATATTATTCTAGTTTCCGAGAACCTCGCAAAAGCGAAGACCATCACACTGGGCATGCCTCAACTCGCGATGCTGGCGGTGGGAGCGCTGTCCATGATCGTGATCGTCGCCCTGCTGCTGCACTACGTCGTTGTTCGCTACGCCCCGATTCCGCAGCTTCCCTATCTCGGCTCCTTGTTGAGCGGAGCGCACGATGCGCGCCCGGCAGAGGAATTCCCGGTGCGGGAGCACATCAACGCCATCGCGGTTCGCATCGGGCAGATGCAGGCCCAGATGCTGCGGCTGGATACGCTGGGGGACCGCCTGGCCCGCCTGGCGGGCTTCAAGCCGCAGGAGCTGATGTTTGGTGAAGTGCCGGGACGGGGCGGCGCTGCGCCCAGCGGCACGGGACAGGATCTTTCGATCGCAGACGTCAGTCGGCAGCTGGATGCCCTGACGCGGCAGCTCGACGATGGCGGCGATCGGCTCGGGCTGCTGGAGTCGTTGTTTACGCTCAACCGTGCGCGGGAACAGTTGATTCCGACACGGTTACCCGTGGAGGGCGGCTGGCATTCGTCCAACTATGGATGGCGAATCGACCCGTTCACCGGACAAAGAGCGTTTCATGAAGGCATAG
>JBQTJV010000275.1:0-9238 GCA_052386775.1 Betaproteobacteria bacterium
CGCTGGTTTCAGGCTGCAACCAGAAGACGAGCCGCGACCCGGTGATCAATGCCAGTGAAACCGAGATCCAGGCGGCGCTCGACAGCCTCCGCGCGAAATCGCTGGTGATCGAGTCGAGCGGCGGGCGCGTGGCGCGCTACAGTCACAACATCGAGCGGGTGCTGCAGATCCCGAAGCAGTCGAGCGCGCTGATGACGGTACTCATGCTGCGCGGCCCGCAGACGCCCGGCGAGCTGCGCATCAACTGCGAGCGGCTGCACAGCTTTACCGACATCGAGCTGGTGGAGCTGTTCCTGCGCGAGCTGGCCGAGCGGCCGGCCGGCGCGCTCGTGACCGAACTGCCGCGCCAGCCGGGCTCGCGCGAGAATCGCTGGATGCACCTGCTTTGCGGCGCGCCCGCAGTCCAACACCCTGCAGCACCCGCATCACCCCTGGCCGCGGCGGCGAGCGGCACCTCGTCGGAGATCGCGGAGTTGAAGGCGAGCGTCGCCAGCCTGCAAGGCGAAGTGAGCGAGCTGAAAGCGCGACTGGACAAGCTCTGCGCGGAACTGGGAACCCGCGGCTAGTTCTTACCGACCTGCTCGCGCAGCATGCGCGCGGCATCGGCTTCGGCGCGCAGCTTGGTGAACACCTCGTCGACGTCGACCTTGGCCGCCGAGCCGGGCGCGAACCCGCAATCGGGATTGAGCGTGATGCGCGTGGCATCGACGCGTTTCAGGGCCCGCTCGACACGTGCAACGATGGTCTGCGCGTCATCGATCGCGCCCGGCGTCACGTCGACCACGCCCAGACCGAGCTCGAAATCGGGCCGCAGTCTGCCGATGCTTTCCAGATCGTCTGCGCCCGCGGCGGTGAACTCCATCGTGAGATGCTGCACTTTGAGGCGATTCAACTGGGCAAGGATCGGGCCGTAGGTCCCCGCATGGTGCCTCTCGCCGCGCACCCGTGCGCCGGCGCGCCGGCAGAGATGCACCGCGAATTTGATCCCGGTGAAACCTTCGACCAGCGCGTTGGTCATGTCGACCGCAAAATCGGCCGCGCGGTCGGGATCCTCGTAACTCGCGCGAACGTCGCGATCGACGAACAGACAGAGATGCGGGTCGTCGATCTGCACGATGTCGATGCCGATCTTCTGGATCAGTGCGATTTCCCGCCGCAGCGGCTCTACGCAATCCCACACGAAATCCTCGCGTTTGGGATACGCTTTCTTCGAGCGCTCCGCGTCCCATAGGCGCTCGCCCAGCAATCCGGGCGCGGGCAGCGTGATCTTGGTGCCGACGCGCGCGGCGCTTTTCAGGAACTTCGCTTCGGCTGCGATGAACCCGGGCTCCTTCGGCGCGAGCTTCTCCGTTACCACCGTCCACGGCCTGCCGTCCGCGGGATTCGTCTCCAGCGTGAAGCCGTGGGCCAGTTCCGCGATGACCCCGATATACGAGCGCCGCCGCCACTCACCGTCGGTCACGACGTCGAGCCCCGCATACTCCTGCATCGACACCGCATAGCGGATCGCCGCATCCATGGCGTGATTGTCGGCGGCGTCCCACGAGGACTTCGCGATCAGCTCGCGCACGTGGAGCGGGCGCGGCATGGACCCCACCACCGAGGCGGGAAAGAGCGGCAGCTTGATCGTCACAATTCCCAGCCTTTCTGGGCCAGATCAAGATCTTCCTGGGTATCGATCTCGCGGTACTGGCCGTGCGTGTCGGCATGACCGAACGGCACGCCCTGCTCGATCATGTCCTGGAACAGGTGAATGAGGTAGGCGTTCTGGAACTGCTTTGCGCCGCGATAAGGCCGGTCCCAGAACTCGCGCCGGCGCCGGTGATAATGTTCGCGCAGCAGCTCGCCGCCCCGCGCGCTGAACCGCGCCACGCCGATGAATTCCCCCGTGGCGTCGCCGTACGGGATCTCGCGCTGCAATTGCACGACGCGGCCGTTTTTCATGATCGCCTTCTCGGCGTCGTTGGGCGGGTGCTGGGTGCGCGGCTGGTAGTGGGTGCGCCAGTCGGTGTCCATGCCGAGCGCGATATCGACGCTCGAGGCGACGAGTTTCGAGACCACGTCCCCGGTGTAAAGAATGTCCGAGTAAGTCGTGACGAAAGGGCGATCCATGAGGTCTTCCGCGCACATCAGCGACACCAGGATGTTGTTCTGCTCCCAGTCCTTGTTGTGGCGGAACGTGAAATGCGGATACTCCCGCTGCACCGCCTCGATGCGATAGCCGCCGATGAAACAGATATCGGTGACGCCGCCCGCGCTCAGCGCTTCCACGATCCAGTCCAGGATGCGCTTGCCGCGGATTTCGGCAAAGCATTTCGGCGCGTTCTCGGTCGTGGGCATGAGCCGGCGGCCGCGCCCGGCGCCGATGATGATGGCCCGCATTTAGTTCGCTCCCTGTGCGATCCGCGATCATCCGGCATGCCCGCGAGAAAATCAATCGCCCCGGGCGCGGGCCCCGCCGCGCCAGCGCGTGTTTTGTCTTGACAGCTGCAACGCACTTCCGCCAACATCGCCCGGCTGCTTCGAGCGCGCCGCGATGGCGGCCGCTCGCGCACCCAGAGGGGAGTGATGCTAAAGGTAGAGGGGATAACGAAGAGATTCGGGTCGCTGGTTGCGGTCGACAACCTGTCCTTCGAAGTCCCGCAGGGGCAGATGCTGGGCATCATCGGCAGATCGGGCGCGGGCAAATCCACGCTGCTTCGTGTCATGAACCGCCTCATCGATCCGGACGCGGGACGCATCCTGGCGCCCGATGTTCCGGCTCCCGACGGCGATGTCTGTGCGCTGAGCGGCCGCGAGCTGCGGCGGTGGCGCCAGCAGTGCGCGATGGTGTTCCAGCAATTCAACCTCGTGCCCCGCCTCGACGTGTTGACGAATGTCCTGATGGGGCGCCTGAGCTATCAGCCGACCGTTCGCTCGATCTTCAAGCTGTTCACGCCCCAGGAACGGGCCCTCGCCGTCATGACGCTCGACCGGGTGGAAATGGCCCCCCATATCCTGAAGCGCGCCGACACGCTCTCCGGCGGCCAGCAGCAGCGCGTGGCGATCGCGCGGGCCCTGGTGCAGGAACCCAGATTTCTGCTCGCCGACGAGCCGATCGCCTCGCTCGACCCGCGCAGCGCCGCCCGCGTCATGGAGATCCTGCGCACGATCAACCGGGAAGACGGCATCACGGTGATCTGCAACCTTCACACGCTTGACACCGCGCGGACCTATTGTGATCGCATCATCGGCATGCGCACGGGCCGGAAAGTCTTCGACGGCCTGCCGCGCGCGCTCGACCAGAACAAGGTGCGCGAGATCTACGGCGTCGAGGAAGGGGACGAACTGGACGAAGGCGTCACTTCTACCGCCTTGCCGGCAGCAAGACGGGCATAATGCCGCACACACGTTGCGGCGATGACTTACAGGGAGGAAAGCAAAGATGAGAACCACGCTTTGGAAGGTGTCGGGGCTGATGCTGGGTCTGGCGGCGATGACGGCCGGGCTGTTCGCTGGCGATGCGCTCGCCCAGGGCGCCGACTGGCGCAAGCAGTATCCAAAATTCCGCTACGGCGTGCAGGCGGTCGAGACGCAGGCCGCCGCGCTCACGCGTTACAAGGGCTTCGGTGAATACGTCAAGAAAAAGCTCGGTATCGAACTCGAGCTCTTTCTGTCCGCGGAATACGCGGGCGTCATCCAGGCGATCGGCGCGAAGCAGCTCGAAGTGATGGACATGGGCGCCGCCGGCTATGCCGCCGCGTGGCTGGAAACCAAGGGCGGCGTCGAGCCGCTGGTCGTGCCGACCAACAACGACGGCACCATCGGCTACTACGCCGTTGCGTTCGTGCGCGCGGACAGCCCGTACAAGACCTTGCAGGACCTCAAAGGAAAAACCTGGGCGTGGGTCGAGCCGAATTCGTCGTCCGGCTACATATTCCCGCTCGTGGGCTTTCGCAACATGGGCCTCGAACCCGAGAAGCATTTCGGCAAGGTGGTCTTTTCCGGCGGGCACGAGCAGAGCATCATCGGCGTGCTCGACAAGGCATACGACGGCGCCATCACCTGGACCAACGATCCCGAGAAGCACACCCGCGGCGGCCTGCACATGATGCTGTCACGCGGTGTGCTCAAGAAGGAGGATATCCGCATCATCTGGATTTCCGACCTGATACCCAACCCGGTCATCGCGATTCGCTCCGATCTGCCCAAGCAGATGAAAGCCGATCTGAAGACGATGTTCCTCAACCTGCACAAGGACGATCCCAAGGTGTTCAAGGAAGTGGCGCGCGGCGAATCGCAGGGCTACAAGGAAGTGGAGCATTCGGTCTACAAGATCGCGATCGACCTGCGCCAGCAGCTTGCGAAGGAGCGGCGCGGCAGGAAGTAGCGGTAAGGCAGACGCCTCATGGCGAGCGCACAGCTGGACCGGTTCGAGGAAGCGTTCGCGCGGCTGCGCAGGCGCCAGCGCATCCAGTTGTTCGGATTCGCCATCCTGTTCCTCGTCGCTTTCCAGTTCGCGGCGAACTTCAGCAACTTCACCCCCGGGCGTCTCGCCGCGGGCCTGCCGCGGATCGGCGAGTATCTCGGCATGACGCTGCCGGAGATCCGGCTCGGCAGCCTGTTCTCCGACGTCGGCGTCTGGTATTACGGGTTCCTGCGCTGGCTCGGCCTGCTCACCGATACGCTGCTGATCGCCCTGATGGCGACCATGACGGGCGCGGTCGGCGGATTTCTGCTGTGCTTTCCCGCTTCGCGCAACCTGGCGGGCCGCTTCTGGCTGTATTTCGTGTTCCGCCGTCTCGCGGAAATCGCGCGCTGCGTCCCCGAGGTCGTCTATGCGCTGATCTTTGTCGTTGCCTTCGGGGTCGGCCCGTTCGCCGGCTATCTCGCGCTGACGGTGCACACCACCGGCGCGCTCGGCAAGCTCTTCGCCGAAGCCAACGAGAACATCGACGAGCGCCAGCTCGAAGGCGTGCGGGCGACCGGCGGCAACTGGTTCGAAGTGATTCGTTTTGCGGCGCTGCCCCAGGTGCTGCCCAATTTCACCACCTACACGCTGTGGCGGCTGGAGCTGAACATCCGTTCGGCGGCGATCGTGGGCTTCGTCGGCGCCGGCGGCATCGGCCAGGAGCTCTACCAGGCGATCAGCCTGAACTACTACGAGGACGTGAGCGCGATCGTGCTGATGATCGTCGTCACCATCACGCTGATCGACCTCGTCTGCGAAAAAATACGCCACCACATCATCGGCCGGGAGAACCTGCGTTGAAAGTGAGCGCTGCCGCGATCGATCACGCCCAGCTCGCGCTATGGCGCGAACAGTACCCGCGCGCGTTTTCCCGGTCGCCGCTGGAGCGCGCCATACTCCTCGCCGCCGCGCTCGGCGTCATCGGTTTCGTGGCGTTCTGCCTGGTGCGTTTCGATGCCAATCCGGCCCGCCTCCTGAACGGCGCGGAGCGCGTTGCGAAAATTGCCGCCGCCCTGATCCCGCCGAGTCCGGGAGAGGCGTTCTGGGATCTCGTGAAAGCCATGCTGGAAAGCATCGCCATGGCCTTTCTCGGCACGTTGATCGCCGCCGTCATCGCCGTCCCGCTCGGCTTTCTCGGCGCGCGCAACGTTCTGCCCATCCGGCTGATCCGCTTTCCGATCCGCCGCTCGTTCGACTTCCTGCGCGGCGTGGACTCGCTGGTGTGGGCGCTGGTCTACGTGCGCGCGGTGGGATTGGGGCCGCTTGCCGGCGTGCTCGCGATCGCGACCACCGATGTCGGCATCTTCGCCAAGCTGTTCGCCGAGGCGATCGAGAACGTCGAGAAGAAGCAGCTCGAAGGCGTGCGCGCGTGCGGCGGCAATGTGGTGAAGACCGTGCGCTTCGGCATCCTGCCGCAGGTGCTGCCGATCATGCTCTCGAACGTGCTCTACATGTTCGAATCCAACACGCGCTCCGCGACGATACTGGGCATCATCGGCGCCGGCGGTATCGGCTTCGCCCTGTCGGACCGGATCCGCGCCCATCGCTGGGACGAAGTGAGCTTCATCATAGTCATGATCATCGTGGTGGTCGCGCTGATCGACTTCGTCTCGCACCTGCTGCGCACCAAGGTGCTCAAGTCCGGGCTCGACCGGCCGCTGGTGACGACGGACACCGACGGCGCCGCCGCGTCCCCACGCTCACCTGCCGCGTAGGCAGCGTTCCTCAGGCGGCGACTGCGATGCCTTCCTGCTCGCAGGAGTTCGCGATGTCGCTGATCGTGACCCGCTGCATGTCGCGCACCCACCGCAGGTCGTCGTAATCCGTGCCGCGGTGCATGGTGCAGCGGTTGTCCCACATGACGAGTTCGCCCGGGCGCCAGCGGTGCGTGTAGACGAACTGGGGCTGCGTGACGTGGCGGATGAGTTCGTCGATCAGGGCGCGGCCTTCCGCGTCCGGCATGCCGAATATGCGCCCCGCGTGTGACGCGACGTAAAGCGATTTGCGCCCGTTCTGGGGAAGGGTCCGCACCAGCACCTGCGGCACCGGCGGCAAGCGGCGCTTTTCGTCTTCGTTGAATTCGGTGAAGCCGTTGCGCGCGCGGGAATGAGCGATGCAGTGCTCGGCCACGAGACCGTGCAGCTTCTGCTTCATGGCCTCGGGCAGCGCGTCGTAGGCGGCGCGCTGATCGGCGAACTGGGTGTGGCCACCGATGGGGGCGATGGTGCGGGAATAGAGCAGCGAGCACAGCGCGGGCAGGCGTTTGAAGGAACTGTCGGTGTGCCACAGCTTGTTGCCCGCCTTGAACATGCGCTGCCGGCTGTTTTCCGCCCAGATCTTGCCTTCGGCGTCGAGGTTCGAGATGTCGGCGAACTCGGCGAGATAGCGGGTGGGCGTGGCTTTCGGATCGAGGGTGCGCTCGTTTTCGACCGGGCCGAAGCGCGCGGAGAAGGCGAGGTGCTGCTCCGGCGTGAGATCCTGCTGCGGGAATACCAGCACGGCATATTTCCAGAACGCGGCCTGGATCTCGGAAAAGGTTTCGTCCGTCAGCGGCTGCGACAGATTGACGTCACCGATCTCGGCGGCAAAATCCGGCGTGACGGGATAGATTGCAATGCTCATGGGCGGGCTCCTCTGCTTCCGTGCTTATTATGCGCCTGCCGGCGGCCGTCCGCAGTATGCCATCCGCAGCGGTCTCGAGTTCGTGTTCCCGCGAGGCCGGCTTTAGAATGACGACAAAGCACGCTTTCGCTGACGTTTCGGTAACCGACTTACTGCATCACGCCACACGCCATGAACACCACCGCATGGGACCACCCTGCCGCCTGGACCGCTGAAGAACTGGAGCGCGACCGACTGCGGTGGACTTTCACGCTGGACGACCGGGCGCAGCGCGATCTGCGCGCAGCCCTGCACACCGCGAGAGCGCCGGATAAACCGCTGCTCGATTATCGCCGCGAGAACTTCGATCTCGGGGCGGCCGGCCCGATCATCAGTGCCGCGTTCGCGGAGGTGAAACGCGGCCGGGGCGTCGCGCTGGTGCGCGGATTGCCACGCGCAGGGATCGACGAAGAGGGTTTCAAGCTGCTCACCTGGGGCATCGGCCTGCATGCCGGCGTCGCGCGTCCGCAAGGCAAGGCGACCCACTATATCTCGGCGGTGCGCGACATCGGCACCGACTACCGCACCGGCACCGGCCGCGGCTATTCCTCCAATGCCGAACTGGATTTCCACACCGATTCGGCAGACATCGTCGTGCTGAGCTGCTACAACAAGGCCGTTTCCGGCGGAATGAGCATTACGACCAGCTCGCTCGCCGCATACGATCGCATGAGAGTGGAACACCCCGCGCTCGTCGACTGGCTGCACAATCCCGTGCATTTCAGCCGCCAGGGCGAGGAAGCGCCCGACGAAGCGCCGTCGTACCCGCACCCGATCTTCGACGAGGCGGGCGGCAAGCGCTTCAGCAAGTGGAACTGGAATCGCGTCAACTCGGCGCAGCAGCTCGACGGCGTGCCGCGCCTCACGCCGCCGCATCGCGAGGCGCTGGAAAAGTTTGACGCCCTGGTCCGCCGGCTCGATCTGGCGCACACCATGTGGCTCGAGCCGGGCGACCTGCAGATCATCAACAGTCACGTCACGCTGCACTCGCGCACCGATTTCGTCGACCACGAGGGCGCCGCGAAAAAGCGGCTGCTCTTCCGGTTGTGGATCGCACCGCCCGATGGCGACCTGCTGCCTGAAAGCTGGCGCATCCTTTACAAGGCGGTGGAACCGGGCACGGTGCGCGGCGGCATCATCGGCCAGCATCATGACGCGCACTGCAGGGCGTTCGAGCAACGGCAGGCGGCGGCGCTCGGCATGCGCCTGCCTTAGGTGCAAGTCGTAGAATTTTCTGGACCTGCGACCCCCGCGTTCGTAGGCGCAAAAAGTGAAATCAGCTGTTCGTTAAATCAACAACTTGCAGCGTCCACCCAATTCGTAACGCAGCGAGTTTAAACAAGTGCAAAGAAGCCTTTAAGGCTACGTGCCGGCTACGGCAGCGACTACCGTGCGCGTTTAGCGACCTCCCGAGGCGGTACGCTGGCGAACGCAGGGTTGGACGACAGAACCCTCAAAGGTTGGCTCCCTTGGCTCTGTTGCACTGCTCACATAGTAGTTGCATGTTGCGTTCAGTGCGGTGGTGATGGACAAATACTCACGCCGTGTCCTGAGCTGGGCGTATGGCAAGAAGAAGGATGTCGCGCTCACCCTGAGCGCGCTTAATCGGGCGGTGCATCGGCGGCGTCCACCGCGCGGCCTAATCTTCCACATCGATCGCGGAATCGAATTCGCAGCCGGCGCGTTCAAGCAGTGGCTGACTGATTAAGCGCTGGCGGTTCACGCTTCGGAGGCACAGGAGCTGGCTTCGGTGCGTCTACAAATAGCCTTCCCTTTGAAAACCCCTCGGTCCCGGGTAGGTAGTACTTCTTAGATTTCTCAAGGTATTCGGCTGACATCTGCCACTCATGAATCAGCCTACCGGTCTCAAGATCTACCCGCCTGCGCTGCAACGTTTCTGTCTCGGACATACCGAGGCAGTCCAGGCGCCTTTGGATCTGAATGTGACCGAGCTTCTAGTCGTTTGCGAGTTTCGAGTTGGCCAAATCATCATGAATACCACCTTTGTTCATGCTCCAAAAGGTGATGATGTTGCCCTCCCTGACGATTGAATCCGCATCCACCAGTTCGTAATGCATTCGGCCTTCATGCGCGCTTTGAAAAACTGGGGCCCAGTTCTCAGCGTAT
>JBQTJV010000276.1:0-3377 GCA_052386775.1 Betaproteobacteria bacterium
GTCTTGAAATTGGCGTCCCACTGATTTCTCTCGGCAAGCTTCTTGAATTCGCCGCTTTCCACGATCCTGCGAAACGCATTCTCCCAGAAGGCGATCTGATCGGGCGTCATGCCCTTGGTGCCGATGACTCCGCGCCAATTCTCGAAAACACCTTTGTAACCCAGCTCGGGCCAGGTGGGCGCAACCGACAGCGGCCCCGGAAGGCGCTTTGCCGACGTGACGGCGAGCACGCGCATCTTTCCGCTTTCCACGTGCGGCGCGATCTGGACGGTGCCGCCATTCATCACGTCCACGTGTCCACCCAGCAAAGCGGTAACCGCCTCGCCGGTGGAGTTGAACGCCACGAGCTTGGCCTGCGACATGTCGATTTTCGCGGACTGCAGCGGCAGGCCGAAGGAAATGTGGTGCGTTCCGCCGACCGCGCTGCTCAATGCGATGCTCAGCGAACCGGGATTCTTACGTAACGCCTCGATCAGGTCCTTGCCGCTCTTGATCGGTGAATCTGCGCGCACCGCGAAAGCGATGTATTCCGTCAGCAACACCGTGAGTGGCGTGAAATCACGGAAGGAAAGCGGCGTGCGGCCGTTGATGTTGCTCGTGTGCAGGGTCGACGAGGTGATGCTCATGTAGTGAGGATCGCCCGCGCGCTGGTTCAAAAAGTTGTAAGCCACCGCATGGCCGCCGCCGGAGCGATTCGCAACGGTGCTCGAAACGGGGAGCAGCTTGAGCTCTTCCCACAGGCGCTGCACGGTCCGCCCCGTGGTATCGAGCGAGCCTCCCGCTGAAGCGGGAACGATGAGCTCCACGTTGCGCTCCGGCTTCCAGGCTTGCGCTGCAGCCGGTGCCGCTGTAAGGAAGGTTGCGCAAACAACGGCTGAAATTACGCCTGCAATCCTGACGATCACGGCTTCTCCTGTGTGGATCAGTTCGGCTTCATGTTGACGCGTGCCTGCTCGGCTTCCTCCGCTGTCATGTTGTCGATGCGCCCTTCCAGATACGGCGTTGAACAGACCATGACATAGCGCGCGAACGGCGACATGACCTGCAGACGGTAGGCGCTATCGCGCGGGATGTGGATGATGTCGCCCGCAGCGGTCGTCTTGCGCTCGCCGTTCGCCCGGGCATCGATTTTTCCGGACAGCACGTAGATGAACATCTCGCGTGAGGCGTTCATCGGGGGTTCGTCATAGCCGGCAGACATTTCGAAAAAACCGAACGCCAGGCGCTCTCCTTCGATCCAATTGACGTGGCGCGCCGAGACGCGCGGCGCGTCGAGCCCCTCGAGGATCGGGTAATAGCAGACCGGAAGCCCTTCGATGATGGCCTGGGATTTCCCTTGCGCTTTCTGATGGCGCTCACGGTCCCCGACGTTGTACTTGCGATTGACCTCCGCCACTGTCATCGCCTTGTCCGGCACCGCTTCGTCCTCGGCCAGGCCCACGACGGTCCAGGTCTTGTCCTTGATGTAAAGATACTGGCACGGCGCGTCCTCGGTCGCGCGCATTGAATGCCGGGCATAGGCCGGAGCGTGAACAAACGTCCCCGGACTCACCACGCGCCGGTCCTTGCCGACGATGGCGTTGATTTTTCCGCGCAGGGGGAAGATCAGCAATTCATTGGGGTGATAGTGCAGTTCGGAGCCGGTGCCGGCGTCCTTGTGCAGCAGGCAGAAGTACATGTACCTGCCTTCGATGACCGGAGCTTTCCCGGTGGACAGGTGCGGTGTCAGGTAATTGCTTTCGAGATCCTCAAAACGGTAGAACGGCATTCCCTCTCCCGGGTTGAACGTAGCATACGGGTGTTGAACCGGTCGGGCCGCGGCGGGCGCACAAGACTCACTTCTTTTCGGCGCCATCCTAACACGCGCCCGCACCCTGGACAATTTGCTACCATTGCGGGCACGGCATGGCGGCGCTGCCGCACCGCCCCTCGTTACTCCTTGCAAGGAACATTACCAGTGAAACAGCTCAACATCGGGATCATCGGCACCGGCTGGTGCGGCGGGATCCGGGCCGAAACCTGTGCGGCGCATCCCCGCGTGAACCATCTCCATATTGCCGAAACCCGCCCGGAGCGGCTCGCTGAAGTCGCGAAGGCGACCAACCCGGTAACGGCGACGGCCGACTATCGCGAACTCCTCAAGATCGCGGAGATCGATGCCTGCTACATTTCAGCGACACCGGAGACGCTGCACTATCCGATGGCGCGAGAGTGCCTGCTCGCAGGCAAGCATGTTTTCCTCGAAAAGCCGATCGCGGTGGAACTGCACGAAGCAGATGACCTGATCGAGATCGCGCGCCGCAACCGGCTCAAGTTCACCATCGGCTACTCCCAGCGTTTCAACCCGAAGTTCGCTTATGTGCGGAAATCCGTAGTCGATGGAACGATAGGAAGGCCCGTCAGCGCGCTGGTCAGTCGACACATCACGCGCGGCCTCGGGAAGAAAATCACCGGGCGCACCAAGCTCTCTCCCGCGGCGATGGAGTCCACGCATGACCTGGATTTTGTCCTATGGTGCCTTGAACCGGCGCGCCCGGTGCGCGTTTACTCGCAGGTGAATTACGGCGCCATGAGGGAGACGACCGGGGCCGACATTCCCGACAACCAGTGGATCACCGTCACGATGGACAGCGGGCTCTCGTTCGTCGTCGGAGGCGGCTGGAGCCTGCCGCCCGGATACCCGAACTTCTCGATGACGTGGATCGAAATGATCGGCACCGAAGGCGCCGTCCTGGTGGACGACACGCACCGCGACGTCGTGTTATCGACGATGAAGGATGGCATGCGTTTGCCGATGTCGTCGATGCCCGGCGAGTTCGTGGATCACACCTATGCCGGCCCGATGGAGCGCGAGACGATCCACTTCCTCGAGGCGGTCGCGCAGGACGGGCCGGTGCTGGTCACACCGGAACAGGCGCGGCAAGTGATGGAGGTCTACATCGCGGCGGATCTCTCCGCCGAACGCGGGGAACCGGTATCCCTGCCTTTGCCCGAATCGCGTCGGCCCGCGGCCCTGGCGGGCGCGGGCCGTTGAAACCTTTGAGAGTCCCGGAATGAAGAGACAGGCTAAGAACATCGGTCTTGCAATCGTGGGCGCCGGCCGTGTCGGCTTGATCCGCGGCGAGCTGGCGGCGCGCCATCCTGCGGTGGGCTGGATCGGCATCGCCGAGATCAATCCGGATCGAGCCAAGCTTGTCGGCGACAAGGTGGGGGCCGATTACATCACCTCCGATTTCAGGGAACTGCTCGCGCGTCCGGAAGTGAACGCAGTTGTCGTGTCGACGGATGAGCACCTGCACGTCGAGCCGGTGCTTGCCGCGGCGCAGCGCAACCTCCCGATGCTGATCGAGAAACCGCTCGCGACCGACCTAGCCGAG
>JBQTJV010000277.1:0-13582 GCA_052386775.1 Betaproteobacteria bacterium
GAGACCCTCGTATTTCTTGGTATTCTCTGTGCCTCTGTGTCTCTGTGGTTTGATTCCCGGGAGGTTTATATGAGCAACATCGGCTTCGTCGGACTCGGCATCATGGGCAAGCCCATGGCAATCAACCTGATCAAGGGCGGCCACACGCTGTTCCTGCACTCGCGCAGCGGCGTGCCGCAGGAACTCGCATCTGCCGGAGGAAAAGCGTGCGCTTCCGCCAGGGAAGTGGCACAGAAAGCCGACATCGTCATCACCATGGTCCCCGACACGCCCGACGTCGAGAAGGTGCTGTTCGGTGCAAACGGGGTCGCGGAAGGGCTCTCCAGGGACAAGATCGTCGTGGATATGAGTTCCATTTCGCCGATCGAGACCAAGCGCTACGCCAGGCGCATCAACGAACTGGGCTGCGAGTACGTGGACGCGCCGGTTTCCGGGGGCGAAGTGGGCGCCAAGAATGCGGCGCTGACGATCATGGCCGGGGGCAGCGAGGCGACATTCGCCAGAGTGAAGCCCATTTTCGAACTCATGGGCAAGAACATCACGCTGGTGGGCGGTAACGGCGACGGGCAGACCTGCAAGGTCGCGAACCAGATCATCGTCGCGCTCAATATCGAAGCGGTGGGCGAGGCGCTGCTTTTTGCCGCCAAGGCGGGCGCCGATCCCGCGAAAGTGCGTCAGGCGCTGATGGGCGGATTCGCCGCATCGCGCATTCTCGAAGTGCACGGCGAACGCATGATCAAGCGTACGTTCGATCCGGGATTCCGCATCGAGCTGCACCAGAAGGACCTGTCATTGGCGCTCTCCGGCGCGCGGGCGATGGGACTCTCCCTGCCGAATACCGCTACGGCACAGGAACTCTTCAACTGCTGCGTCGCCAATGGCGGCGCGAAGTGGGACCACTCGGCGCTCGTGCGCGCGCTCGAAAAAATGGCGAACCACGAAGTGGCGAAGTGACAAAGCCAGGATGAATCAGCCCGCGCCAGGTTCCCGCTTTCGCAAGCCGCTACCGGCAGCGCTGCTCGCGGAACTGCAGGCTCGCCTGGGGGAGCGCTTTACCACGGCACCCGCCGCACGCGAGCAGCACGGAAAGGACGAATCGGCACATCCGGCGATGCCCCCGGAGGCCGTTGCCTATCCCCTCACCACCGAGGAAGTCGCGGCTGTCGTAACGGTCAGCCACGCGCATCATGTTCCCATCGTGCCGTTCGGCGCCGGCAGCTCGGTGGAGGGGCACGTGCTCGCGATACACGGCGGCATCTGCATAGACCTGACCCGCATGAACCGCGTGGTGGCCGTTCATCCCGACGATCTCGATGCGACCGTGCAAGCCGGTGTGACCCGCAAGCAGTTGAATCGGCATCTCCACGACACGGGGCTGTTCTTTCCGATCGATCCCGGCGCGGATGCGACGCTGGGCGGCATGGCCGCCACGCGGGCGTCGGGCACCAACGCCGTGCGCTACGGCACGATGAAGGAAAACGTTCTGGGACTCACCGTGGTGCTCGCCGACGGCACGGTGGTCCGCACCGGCGGTCGCGCGCGCAAGTCTTCCGCCGGATACGATCTCTCGCGGCTCATGATCGGCTCCGAAGGCACGCTCGGGGTCATTACGGAAATTACGCTTCGTCTCTATCCCCAGCCCGAGGCCCAGGCCGCCGCAATATGCGCCTTTCCTGCCGTGGATGCTGCGGTGCGCACGGTCATTCAGACGATACAGATGGGGGTCCCGGTCGCGCGCTGCGAGCTGCTCGATGCGCTGACCCTCCGCGCGGTGAATCAGTACAGCAAGCTGGAGCTGCGCGAGGCGCCGACGTTGTTCTGGGAGTTTCACGGCACGCAGGCGAGCGTGGAAGAACAGTCGCGCACCGTGCAGGACGTCTCGCGGGAATTCGGCGGTCTCGATTTCGAGTGGGCCACGCGGCAGGAGGAGCGCACGCGGCTGTGGCAGGCGCGGCACGACGCTTATCCGGCGTGCCGCAGGCTGCGGCCGGGGAGCCTGGCATTCTCCACGGACGTGTGCGTGCCGATCTCCCGGCTCGCCGAATGCATCGCGGAAAGCAACGAGGATATCGCGCGGGCCTCGATTCCCGTGGCGCTATTCGGCCACGTCGGCGACGGTAATTTTCACCTGGTGGTTTTGATCGCCCCCGACAATCCGGCGGAAATCACGGAAGCCGATGAATTGAATCGCCGCGTCGTGATGCGCGCCCTGGCGATGGGCGGCACCTGCACCGGCGAGCACGGGATCGGCCTCGGCAAGCTCGACTTCCTGATCGCCGAGCATGGGCCGGCGGTTCAAGTCATGGCGCTCATCAAGAAAGCGCTCGACCCGCGGAACATCATGAATCCGGGGAAGATATTACGTTGCTAGAGCAGTGCCCGGGTCCCGAGCTGTCCGGGCTTACCCACACCATGGCGAGCGCTGCATCAGCGCCTGGCATTCCGGCGATTTGCGTTTTTCAGGCGTGATCGACCGTATCGCATCGTCGCTCTGAACGCGGCGCCAGTGGTCGCTCCACGCTCGGTACGGTGTCGCGGGCTGTCCCCTGCCCTTCTGCTCCTTGGCGGACCATAGCCCGCCGCTGTTGAAGCTGAAGATCGGGTCGAGATCAGGGCGGCTGGAGGCGGGCAGGATGGCGTGGTTGATGTTGTCGAGAATGAGCGGCTCGGCGTCGGGTCGCTCGTAATAGGCGAGCACCATATGGGCGCCGGTGAACGCGCCCTGCCCGCCGCGGCGATACACCGCATACACGATACGGAGCTTGGAATCCTCCACGCCGAGCGCCTTCAGACTGAAGTACTTGGCGATCGAGAAGTCCTCGCAATCGCCGCCGTCGTTGGCCAGGAACTCGGCCGGCTTGGCCCAGTAGTCCTCGGCACACCACATCACCGGATCGCAATAGAAAGGCGTACGCTGCATGAAGTCGTTCACCATCCGGAGCTTTGCCGGATCCGCGGCGCTGCGGTTGCCCGGCGCGGACAGCAGTTCCTTCCAGCCGGTGAGCCGCGCCCGTATGGTGGTGCGTTCCGCATCGTTGGTGGCGAGCGACTCGACAAGCTGCCCGATTCTGTCGTCGGTGATGTCCGCGAGATCCGCCGCCGACCAGCTCATGGCGGCCGCGCTGAGCAGCACTCCCAGTGAACCCGCCACGAATACTCCCCGCAGCATTCGTCGCGATCAATCGCCGGTCGGTGCAATGCGAAACTCGAGCACCGTTTGCGATGCATTGAGCGTTTCCGAAAGCGAGCGCAGATTGTCCTGATCGAGGGTCCTCAGCACCATCCGGTATTCGAAGTGCTTGCCTTCGCTGGTGAGCCGATAGTTCAAATTGGCGATCGAAAATCCGTGATCGGCAACCACCCGCCGCAGTTCGAATTCCGGCATCGCGCCGTTACGCTGGAAGCGCACCGTGAAATGCGCGTAGAACTTGGCGCGCAAGCGATTTTCGATCCAGCGAAAGGCCGACAGGGTGCCCAGCGTCAGCGCCGCCGCCAGCCCCGCCGGAAAGTAGAACCCGATTCCCACCAGGATGCCGATCGCGGCCGTGATCCAGATCGAAGCCGCCGTGGTCAGCCCGCGCACCGTGAAACCCTCCTTCATGATGGCGCCCGCACCCAGAAAGCCGATGCCGGTCATGATGCCCTGGGCCATGCGGGTGGGATCGACGACGACGCGCTCCAGCCTGCCGGTGACGAACCACTGGCTCTCATAGACCGTCACCAGCATGAGCAGTGCGGACGCCATGCACACCAGCGTATGGGTCCGAAAACCGGCGGGGCGGCCGTGGTAGCTGCGCTCTATCCCGATCAGGCCGCCGATGACCAGCGCGCTGCAGAGCCGCAGCGCGATCTCCATGTATTCTTCGAGCATGTTCTTCTTGTATCCTCCGTGCCGAACGCGAGTTCATTGTAGCCCGGCGCCCGCGGGTTAGGGGTCCGCCCGTCAACTGGGCTAGAATTTGTCCATGTCGGCACTCGCTGCAGCAGTCGCGCCGGATTCTGCCCGGCAAGAGCAGGTCGTGAGCGCGCTGCGCGCCTTGCTTCCTCGCGACGCCGTGCTCTCGCACGCCGAGGAGGTAAAGCCCTATGAGTGCGACGGACTCTCCGCCTACCGGCAATCGCCGATGGTGGTGGCGCTCCCCGAGAATGAAGCGCAGGTCCAGCGCGTTCTGCGCAGGTGCCGGGATCTCGGCGTGCCGGTGATTGCCCGCGGCGCGGGAACGGGACTGTCCGGCGGCGCCCTGCCCCGCTGCGACGGCGTGCTGCTCTCGCTCGCCAAGCTGATGCGCATCCTGGAGATCGACGCGCAAGCGCGTACCGCGCGGGTCCAGCCGGGCGTGCGCAATCTGGCCATCTCGGAAGCGGCAGCCCCGTATGGTTTGTACTATGCGCCGGATCCGTCGAGCCAGATCGCGTGCTCGATCGGCGGCAACGTCGCCGAAAACGCAGGCGGCATGCACTGCCTCAAATACGGACTGACCGTCCACAACATTCTCAGCCTTCGCGCCTATACCCTGGAAGGCGAATTGCTGGAGATCGGCAGCGACGGGCTCGACGCACCGGGATACGATTTGCTCGCGCTGATGACCGGATCCGAGGGCATGCTCGCCGTCATCACCGAAGTCACCGTCAAGCTCCTGCCGAAACCGGAGCGTGCGCAGTGCATCCTCGCGGCTTTCGATGACGTCGCAAAAGCGGGTGCCGCGGTCGCCAGCATCATCGCCGCCGGCATCATTCCCGCCGGTCTGGAGATGATGGACAGGATCACGACCGGCGCGGTGGAACCTTTCGTGCACGCCGGCTACCCGCTCGATGCGGAGGCGGTCCTGCTCTGCGAATCCGACGGCAATGCCGAGGAGGTCGCCGACGAGATCGGGCGCATGAAGGCGGTCATGGCGGCGAGCGGCGCGAGCGAGATCCGCATCTCGCAGAACGAACCCGAGCGCATGCGGTTCTGGGCGGGGCGCAAGGCGGCGTTTCCGGCGGCCGGACGCGTCTCCCCGGATTATTACTGCATGGATGGCACCATTCCGAAAAAGGCGCTGCCGCGCGTGTTGAACGAAATCACGGCGCTGTCCAAGGAATACGGCTTGCGCTGCATGAACGTCTTTCACGCCGGCGACGGGACTCTGCACCCGCTGATCCTCTACGACGCAAACCAGCCGGGAGAACTCGCCCGCACCGAGGCCTTCGGCGCCCGCATCCTCAAGCTCTCTATAGACGTAGGCGGCACGATCACCGGCGAGCACGGCGTCGGCGTCGAAAAGATCGACGCGATGTGCGAACAGTTCCGCGCTCCGGAACTGGAGACCTTCCACGCGGTGAAGCGGGCGTTCGATCCCGACACGCTGCTCAATCCCGGCAAAGCCGTGCCGACGCTGCATCGCTGCGCGGAACTCGGCCGCATGCACGTTCACGCGGGGCGGGAGAAGTTTCCCGATCTCCCGAGGTTTTGATCGGCTTGGATCCCGCCGGCGAACTGGGAGAGGCGATACGCGCGGCGGCCGCATCACGCCGGGGGCTTCGCATACGCGGCGGCGGAACCAAGGATTTCTACGGGGGCGAACTGCAAGGCGACGTGTTGAGCACGACCGCCTGCCGCGGGATCGTGAACTACGAGCCCACCGAATTGGTCATCACCGCGCGGTGCGGCACGCTGCTCTCCGAAATCGAGGACACGATGCGCGAGCAGGGACAGATGCTCGCGTTCGAGCCGCCGCACTTCGGGGAATCGGCAACGCTGGGCGGCTGCGTCGCGGCGGGACTTTCCGGCCCGCGACGCCCCTACGCCGGTGCGGTGCGCGATTTCGTACTGGGGGTACGGATGCTCGACGGCAAGGGCGCGGATCTGCGCTTCGGCGGCCAGGTCATGAAGAACGTCGCCGGCTACGATGTCTCGCGCCTCATGACCGGTTCTCTGGGCACCTTGGGCCTGATCCTCGAAGTTTCGCTGAAGGCGCTGCCGTTGCCGGTTGGTGAAGTCACCTTGCGCCGCGAGCAAAGCCAGGCCGAAGCCATTGCGCTGATGAATGAATGGGCCGGAAAACCCTTGCCGCTGTCCGCCACCTGTTACACGGGACAGTCGCTGTATGTACGGCTCTCCGGAGCAGCGGCGGCGGTGCGTGCGGCGCGCGAGCGACTCGGCGGCGACGACCTCGCGGATGGTCCGGCATTCTGGCGATCCGTGCGCGAGCACGAGGCGGATTTTTTCGCACTTCCCCAGCCGCTCTGGCGGCTTTCCGTCAAGCCCACCACGCCGCCGCTCAATATCGCCGGGCAGCAGTTGATCGAGTGGGGAGGCGCGCTGCGGTGGCTCAAATCCGACGCCGATGCGAAAGCCGTGAGAGAGGCCGCGGCTTTCGGCGGCGGGCATGCCACGCTTTTTCGCGGCGGCGACAAGTCAGTCGGCGTCTTCGCGCCGCTGCCCGCGGCCATGCAGACAATACACCGGCGCCTCAAGCAGAGTTTCGATCCGGCCGGCATCCTCAACCCTGCCCGGCTTTATGAGTGGATGTGAGCCATGGCCAATAATTTCCTGGAGCAACTGGTTGCCGAATGGTACGAATACAAGGGCTACTTTGTCCGGCGCAATGTGCCCGTCGGCAAGCGGGCGCGCGGCGGGTACGAATCGGAACTCGATGTGGTGGCGTTCAATCCCACGCTGCGTCATCTGGTCCACATCGAGCCTTCGCTCGATGCAGAAAGCTGGGAAAAGCGCGAACGCCTGTTCAGAAAAAAGTTCGAAGCGGGGCGCAAGTACATCCCGGACCTTTTCGACGGCTTCGAACTGCCGCTCGACATCGAACAGATCGCCATTCTGGTTTTTGCGAGCAGGAGCAACCATCCCACCCTCGGCGGCGCCAAGGTGCTGCTGATTTCCGATCTCATGCGCCTGATCATGGAGGACCTGGGCGACAAGAAGCTCATATCCAACCTGGTGCCCGAGCACCACACCCATCTTCGGACCCTGCAGTTCGTCATCGAGTACCGCAAGAAAGTGTTCGACACGCTGCGCTGAGCCCTGCGTCCATGGAAACCCATCTCGCCGACTTCATCCGGGACACCCCCGAAGGCCGTGAAGCCGAAGCCATACTGCGCCGCTGCGTGCACTGCGGCTTCTGCACCGCAACCTGCCCGACTTACCAGCTCCTCGGTGACGAACTGGACGGACCGCGCGGGCGCATCTACCTCATGAAGCAGGTGCTGGAAGGGGCGGCCGTCACCGCGAGGACACAGCTCCACCTGGATCGCTGCCTCACCTGTCGCGCCTGCGAGACCACCTGCCCGTCGGGCGTCGAATACGGACACCTGGTGGACATCGGCCGCGGTATCGTCGACGCGCGCGTGCAGCGGCCTGCGGCAGACCGCATCAGGCGGCGGGCGTTGCGAACGGTGCTTCCGCATTCCAATCGGTTCGGTGCCCTGCTGCGCCTGGGGCAGCTGGTTCGACCGTTGCTGCCCGCGGGATGGAAGCGGAAGGTGCCGCCGAACACCCTCCCGGCAGGCGACTGGCCGCGCAGTGGGCATGCCCGTACGATGCTGGTGCTGGACGGGTGCGTGCAGCCCCGTCTGGCGCCCGCCACCAATGCCGCCGCCGCCCGCGTCCTCGACCGGCTGGGGATTACTCTGACGCGTGCCGAGCAGGCGGGCTGTTGCGGGGCGGTCTCGTTCCATCTCAACGCGCACGATGAAGCGCTCGATTTCATGCGCAGAAACATCGATGCCTGGTGGCCGGCCGTTGAACAAGGCGCCGAGGCGATCGTCATGACCGCAAGCGGTTGCGGCGTGATGGTGAAGGACTACGGTCACGCACTGGCGCGCGATCCCCACTACGCCGGGAAAGCGCGTCGCATTTCGGAGCTGACCCGGGACATCAGCGAAGTGATCGCGGCGGAACAGGATAAACTGCAGGAACTGCTGCCTCGCGACGCACTCCCGCCCGCGCGTCAACGCGTTGCTGTGCACTCGCCCTGCACGCTGCAGCACGGGCAGCGGCTGACGGGCGTGGTGGAAACGCTGTTGGTCCGGCTCGGTTACGAGCTTGCGCCGGTCGCCGACCCCCATCTTTGCTGCGGGTCTGCCGGCACCTACTCCCTCCTGCAGCCGGAACTGTCGCAGCGGTTACTCGAAAACAAGATCAAGGCGCTCACTGCAGAGGCACCCGCCGCGATCCTGACTGCGAATATCGGCTGCCAGGCGCACTTGCAGAGCGCGACCGAGCGTCCCGTCATGCACTGGATCGAAGCCGTGGATGCGGCACTGTCACCGCGTCAATGACATCAAGCCACAATAAAGGAGGAGAACAATGGGCGTAACGGCGAAGATGCTGGCAGCAGCGCTGCTGGCAAGTGCGGCCTTGAACGCGTCCGCCCAACAGTTCCCATCGAAGCAGATGCGGATGGTCGTGCCGGCGCCTCCCGGCGGCTCTTCCGACATCATCGGCCGATTGATCGCGGAACACCTGCAAAAGCGGCTGGGCCAGACCGTGGTGACCGAAAATCGCGCCGGCGCGGGGCAGACCATCGGCATCGGCTATGTCGCCAAGTCCGATCCCGACGGGCACGCGCTGGTGCTTGTCACGGTGAGCTACACCACGAGCGCCGCCATTTACCGGAAGCTGCCGTACGATCCGCTCACCGATCTCGTCGGCGTCGCCATGGTCGGTGAAGGGCCCCTGCTGCTCACCGTGCATCCTTCGCTGCCCGTCAAGTCGGTGAAGCAGCTCATCGCGCTCGCGCGGTCGCGACCCGGGCATCTCAACTTCGGCTCGGCCGGCACCGGTACGATTCCGCACATGGCGAGCGAACTGTTCGTCGGCAGCGCCAAAATCGACATGGTCCACGTGCCTTATAAGGGAATCGCACCTGCCGTGACCGCAGCGGTGGCCGGCGAGATCCCGGTGCTCATCGCCAGCACCCCGGCCGCCGGCACCATGGTCAAGGCCAACCGCCTGCGCGCCCTGGCGGTGACGACCGCAAAACGCTCGCCGTTCATGCCCGAGCTGCCGACCATCGCGGAAGCCGGCGTGCCGGGTTACGACGTCGCGACGTGGTGGGGTGTGCTGGTTCCGGCCAGGACGCCGGCGGCCATCGTCAACCGGCTCAACGAGGAAATCCGCAAAATAGTCGCGACCGAGGAGGTGAAGGCGCGGATCGTGGCGGACGGCGCCGAACCCGTGCTCGACCTGCCGGCGGAAAAATTCACCGCCTCGCTCAAGGCGGACATCGTGAAGTGGCGCCGCATCGTCAAGGAACGCAACATCAAGACGGAGTGATCAATCCCAGCTCGCGCAGCATGCGGGCGAGAAACTCTCGCTCGGAATCGAGGAAGTCGCGCGTCTTCGAGCTGCCCATCCAGGTGTTCGTCCAGTAATGCTGCGCCAGCTCGCCGGCCCACACCGGGCTCTGCACCGCAACGCCCAGCGCCGCTTCCCAGAACGCAATGTGCTCGGCGGCGATGCCGGGGCCGCCGATGACGCCCCGCCACTGGCCCAGCGCACAGGGGACCGATAGTTCGGTCCACGTCGGCACGTCCTCGAAACACCCCCCCATGCGCTCGGGCGCCGATACGGCGAATGCGCGCAGGCTGCCCGAGTGCATGGCTGGCACCGCGCTCGCGGCCGACACCACGCCGACCGCCGCTTTCCCGTCGACCACGTCGGCGACGGCATGGAGCGCAGACTCGAAGACGCGCAGCCGGAGGCCTTTCGGCTCGCCTCCCAGATGCCGGATGATCTGGCCCAGCGCGATGTGATTGGTTGAACCGCGGGCCGTTGCAATCGCGATCTCGAGCGCACCCGGATCGCGTTTCAGCGCGTTCAGGAACTGCCTGGCATTGCCCACACTCGAATCGGTGCGCACGACGAAAGCCAGGTACTCCGCATAGAGCGTGGCGACCGGCGTCAGCTCGGCATGATCGTAATCGGTCACGCCGAGCAGATTGTTGGTGAGGAGCGGTGCCGAGCTGATCGACAGCACGTGCGGATCGCCCGCGCGGCTGCGAACGGCGTCCCACGCATTTCCTCCCCCCTTGCCGGGAAGGTTCGTCAGCTTCATCGGAACCTCGACGAGCCCATCGGCCTCGAGTACGCGCATCAGCGCGCGCGCCGGACGGTCCTGCCCGCCACCGGGTGGCGTGCCGACGATGACTTCGACTGCGGAGGTGGGACGCCAGGCGGGTGTGGACATGGGATTCGCGCTTCGGGACAATTGTTGTAATCGAAATCGTCACGGAGCATAACGGTGCAGAGCAATCCGGTGCAACCTGCGCGGCGCGAAATCGCCGGACCGGCGGCGTGGATCGGCCCGCTGATCCAGCATGACCGGGGCTGGATCCACCATCTGGATGCCGACGCACTGGCCGAAATCGCTGCGGCACTCTCGCACGTAAAACGTGCCGGCGCGCGCGTCCCGTACTCAAAGGCGCTTTTCCCGCTCGATCGCCTCGCCGCCACGCTCGACGGGATACTCGACGAGATCGAGCACGGCAGAGGATTCGCGCTCGTGCGCGGCATCCCCCGTTCGCGCTATACCGCCGAGGAATGCGAGCTGATTTACTGGGGGCTCGGCATGCACCTGGGAACGCCGGTGTCGCAGAATGCGCGCGGTCACCTGCTCGGCCACGTTCGCGACGAGGGCCGCGTGCATGCGGACCCCAATGCGCGCGGCTACCAGACCAACGAGCGCATGGACTTCCACACCGACATGCTGCCGGTCGACGTGCTCGGCCTCTTCTGCCTGCGCACCGCGAAGCGCGGCGGCGCGAGCAAGCTGGTGAGCGCCCTCACCGTCCACAACGTGCTGCGCGCAGAACGGCCCGATCTGCTCGAAGCGCTCTACGGGATGTTTCACGTCGATTGGCGCGGCGAAGAGCCGCCCGGCGAGAAACCGTGCTTCACGCTGCCGATGTTCAGCGAGCGCGACGGCAGGATCACGACACGCATCGTCAGCCTGCCGTACTACAAATCCGCCGCGCGCCACGGCGAGCAGTATCGTCCGACGGCGATCCAGATTGAAGCGCTGGAGAAGGTGCAGGAAATCGCCAACCGGCCGGACCTGATGCTGAGCATGGACTTCCAGGAAGGCGACATCCAGCTCATCAACAACCACGTGCTGCTGCACGCGCGCGAAGCGTACGAGGATCACCCGGAGCCGGGGCGCGAGCGCCATCTGCTGCGCATGTGGATTGCGGTGGACGACGCACGGCGGCGGCCGCTTTCCGATACGCTTTCCGACCGCTACCGCTGGGTGCAGCGCGGCGGCATCCCGGATCGTCTTTGAAAGGCAACCACGAATGGAGGAGGAGGCACAATGGCTGAGCAACCACAAAGCGTGAATCCGCAACAGGAAACGGACAATCAGAGCGCAATGCGGGCAGACGAACGCTTCGACTATTCAGCGATCGTTGATCGGAAGCCGCTGAAGATGCCCAAGGGTGTGCGCTTGATCGTATGGCCGGTCGTCAATATCGAACACTGGGAGATTACGCGACCGATGCCAAGGCAATATTCAAACCCGCCGGGCGGCCAGACGATCGTGCCGGACGTCCAGAACTGGGGCTGGCATGAGTATGGGATGCGCATCGGCATCTGGCGCATCATCGATGCTCTCAAGAAGCATCGCATCAAGCCGACCATGTCGATCAACGCAAAGGTGTGCGAAACGCGTCCGCGGGTCGCACAGGCGGCCCTCGATGCGGGCTGGGAGTTCATGGCACACACCTACGTGCAGATGCCGATACACAAGGTCGATGACCAGCGGGCAATGATGCGGCAGACGATCGATGTCATCAAAAAATTTACCGGAAAAACACCGACCGGATGGCTCGGGCCGGGGCGCGGGCAGACGCCCGCGACGCTCGACTACGTCAAGCAAGCCGGATTCACCTGGTTCGGCGACTGGGTCATGGACGAGCAGCCTTTATACGTCAAGACCAAGCACGGCCCCATACTGTCGATTCCGTACTCGGTCGAATTGAACGATATCCAGATCATGCTCAACGGCATGCACGAATCGGATGCGATGCTGAAGCGCGTTCGCGATGCGTTCAAGCTGCTGTACCGGGAATCATCGAAAGGCGCACGAATTCTGTCCTTCGGTGTCCATCCGTATATCAGCGGCGCGGCGCATCGGTTCCCGTACTTCGAAGCGATGCTTGCCTTTCTGAGAAAGCAGAAGGGCGTCGTTTTCTGGCAAGGCGACGAGATTCACGACTGGTATCGCGAGGCCACACGAGCGGGTTGATCGGGGCGCCGAGCGGCGTTTTCCGATTGCCGGTGTCGCAAACAGCAAGGAGGAGCGAACATGTCGACGAGACGCAGAATCCTGCAATGGTCCGGGGCCGCGCTTGCAGCGGCGGCGCTGCCGCGGCTGACATCCGCGCAGAACTGGCCGACCAAGCCGATCCGGGCGATCGTGCCTTTCACGCCGGGGTCGACCACCGACGTCGTCGGACGCATGGTGCTCAGCGAACTGTCCGCTGCGCTTGGCCAGAATATCGTGGTCGAGAACCGCTCGGGCGCCGGTGGCTCAATCGGGACCGCTGTGGCCGCGAAGGCGGAGCCGGACGGCTACACCATACTGATCAATGCGTCGGCATACTCGGTGGCGCCCGCGGTATATCCCAACCTACCCTATGACGCAGCCCGGGATTTCTCGGGAGTGGCCGTTTTCGGTGTCGTGCCCAATGTGACGCTGATCTCGCCGTCCAAGGGCATCAAAACGCTCAAGGAACTCCTCGAGTCCGCGAAGAAACGCCCGATGACGTTCGCCTCGGCCGGCGTCGGAAGTGCCACTCACTGGGCTGCAGAACGCCTGCTGCTGAGCGCCGGCGTCAAGGCGACGCATATTCCGTACAAAGGCGGTCCGGAGGCGCTCACCGACGTCATGACCGGCCGCGTGGATTTCATGTGCACCGGCATTGGCTAAGGGCTCGGTTTCATACGCTCGGGCAAATTGATCCCGCTCGCCGTGAGTACTGTGAAACGCTCGACCGCGCTGCCGGATGTGCCGACGACCATCGAGGCCGGCTACCCGAACAGCGACTTCACGTTCTGGAACGGCCTGCTGGTGCCGGCGAAGACGCCGCGCAGCATCATCACCCGGCTGCATGCGGAAACACAGAAAGCGCTGCGCTCCCCCGCCATGGTCGAAAAGTTCAAGCCGTTGGCAATGGAGCCTATGCCGCTCACCCCGGCGGAATTCGACGCGCTGATCAAGAAGGAGATCGCAAACAACATCGCGCTCGCCAAAGCGGTGGGGTTGAAGTTCAACTGATACCCGCGTGGGTTTCGTACACGCATGGCGACGCGCCGGACACGACGAAAGCGGGCATGTGAGCCGCTCAGAGCGGCTCAATCTTGGGCCAGCGGGTCGCCCACGGCTGAGCCGATTCGAATGCGGCAGCCAGGGAAAGCAGCGTTTCATCGCCACCGTACCGGCCGACCAACTGCATGCCGATCGGTATGCCTGATGCCGACGGTTTCACTGGTACGCTGATAGCCGGAAGCGCAGCAGCGTTCACGAAAGTACTGAATAGCGCTGAGCCGCGCGGCCCAACCGGCACACCGTTGATCTCCTTAGGA
>JBQTJV010000278.1:0-2609 GCA_052386775.1 Betaproteobacteria bacterium
TGACGTTGGGATACTGCACCAGTTCCGAGGTCGAACCGAGCAGGACCATGTAGCCGTCGGCAGGGGCGCGGGCGGCGATTTCGGCGCCGATGCTGCCCGCTGCGCCGGGGCGATTCTCCACGACGAACTGCTGCCCCAGGCGCTCGCTCAGCTTGCCGCCGAGGATGCGTCCCATGGTGTCGGAACCGCCTCCCGCGGGAAAAGGCACCATCATGCGGACGGGGCGCATCGGGTAGGTCTGCGCGGTCGCAGCAGCGGCAGCGCACAGCAAGACCAGTGTGGAAGCCAAAATCCGTAAGCCGTTTGCCATGCTCTCCTCCCGGTGTGTAGGTTTGCGGGTGAGCCGCTCAGGATGCCGCACCCGCCAAAGCGCCGACTGCGTTGAATAGCTGCAGCACGGTCTCGCGCGTGATGCCGCGCGTGATGAACACCAGGCGTGTGCCGTGATCTTCCCCCGGCCACGCAGCGAGTTCCAGCGGCGGGTGGAAAAGATGCTGGACGCCCTGCACTACGATGGGACCGGGTTTGCCTTCCACGTTCACCAGTCCCTTCACGCGCAACAGATCCGGTCCCCGCAATGCAGTCAGCAGTTCCATGCACTGCGTGAAGGCGGGCCACGACATGGGTTTTTCGAAGCGCAGCACGAACGTCTTGACGTGCTCGTCATGACGGTGCGCGTCCGAATCATGATGATCGCCATCGCCCAGCCAGCGCTCGATTTCCTCCCGCCGTGCGCTCGTGCGCCGCAGTCCCACATCGATCAGGAAAGCGAGGTCGATTTCGCCATTCAGCGCCAATCGCACCGGTGCGCGGGGGTTGAGCTGGTTCAGCCGGGCTATCAGTCCAGCAAGCTGCGGCTCCGCGATCAGGTCGCTCTTGGTGACCACCAGCCGATCCGCCAGCGCGACCTGCTTTACCGGCTCCGTGAATTGCTCCAGTTGTCCCGGCGCATTCACGGCATCCACCAGCGTCACCACGCAATCGAGCCGGTATTGCTCGAGCAGCATGGTATCGGTAATGAGTGTCTGCATGACAGGCGCGGGGTCCGCGAGCCCGGTCGTTTCGATGACGACGCGATCGAAGTCGATGATCTCGCCGTTGCGCCGCTTGAGGAACAGATCGCGCAGCGTTTCCTGCAGATCGCCACGCAGGACGCAGCACAGGCAGCCGTTGTTGAGCAGCATCATCTGCTCTGAGGAGACCTCCACCAGATCGTTATCGACGCCGATTTCGCCCAACTCGTTGACCACCACGGCGACACGGTTCATCTCCGGGCGCTTGAGCAAGCGGTTTATAAGGGTGGTCTTGCCGCTCCCGAGAAATCCCGTAACGATGGAGACGGGAATCAGGCCGGCCAGTGCATCACGCGCGGTTGTGGGGTTCGATTGAACCAGGCTCATCAGCGGAAAGGCTCCAGAGTGCTCGGGATGTCGGAATGCATCATGCGCCTATTGTGACATACCGTTACACAAGCGCACCTGCTGTGAGTGCAACCGCCGCTCCAAAGTTTCGCTGCACGCGCACCAAATCGTATGGTGCATACGGCCAGAACCGTTCGTTCTATTCTCACCTCTTCCGTGTGCCGGCGCGCGCGGCCCGGACGCGGTTCACCTTCGCGCGCTGCCTCAGAACGGCGTGGATCGCTGCCGTGTCTTCCTGCCCCAGTCCCTGGCGGAGCGCCGCCGTGTACAGCGGGATGCTGCTGTCGAACAGCGGTGTCGGGCATTTCATCTTGCGCACGAATTCGCGAATGATGTCGATGTCCTTCTGGTAGATCTTCGCCTTCATGTGCGGGGGAAGATAATGCCGGGCAACCATCATGGGGCCACGCACTTCGAACATGCGCGACGTGCCGGCGCCGTCGGCAATCACGCGGTAGAGCAAATCGAGGTCGATGCCGGCTTTTTCACCGACGACCATCGCCTCCGCAGTCGACAGGTTATGGATGGTCACGAGCAGGTTCGCCACGAACTTGAGTTTGGACCCGGTGCCGTAGGGGCCACAGTAGTAGTTCGAGCGGGAGAAACCCGCGAAAATCGAACGGCAACGGTTATACGCGGCCCGACTCCCGCTGGCGTACACCGCAATGTCCTTCGCCGCCGCCTGGGCGCCGGTTCCGCTGATCGGGCAATCGAGCACCTCCACGCCCCGGCGTGCCAGCGCGCGGCGGATGCGTTCCTTGAGTTCGAGCGTCATCGTGCTCGCTTCGATCACCACTGTCCCCCGTCGCGCGTTCTTCGCGAGCCCCGCTTCCCCGAAGAAAACCTGCTCCATCGCGGCCGGGGACGGCAAAGAGGTGATGATGATGTCGGCTTCGGCGGCCACCTCCGCTATCGAGCCCGCCGCATGTCCACCGGCGCGGGTGAGCCGCTTCAGCGCAACCGGCGCCACGTCGTAACCGATGACATCGAATCCCGCGGCCAGCAGGTGCCTTGCAAATGCGCCCCCCATGATGCCTAGGCCGACCTGGCCCACCAGACCGGCGTACCGGCTTCTCCTCCCTTTCCGCCTTACCATATCCCGCGCTCCTTCACTTGGCGAGCCCGAGGAAGGTCATCACTTCCTTCAGCTCGCCATATTGCGTCTCCATGAACCTGCGTGTATCCGCA
>JBQTJV010000279.1:0-5578 GCA_052386775.1 Betaproteobacteria bacterium
CTGCCGACCACCGCCAGCACGAGGTCGCAGTGGTCCGAGGCGAGCAGTTCATTCAGCACGGCGCTGTAGATCTCCTTCTTTGCGCCGGCGAGCGTGAGATCGGTGAGCCGGGCCTTGCTGATACGAATGTTCTTCCGTGCCAGATTCGCGACCACCGCCTCCGTAGGCGCCACCACGTCGACGCCGGATGTGCCGAGCCGGTCCACTACGCTCGCGGCGCCGCCGCCGGTGGTGGTCATCACCGCCACGCGATGCCGCGACGCGGGTTTCTGCTCGTGCACCAGCGCCGGCAGTTCAAACAGCGCTTCCAGCACATCGACCCGCAGCATGCCGTGCGCCCGGAAGAACGCATCCGCCACTTCATCGCCCCCCGCCATCGCACCGGTGTGGGAAGCGGCAAGATCCTGTCCGACTTCGGACCGCCCGAGTTTATAGACGATGATCGGTTTGCCTGCGCCGTGCGCGCGACGGGCCGCGCGCGCGAGATGCGGGGCGTTGCGCAGCGTTTCCATGAACAGCAGGATGGTCCCGGTGTGGGGGTCGTCCACCAGCAGGTCGGCGATCTCGCCCACCCCGAGGTCGGCCTCGTTTCCCACCGAAATCAGCTTCGAAAAACCGACACCGCGTCCCAGTCCGCGAGACAGCAGGCCGCCGATCATGCTGCCGCTTTGCGAAACGATGGCGAGCGGCCCTTTGCGGATGTCCGCGAATTCGAGCACGGCGTTGACCGAAAGCGCACACGAGGGCTCGGTGCTGACCAGGCCGATGCAGTTCGGTCCGACGAGCCGCACGCCCGCCGCGTGCGCGATGGTCAGCAGACGCTCCTGCTCGCGCCGACCGGCCGGCCCGGTTTCCGCGAAGCCGTCGCTGTAGATCGTCGCGACCGTGACTCTCTTCGCCGCGCACTGTTCGACGGCCGCAGCGACCGCAGGCGCGGGCACCATGATGAAAGCGTGATCCACGCCCTCCGGGACGGAAGCGAGGTCCGGATACGCTTTTTCGCCGAAGATTTCGGTGCGGCCGGGATTCACCGGCACGATGCGGCCGGTGTAGCCGTGCTTTCTCAGAAAGCGCTGTGGCCGGGAGGTGTTCTTCCGGGCATCGCCCGAGGCGCCGATCAGCGCGATCGACGCCGGATTGAACAGCGCCTGGGCAAGGCGCGCGCGGGCTGCCTCATTCATGGGCGCTGCAGCGTAGAAGCCCGCGTCGCGAAAGCGCCCCGCTGGCAATATCGTTCGAGCGTCGTGTCACGCGGTCAACAGGGGACGCAGCGCCCGCACACTGGAGAGACTTTCCAGCGCCCACACGGCGTCGCAGAGTTTGCGCGCGCGCGCGCGCCCGAGTATCGGCGCCATCAGGTGGAAGCATTTCTCGTCCACCTCTACGCGGTTCATGGGATTGTGCGTTGTGCCGCGCACCGCCTTCACGTGATTGCGCAGCTCGCGCCCGTCCTTGAGCCCGAGCTCCACGATGCCCTGGCGCGAGGGCAGGGCGCGCGTCAGCTCGTCGTCGCCGTAAAGCTCGATGCGGCTGCGCAGCGCGAGCACGCGTTTGTCTTTCATGCGTTTCTCGTCGTGCGACGAGGCGAACGTCACGATACCGTCGATCAGCATCACCGCGCACATGTGCTGCATGCAGATGTCCGGCATGTGGCGGTTGTCGGTGGTATTGGCGCCCTGGCGCGCGACGCGCACCACGAGTTTGTCGACCTGGTCGGCCTTGATGCCGTGCGCGCGGATCAATTCCAGCAGTCCATCGAGCGGCGCCTGGATCGGCGAGCCGACCGACCAGCGCTTGATATTGGTGTTCATGATCTCGAAGGTCGATCCCAGTCCGCGCGTGAGGCGCTCGGGTTCCGGGGGGCGTCCGATACGGTGGCGCTCATCGTAGGCGATGAAAAAGTTGCGCTCCCCGGAGAAGACATCCTCGACCGCAGTGAATCCGTGGGCAACCATGGCCGCGGCAGCCACGCCGTTGCGGGCGGGCATGCCCCCGAAGTCGAAGGCCTTCTCGATGTGCTCCTCGTCGCGCATCCAGCACGACACGCCGGAAGTCTGCTGCACGGTATACGAGAGCAGGTGACGCGTCTGGTCGTAGGTGAGCCCCGCCAGTGCGCCGGCTGCCGCCGCGGCGCCGAACATCGGGCCGAAACTGTGGGTGGAATGGCCGACATCGCGAAAATCGTAGGACTGCAGGGCCATGTTGAGGCGGCAGCCGACATCGTACCCCAGGGCCACCGCACGCAGCAGCTGGGTGCCGCTGCGTTTCTCGCGCTCCGCCATGGCGAGCGCCGCGGGAACCACGGCGCAGCCGGGATGGGAGAGCGAAGGCGCGTGCGAGTCGTCCGTCTCATCGGCATGCGCGAGCATGCCGTTTGCCAGCGCTGCATGCTGCGCGGTCGTTACGGTCCTGGAGCCGATGACCGTGGACTCCTTGACCCCGCCCAGCGTCTTTACGTAGGAAATGGCCTTCTTTCCCGGCAGCAGGCGCGAACCGGACACCATCGCCGCGAGCGTATCGAGCACATGGTGCTTGGTCTTCTCGACCACTTCCCTGGGCAGCGGCTTGCGCAGCGCGCGCGACATGTATGTCGCCAGTTCGCGCATGAGGGGCGAGATTTGCGTGGCTTCCTTGTTCACCTGCTTCTCCCGTCTGTGGGTCAGGGCATCAGTCCGCCGCCGTTGACATGGATCGACTGGCCGGTCACATAACGCGCATCCGGACCGCACAGCATGCGCACCATTGCGGCGACTTCTTCGGGCTCGCCGCGCCGTCCGAGCGGGGGCACCGAGCGCCGGTACTCGGGGCGTTCCGGCGCGCCCGGGAGCCCGCGCTGCGTGTCGACCGTTCCGGGAACGACGCAGTTGACCGTTATCCCGCGCGGCGCCAGATCGAGCGCCAGCGCCTTGGTCATGCCGGCAAGCCCGGCCTTTGCGGTAATGACGTGGGCGCGGTGCAGCGCACCCTTGTGGCCGGTGAGCCCGCCGATGTTGACGATCGACGCGGCGCCCGAGCGTTCCAGATAGGGCAATGCAGCCTGCGTGCTGATGAAGGCGCCGTCAAGCACGATGGAGAGAACGCGCCGCCATTCATCGAGCTTGATATCGTCAAAAGACTTCTCGACGCGCACTGCGGCGTTGTTGACGAGAATGTCCAGACCGCCGAAACGCGCTACCGTCTCGTCCACCATGCGCAACACGGCCGCGGGATCGGTGACGTCGGCGAGATGCAGTGCGGCGCGCCCACCGGCCTGCTCGATCATGGCCACCGTTTCTCTGCCCAGCGCTCCAGAGGTGTTGGCATTGACCATCACCGCCGCGCCCCCCGCAGCAAGCGAGCGCGAGATGGCGCGCCCGATATTGCGCGCTCCGCCGGTTATCAGCGCCACCTTGCCAGCGAGCTCGTTACCCTGCCTCATGCCCGCGCCGTTCGTCATCCCCTTACTCCATTGCAAGCCTGGGGCACCGACGCGCGGCCAATGACCCCTGCATCATCCAGCTCGGTGATGCGCCAGCACAGCGCGATGGTTTCCTCCGTCTGCACGGTGGACAGTATGCCTGCAGTAAGGCCCCGGAATTTCGCTTCGAGATCGGCGTCGCTCATCGGGCGCGCCAGCGTCCCGAGGGCGTGTGTGACGTGCATGGAGCACGTGCGGCCGTCGTTGAGCGTGATAGTAACATGGGCCTGCGTGCGTCCGATGTCGGAATCAGGGGTCGCGCTCACCCGTTCCCGGACCGCGATGACCTGCGGGTCATTGACGCAAGCTTCGCTGAACTGCGCCTCTCCGGCGGCGCCGTGCACGAGTGCTGCCGCCACGGCATGATAGACGCTGAACTTGCCTTCGAGACCGGTGCGCGGCGCTGACTTGCCGGTGAGTTCGAGCACCAGCGGGCTCACCTTGAGCGTTACGCTCGCCACATCGGCCGGCCGGATGCCGTGCTCGCGTCGTAGCTCGATGGCGCCATCGATCGCCGCGTGGACCACCAGCCCGCACGCGTACGGCTTGTACATGTTGTTCATCAACTCCCAGCGTCCGCCCCAGTCGTCGGTGATCACTGCCGGATCGAACCGGGTGGAAAGCACGTGCGCGAAACCCCGCGCTGCTTCGAGCGCCTGCTCGGAGCTGGTGAAGTTCCGGGATGCGAGCAGCGCCGCGGTGAGCCCGTTCTGTGCGGCGCGTCCCGGATGCAGGCTCTTGCACATGCTGCCGAACATTTCCCGCAGCCCCGCCGATTGCGTCGCGGCGATGCCGAGCGCCCACGTCATCTGGCGCACGCCGAGGCCGAGCAGGATGCCGCTTGCGGCGGCCGCGCCGAATACGCCCGCCGTGCCGGTAATGTGCCAGCCGATGTCATAGTGCTCGGGAAACACCGAGAGACCGATGCGCTCCTCCGCTTCGACGCCCATGACAAAGGCGTGCACGAGACGCCTCCCGCTCAGGCGTTTCCACTCGGCAAGCGCCAGCAGCGCGGGCAGCACGGGCGCGCTGGGGTGGATGGCGCGCGCGTGCGTGTCGTCGAAATCGAGAACGTGCGAGCTGATGCCGTTGACGAGGCTGGCGTGGAGTATGTCGAGGCGTTCGCGCCGTCCGAGCACGGCAGCCTGCGGCGAGCCGGAAAAAGGGCGGGCTGCGGCAAGCGCGCACTCGACCGTCTCGTGATGGGCGCTGCCGATCGCACAGCCCAGCCAGTTGAGCAGCGCGCGGGATGCTTCGTGCCGTACGGCCTCCGAAAGGTCTTCATAGCGCGATTCCACGAGACGCCGGGCGAGAGTGCGGGTGATGTCCATGCAAGACGGGGAGACGTGAACCGCTGCCGGCGCGCGAAGCATGCGGCACCTTATATTGAGGGATGATTCTAGCAGAGGCCCCCGTGCCACCACAACGAAACCTCGTTAGAATATCGCGCTCGCGCAACGCTGGAGCACTCGACATGAACACGCCGTTGGTCGGCATAGTGATGGGTAGCCAGAGCGATTGGGATGTCATGAAGCAGGCCGCCCAGCAGCTCAAGGATTTTGGGGTGCCGTATGAAGCGCGGGCGTTGTCCGCGCATCGCACGCCCGATCTCCTGATCGAGTGGATCGACAAGCTCGCGGCGGGCGGCGCGAAATGCTTCATTGCCGGCGCCGGCGGCGCGGCGCATCTTGCCGGTGTCGTCGCGGCGAAGACGACATTGCCGGTCCTTGCGGTGCCCATGCCTTCGAAACATCTGGGCGGGCTCGATTCTCTGCTCTCCATGGTGCAGATGCCCAAGGGCATACCGGTCGCCACGTTTGCGATTGGCGAGGCGGGTGCAGCCAATGCCGGGCTCTTTGCGGTCGCGATGCTGGCGCTCGCAGACAGGAAACTCGCGGCGGCCCTGACCAAGTTCCGCGCCGCCCAGGCCGAAGCTGTAAAAAAGGTAAAGCTCCCCGAGGTATGAGCCGACTTCAAAAACAACGACACGCCAATCGACCGTGATGCCATGACCGACACCCCGCTCTTCGAATCCACTCTCAACAGTCTCGAGTTTCTCCACCGCGGCAAGGTCCGCGATCTCTATGCGGTGGGCGAGGACAAACTGCTGGTGATACAGAC
>JBQTJV010000280.1:0-10276 GCA_052386775.1 Betaproteobacteria bacterium
CCGAGCCCCGCGAGCAGGTCGAGATTGCTGACGAAAGCCGCGCTCGGGCCCGCCATCGCATAGACCACATCCACGCCGCGGCCGCCCGTCAGCGCCATGACGCGCGCGCGCAGGTCGTCCTTTCCGCGGATCAGCACATGCTCGACGCCTGCGCGCTGGACGAACGCGCGCTTCGCCTCCGTGCTGACGACGCCGATCGACGTGATCCCGTCACACTGCGCAAGCTGGAGCAGCGCCATGCCGACGCCGCCACTCGCGCCGTAGGCAACGATGCTGCGCGGCGTGCGCACACCCGACGCGTAGAGCAGCGCCCCGGCGAGCTGGAAATTCGGGAGGCTCACGGCATCGTTCGCTGCAATCGCTTCGGGAAGATGAAACAGGGCGGCCGCGGGAATGCAGATCGCCTGCGCATAGCCGCCGCCGCGGAAAGGAAGCTCGCGCGAGCTCACGAGCACCCGCTGGCCCACGCTCACGCCGGCGACGTCTTGCCCGAGCGCGTCGACGACCCCGGCCATCTCGTTGCCGGGAATGGCGGGAAGCGGCGGCATCCAGTTGTAGACCCCTTTGCGCACCAGCATGTCCGCGCTGCTGATGCCAATGGCTTGGGCCTGCACGCGAACTTCACCCGCTGCGGGCTCCGGCAGCGGCTTTTCCGCAACCTCCAGCACCTCGGGCCCGCCGGGTTTTTGCATCTGGATGACTTTCATATGGCGTATTATGGCTCGTCGGAGGAGGTGAGTATGAACACAAATACGCGAGTCTTCACTGCATTTTTCGCGGCGCTCCTGTCCCCGCCCGCCGTCCTCGCAGCGCAGTCCGCTTCGACCTATCCGTCCAAGCCGCTGCGCATCATCGTTCCCTTCCCGCCCGGCGCCGCAACCGACCTCACCGGGCGGTTTGTCGCCCAGAAGCTCGGCGAAGCGCTGGGCCAACAGGCGATCGCCGACAATCGTCCCGGGGCGAACGGTACGATCGGGCTGGAGCTCGCTGCGAAAGCGCCGCCGGATGGCCATACGCTCTTGATCGGCCAGACCGGCAATTTGGCGATCAGCCCCGGCCTGACCAGGGTCGGCTACGATCCGGTGCGGGATTTCGCGCCGATCAGCCTCCTCATCGCATCACCTCACGTGCTGGCGGCCCATCCTTCGCTGCCGGTGCGCTCGCTCAAGGAACTCGTCGCGTTCGCGCGCGCGAGGCCGGGCCAGCTCAACTACGCGTCCACCGGCAGCGGCAGCGCGGGCCATCTCGGAATGGAGCTGCTTAAGAAGGCGACGCGCATGGATCTGGTGCACGTGCCGTACACAGGCGGCACGCCCGGGCTGATGGATCTCGCGGCCGGTCACGTCGTCCTGATGTTCACCTCCGTGCTCTCGACATCACAGGTCGGGAACAGGGTGCGCCGGCTCGCCGTCGGCAGCCTGCGGCGCTCGCCCTCGCTGCCCGACGTGCCGACCATTGCCGAGTCGGGTTACCCGGGCTTCGAGGTCATCTCGTGGTGGGGCATCCTGGGGCAGGCGGCCATGCCGAAAGAGATCGTTGCCCGGCTGCACAACGAGATCGTGAAAGCGATGGCCTCGCCGGATGCGCAAAAACGCATCGGTGGCCTCGGCGCAGAAATCAGGACGAACGCACCCGCCGAATTCGCTGCCTACATCAGGAGCGAGCAGGCGAAGTGGGGGCAGGCGATCAAGGACAGCGGCGCGCGGGTGGACTAATCACGCGCGCTTTTTAAGTGAGCCACGCTAAAAAGCCTTAACGCAAAGGACGCAGAGGACGCGAAGAAAACAATACCGGACGCCATCGGATAGATATTCCTTGGCGTCCTTAGCGGCGAAGCTTTGCTGCTCAGTTAGTGCCGATGAAGGGCGGCACCTTCCGCTTGAATCCCGCCAGCGTTTCCGTGATCTTGAATCGCGTCCAGAACGGAAACGAGATGTGCTTCTGGATCAGCGCATCGCGGACGTACTTCTCGATCGGCATGCCCTGGACGATGCCCATGCCGCCGAAAAGCTCGATGCCCTGCTCGGTCAGCCGCTGCACCGCCGTTCCCACGAACGCCATCGCCATCAGCTCGTAGGGCTGGTTGTCCACGCCGCCTTCCGTGACCGCTTCCGGGTGGTCCTTGAGCCACGCCGCCGTCCACAGCAGGCGCCGCGCTGCCTCGAGGTTCATCGCCATCTCGGCGAGGTAAAGGCCGACCGCCTGATGTTGGATGATGAGTTTTCCCCCGGAGGTGCGCTCCTGGCAGTACTGCAGCGTCGATTCCAGCGCGGCGCGCCCGAGACCGAGCGTGAGCGCCGCGATCGTGCAGTGCGTGCACATGTCGGTGCGGCCCTTCGGCGGGGGCGGGAGGACGAAGCCCTTCGGCACTTTCACGTCGTCGAAGAAGATCTCGGCGTTGTCGCCGACGCGCCGGCCGATCTTGGACAGCGGACGGCGCACGAGACCGGGCGAGTTGCCCTCGACGAGGAATGCACGTGGGCCTTCCGGCGTCTGCGCCATGGTCACGAGGAGCTTCGCGAGATAGCCGACGGTCTGGAAGTTCTTCGCGCCGTTGATGACCCACGAGCCGTCGGGCTGCTGTGTCGCGCGCGTCTTGTACTTGGCGGTCTCCGGCGTTTCGGTGAAATAGTCGAAGCCGAAGTCGGTGTCGGGCTCGTGGATGGCAACGGTGGTGAAAAAGAGTTCGTCGTCCAAAAACTTCGGCAGGAAATAGGCCCGCTGCTCCGCTGTCATGCGCAGCTCGAACCAGTCGCGCGCGCGCCGCGCGGTCAGCATGAAGTAATACGCCGTGCCGATCTCGCCGGCGGCGAGTTCCTCGGCGACGAGACACGACGTAAGCTGATCTGACATGCCCGAGCCGCCGTTTTCCTCAGAAAGCACGAAGGTGCGGAAGCCGAGCTGTGATCCTTTTTTCAAAAGATCCCACGGGACGCGCTTTTCCCAGTCCGGCTCGCGGTCGAGCGGCATCGCCTTCGGTTTGATCTCATTCTGCGCAAAATCGCGCGCGAGTTTCTGGAATTGCCGCTGCTCGTCGGACAACCGGACGTTGAACATGATCATCGGGCTCCCTGGGTTATTGATATTGGCAGTCGGCGCGCCGCCGCGCTCGATTGTATAGGTACGCACGAACGGCCGGGAGCGCCGACGCTTGACTCTTCCTCAACTGACCCACGGATGCAGCCTCCGCTGGTGCGGATAGAGACCGTCGAGAGCTCCGTCCAGTCAGAGCGTTCGTTCACCGGCATCGTCGCGGCCCGCATGCAGAGCGACCTCGCTCATCCTGATCGGCCAGATCCGCCAGAACGAGAAGGATGGATTGGCACCAGTCGATGCCGTGGTCGAGGCCACCGTGCAGCGCCCCCGTCCGGTCATCCTGGCGGCGCTCGCCGCCATGCTGGCGTTCATTCCGCTCACCCACTCCGTTTTCTGGGGAGCACTGGCGTACTCCCTGATCGGTGGAACCTTCGGCGGGACGGTTCTCACGCCCGCCAGGGACGCCCGCATAAGAGCCGACCGACGCGCTGTAGAAGGTGCCGTATGTATTCGCTGCGAAGTCGGCGCGCCTCCTCTTCCCGGCGCAGCGGATCCACATGGCGGCTAGTCTTCGTTTGTGCCGTGGCAAATCGGGTCATGGTAATCTCCTTTCACTCGGGGGTTCGCGGAGATCCCATGTTCCCGCACAGACGCAACGCGGCCTTGCAGGGCCTCGAGAGGATTCATGGATTTTTCCGGGAGTTTTCGTGGATCCCGCGGTAGAGGCGTTCTCACAGCTTGACCCGCCATTTCGCTAGTCCATACTTGCCCGTGGGAGGGCGCGATGATCTACCGATTTGCCGACTGCGAGCTCGATACCGAACGCTTTGAATTGCGCAGAGCGGGAACGGCGCAGAAAGTCGAGCCTCAGGTTTATGAAGTGCTGCGGTATCTGGTCGAGCGGCACGGCCGCTTCGTCTCCAAGGACGAGCTGCATACGGCCATCTGGCAGGGACGAGTCGTATCGGACGCCGCGATGTCCAGCCGGATCAAAGCCGCGCGCCGCGCGATCGGCGACACGGGGGACGACCAGCGTCTGATCCGAACCGTGCACGGGCGCGGCTTCAGCTTCGTGGCTCCGGTGACGGCTGCCGGGCACGACACAGCGCCACTTGAACCGCCTCCGGAAGCATCCGCGCCGCATACCCGCGCCACAGCCGGCGACAACACCGAATCAGGTGAAGTGCTGCTGAGCGCCGATGTCCATCTGAACGAGTTCCTGAACGGCGAAAGTCCGGTCGCCGCGACAGAAGCCGAACTACTGTCCGAACGAGGGATGCTCGTGACGGAGCTCGAAAAGCTGGGTGGTCGCGTGATTGCGCATGCGGCAGGCGGGGTCGCGGCGCGATTCGACACGGCGGTAGCAGCTCTGAAATGCGCCGCCGGTCTTTTGTCCTCGCAGCCCATGGCGCGATCGCCCGGGGGCGTCGCCGCCCGTCCTCGGATAGGCATATCGGAGCTTGGAGACGACCTAAAGAAAGCAATCGGGATTGCAGCTCGCCTGCAGTGCTGGTCTGCGCCGGGCGAGATTTGCATTACCGGACACGTCGGCAACAGCGCGCATCACGGCGTCGAGTTCTCGAGGAGGCCGATCGACGGCGGGCCGGGGCACGAGCTGAACGAGCTCAGCCTGTACATTGTCGAGGCCGGCAATCCGGCGTCGAAGCCGCCGCGCGCCGGGATCCCACAGCTTCAGTGCGGGTCTTCCGCTCAACCCCGGGAACCGTCCATCGTGCTACTGCCGTTCGACGCACTCGGCAATGACGAGCTCGCCGCCGAGCTCGCAGAAGGTCTGCGCATCGATATCCAGAACGCGCTCGTGAAAATCGCCCGGATCCGGCTGATTGCCGCCGCCAGCGCAAATGCCTTTCGCGGGAAGAGCCCGGAGCTGGCTGCCGAGAGCCTGGGTGTGCGCTATGTTCTGCACGGCGTGGTGCAGATGGTCGAGAGCCGCGCGCGCGTATTCGTCGAGCTGGTCGATACGCTTTCCGCTCGCGTGATCTGGGCCGAGCAATTCACGATCGTGGTCAGCGACTCGTTTACCGTACAGGACGAGATCACGCGCAAGGTCATCACTGCGCTCGACATCAAGCTCTACAGCGGCGAGCAGGCCAGAATCTGGCACCAGGCACTGGCCGATCCCGACGCGGTGCGCCTCTTCTATCGCGGTGTTCGCCTTTTTTTTCGCATGGAGCGCGAACGCATGGTGGAGGCTCAGCGAGCCTTTGAAGCCCTTTCCGGGATGCGGCCGGATTCGTCGATCGGCCCGACCTGGGTCGCACTGTGCCATTGGGTCGGTTATATGCGGCGGTGGAGCGGCTCGCAGAGCGAATCCAAACAACTCGCGAAGCGCTGGGGCGAGGCCGCCGCGGCGTTGCAGGACGCTGACGGCCAGGCGCATACGGTGCTCGCGCACGTCAGATTGCTCGATCGCGAGTTCGACGCCGCTCTGGATGCAGGCCGCAATGCGCTGCTGCTCCGGCCGGGCTGCGCCAATGCGAACGGCTTCTTCGGCAACGTCCTGCACTTTTGCGGCCAGCAGGCTGAAGCGATTGCGCATCTCAGGAAAGGTATCCGACTACAGCCGGTCTATCCGCCGTTCTTCGCGAGCATACTCGCGGCGGCCTACCTGATAGGCGGGCATACCGATCCGGCGATGGTCGTAGCCAAGGAAGGGCTTCGGCTGAATCCGCGCGATTTGCAGTCACGGCTCGTGCTGGTGGCGGCGAATCAACTCGCGGGACACCAGGAACTGGCTACGACGTTCGGCCGGGAAATTCTGCGGCTGGAACCGGACTTTTCCGTTGGCAAGCACTACGGCGACCAACCCTACCGCGACAACAAGATCGTCGAGACGCAGGTAGAGGCCTGCCGCGCGGCGGGATTGCCAGCATGATGGAACGGCTATCGACAGGCCGCTACGACGCAAGCCTCGGCTGCCCGTCGCCCTTCAGTTCGATCTCGAGCATGTCGTACGACAGGCTCTTGCCGTGCGTATGGGGGCATAGCCAGAGCAGCTAATTAGCACGGCAACGTAGCGACTCTAAGTGACGCGGAACGCCCTATGCGAGGTAAGTGTCAAGCTCGCGTGCAGCTGGCGGCAAATTGGTCACGCTCGATTCGAGTTTTTCCACAGAATAGGTCGGAAGCGGTCGCTCGCCTGTAGCCGCGCCTTAGCAAACTCAGTTAGCGGTCACGCGATCGACGCAAGCGTGTTCGAAATCCTTCGCGCCCTTCGCTCCAGCCAGAGTTCCCTGCGGCCCGTCGGTCGCACGCGGCATTAAGTCACGAACGACGGTTCATTTCAGCCGTCACGGCGTGGCACGTTCAAGTCAACGAACCAAAACGTAAAGCCAGATTAATATGTTGACATGACATCATATCACAGGTAGCATACGCGGCATGGAAAAGACTCCGATTAAGGGCCGCAAGATCGGCCGGCCCAGGGCCAATCCGCTGCCGCGGAAAGAGCAGATGCGTGTCGCCAAGCGTGCGCAACGTCAACGCGATCGCGCCTCAGGATTGGCATTGTGCCAGGTGAAGCTGCCCAGGGAGATCGCAGAGCGGCTTCGTCACGCTGTCGCAATCCCGGGATTTGATGCAGAGCTCGGAAAGTTTCTCGAAGAGGCTGTCGTGGAAGTGCGCAAGTTTCCGAATCTGCAACTTCTGGCTTGGAACCGAGTTGATCCGTTCATCACCGAACGGGACGCTTTCGGCCTGTATGAGCGCAACTGGAAGTTTGTCGATACGAAAAATATGACCGATGGCGAGCGTCGGTTGATTCAAAGACTCACTGAGAAGTGGGGGCGCGGCGTATTGAACGCATAGCCATGTATTCCCGCCCCCGCCATGCCGGCGTCGCCAAAGTTCTTTCCGCGCTGAATAGCGCATTTCTGGGCCGTTCGAAGTGTTTCTTTGGCGGCGGCACCAGAGTGGTCCTCGAGCTGAAGGAATACCGCGAGTCTGCAGACGTAGATTTTCTTTGCGCCGATCGGGACGGCTATCGAGCCTTGCGTTCCACGATTACCAATGCTGCTCTCGGGGAAATAGCCGCTCGACCGATTGCTCTCGCGCGGGAAGTCAGGGCAGATCAGTACGGGATAAGAACAATCGTGAAGGTCGGTGAAGATTTGATCAAATTCGAGATCGTGAGGGAAGCCCGCATTGATCTGGACGGCATGTCAGTAAAGGGTATTCAGGTACCTTGCCTGGATAGAGCAACTTGCTTTGCCGAAAAGATTCTCGCGAATGACGATCGCTGGATCGATGAATCGGTGCTCAGTCGAGACATCATTGATCTTGCTTATATGATTGAAGCGTGGGAGCTCGACCTGTCCTGGAGGGAATGAGACTGGCTCATCAGGCCTATGGAGATACAGTATTAAGGTCGATTCGGTCCGCGGCGCAAAAGCTCGTGAACGAAAAGACGTACTACAAGAAGTGCGTTGACGGTCTTCGCGTTACGAAAACCAGTACGCTCGTTGCAGGATTGAAGCGAATAATCTCGTCTGATTGGTCGCGCCAGGTGAGATGAACTGCGACACCCTGCGGAGGGTCAGCGATCTCCGGTTGTTTTCTTCGGGGGCTTCGCCATCAGGAAGAACAATGAACCCACTCCGGACAGGATCGCTAGGATCGTGAACCCCATGCGGTAATCGCCGGTCCAGTCGGCGAAGAGACCGGCGAGAATCGGGCCGCCGATCTGTCCGATCAGCAGGATCACGGCGGAGAGCCCGATGATCATGCCGATCGAGCCGCGGCCGAAGTAGTCGGCGCGCATCGCCTGCATGAACGGCCCGCGCAGCCCCCACGCCGTGCCGTGCACCAGCGCCGAGATCACCAGGATGACGGGGCCGGTGGCGTAGGTGAGCATGAGCAGGCCCGCCGCGTGCATCACCATGCAACAGGCTGCGACCAGGCGCTTCTGATAGCGGTCGCCGATCACCCAGCCCAGCATCACGCCGAAGAACTGTCCGACCGTCACCAGCGTGAACACGAGCGTCGCTATCGAGAGGGAGTAGCCGAGGTGTTCCTTGATGTGGGTGACGGCATGCACGTTGATGGCGGTTACGGCAAACAGCGAAGAGGCGTGGCCGAAACCCATCAGCCAAAAGGCGCTCGTGCGCAGCGCTTCGCGCGCGCTGAGGCCTTCCCGCACCGGACCTGCTGCCGCAGGCTTGGATTCGTCCCTGGGCGCGGGCGGCACGCCGTCCATGTATTCGCCATGGTCCTCCGGGCGGCTCTTGATGATGCGGGAAAGCGGCCAGCCCACGAGGAGCGCGAGGACGCCCGAACCGAAGGCGGTCGCGCGCCACCCGAAGGCCTGGATCGAGGCGGCGACGAGGAACACGAACAGTCCGCCGATCGCGGCGCCGAACTGCAGCGCGGAGAGCGCGCGGGCGCGGCGCTTCTCGAACCAGTGGATGATCGCCACGCCGACAATGGAGTTGCTGAACATGCTCGCGCCCAGCGCGAGCACCACGAAGGCCGCATAGAAGCCGAGCAGGGTGTCGATCTGGCTGAGCAGCATGAAGCCGATGCCGAAGGCGACGATGCCGATGCGGGCGATCGATTGCGATCCGAAGCGATCCACCAGCCAGCCGAGCACCGGGCCGAGGATCGCGGCCTCCGTGGACTTGAGCGCGGCAGCGCCGGCGACGGCGGTCTTGCTCCAGCCGCGGTCCTCAACGAGCACCGCGAGATAGACCCCGAATGCCTGGTTGAGCAGCGCGCTTTGCAGGAACTGCAGCGCACCGCCGGCGAAGACGATGCGCCAGCCGTAGAAGATTTTCCTCATCGAGTGACGAGAGGATATCACCCATCACCGCCGCACTCACTTCCGCGCGGACAATATGTGCACCATGCCGGTGCCATGAACGTTACCGCTATTAGTTGGCCACGCCGCTGGGCGTTGGGGTAGTCGTCCCTACGATAGTAAGGCCCATAAGGCGTAGGCGGTTCGTGATTGTTGCTTTGCTATCTGGGATAATGAGTTTTATGAACAAGCCTGCTGAAGCGATCACTGAGCTCTTCAACCCGGCGGAACACTTGCCGGAGGGCCTCGGCGAGATTCTGAATCACCAGACAGACCTTCCACGCATTGCCAAGGACGGTAAGCTGATTGCCGCCATAGAGGCTAAACTTGAGCAGCTGCCCACACGGCACGATCTTTACCGCGCTGATTCCAGAACCATTGATTTCCTTGCACCGGAGAGCGTGCATCTCGTTGTTACATCGCCGCCATACTGGACGTTGAAGGACTACAACGTCGGCGAAGGGCAGATGGGTTACATCGAAGACTATGACGTCTTTGTCGATGAACTCGATCGGGTCTGGAAGGCCTGCTTTGACGCGCTTGTTCCTGGCGGGCGCCTTATATGCGTAGTGGGCGATGTCTGTCTTTCGCGCAGAAAAAACAAGGGCGAGCATCTGGTCATGCCCTTGCATGCATCGATTCAGGAGCACTGCAGGAAACTGGGCTTCAACAATCTTGCCCCTATTATCTGGCACAAGATCGCAAATGCGGTTTACGAGGCAACCGGCAATGGCGGTGGTTTTCTGGGCAAGCCGTACGAGCCCAACGCCGTTATAAAGAACGATGTTGAGTTCATCCTGATGGAGCGTAAGCCGGGGGGCTATCGCAGTCCGTCGCTCGCCACACGAATTCTCAGCGTGATTCCGGCGGAGCAACATAAGACGTGGTTCCAGCAAATCTGGACTGGCGTGACTGGCGCATCGACCAGGGACCACCCGGCGCCCTATCCGATGCAGCTCGCAGAGCGCCTGATCAGAATGTTCAGCTTCGTCGGCGATACGGTCCTTGATCCCTTTATGGGTACGGGCACTACGAATATCGCTGCCGCAAAGTGGGGGCGCAACAGTATCGGCGTAGAGGTCGATCCGAAATACTTCGAAATGTCGGAAAAGCGCATCGACCGAGAGACGCCAAAACTCCTGGCCGCAGACCGAGTGATCCGATTACATTAGCCCGATGCTGGACTACCACGAAGAATTAGGCAAAGCGGTCCAACACTTCTGGCGAATAAGGGGGAGACAAAAAAAGCGCCGTCGTCACCTTCCAGGATGCCGATCTTCAGCGTCATGGATTGCTCACGTTGCCGCGGCGATCTCCTCACCCATTTCAGTGGTACTCGCCTTCCCGCCCAGGTCGGCAGTGAGGCACTTTGCTTCCGCAATGACTTTCCCGACCGCTGCGTCGATGCGGCGCGCGGCCTCGGTC
>JBQTJV010000281.1:0-12648 GCA_052386775.1 Betaproteobacteria bacterium
AAGATGCAGCGCGTACCAACGGAAAATTTTCGTCCGCGCTTTCTACAAAGCTTACAGCCCCGCAAGTATCCATTCTTAGAGGTTCGCGGCCCGTTCGAGTATCTAATCCATATATTCGGCGAGCACATGTCGCGCAGCGATCAGCGACTGCGCGGTTGCGCGCACATGGTCGAGATACGCCTCGCGCGAAGCATAGCGCTCTTCGATGGACAGCCGCAGATCGCCGCTGCGCTCGCGTTCGGCGCGAGTGCGCGCGAACGGCAGCGTCGAGCCCATCATCTGCATCAGGTCGCCCGGTGCCCCCTGATCGGGGTGTCGTGGATTCCAGCCGGTAAATGTCGCGAGCGGCGACACGAGTTCCGGGGGGCGTATCCCCGCGATCTCGTTTCCATCGCCGTCGATCGCCGCAACCAGCGTCGGAAATTCTTCCCCCGCATCCGGCGGCAGCTTGTTGGCGATGCCCCGCTCGATGTCCGGCCCGAAATCGAGCCGCGCCGGCCGCACCAGGCGATCGGGGAAACGAACGCCCGGAATGCGCCGAAATGCCGCGGCAGTGGATTCGGCGCGGACCGCCGTGCCCTCGGCAATGCGCGGAAACGCGCTCGGCGGCGGCTCGACTCCTTCGCGCACCCAGCGGTCCAGGTTCACCAGCACCGCGCGCAGCAGCGGCGCGTAATCGACGACGTTGAACTTCTGCAGCCCGCGGGATCCGGTGTTGGGATCGGCGTCGAGCGGCGGCAAGGCGCCCGGCGTATGCTGGGTTCCTGCGAAGAGATACACCCGCACACCCGCAGGCGGCTCGACATCCTGCCGACCTTTTACGTCGGTATGAACGAGCGATGCATCGCCGCGCCAGTACTCCGCGGATGAGTTGGTCAGAACGATTTTGGGCATCCGCCCGCGCGCCTCGAGCCGGGCAAGCAGACCGTCCCGCGCGCCGGTGATCGAATCGTCCTGCATGCCGGCGTTGAACGGAAAGAGACTGCCCACCGAGCGCGTGGCATTCAGCGAAGGCTGTCCGAAACGCAGATTGAATTCCCCACGACGCGCGCCGGCAACATGCGGGATCACGGCATCGAACGCCGAGCGCCCCGTTTCATCCTCAGTGAGCCCGAGGTAGAGCATGTGGCGCAGGAAGCGTCCGCTTTGCGACACCCCAAACACATACGAGCGCTCGAGTTCACCCGCGCAGGGATTCCCGTCGGCAGCGCTCGCGTAGCGCAGCCATGCTGCGACATCGGGCACGGCCAGCAACCCCAGGCCCACCAGCGGCGGGTTCTCCGACCGGTACACGAATTCATAGATGTGACCGGGAAGGAAGCCGCTGGAAAGATGCAGATGGCGGGGATCGGATACCAGATGCTCGCCGTCGCGACGCGCGTAGCGCCACGCCGTGCGCGGCACGACTTCGATGGGTGCGCCGCCGTGGCTGCGAACCGTCAAGCGCGCGCTGGCATCCTCCACATCCGCGGCGGGATAAGGATGGTGGTAACGGTCGGCCAGTGGCAGCACATCGGTGGGAACATTCGGCCGCAACTGGCAGCGCACGAGCCCGCTCACGCCCGCGGCTGCCGGCACGGTCATCGCCATCAAGCCATCGCGTCGCGGCACGTCGTGCTGCCAGCCGCACCACGCGATGGTGTAGCCCTGTCTCAGAAGAAATCCGTTGCCGAAGTCTTCGCGCGTCGCGGGGTCCGGTGACCGTGCCGTGCTGTTGAACATGCCGAGCGCAACCTTGCGGCCGCGGTTCGGCACATCGAGCAACAGGCACCGTGTTCCGCGCGACGGATCTACCGGACGCAGCAGGTAGAAATCAGCCGACGACTCCACTTCGCCATGCGCATTATGCGGCGCGAGATTCAAGTCGGTGATATCGCGGTGTCGCGGGTGCGCGGGATCGTGCGCGAAATGTATTGTGCCCGCGATCTTCTCGTAGGCGCCGGTCTCGCCGAACGGCGCACCGTCGAGAACGAGCGCGCGATGATGGATCTCGAGTCGGGTGACGGCCATGGTGGGTGCAGTATAGGTCCGCGCAACGCGAAGTCAACGAGTCACCTGCCCCATCACTCCGCGCGGATGCCGGCCGTCTTGATGACTTCTGCCCATACTGTTGTTTCGGCCTTGATGCGCTGTGCAAGCTGCGGCGGCGTGCTCGTTTCCACCTCCAGTCCCTGCCGGGCCATCGCCTGCTGCACGTCGGGCAGCGCCACGGCCTTGATCGCTTCATCGCGCAGTCGGTTCACCACCGGCGCAGGTGTCTTGGTGGGCACCAGGAACGCGTACCAGGAGCTGACGTCGAAGCCGGCGAAGCCGGACTCCGCGATGGTCGGAAGATCGGGCGCCACCTTGGAGCGCTTCGATCCGGTCGTCGCGAGCGCCCGCAGCTTGCCGGCCTTCACGTGCGGCATGGAAGACGCCACGCTGCCGAAGATGACCTGCGCTTCGCCGGCGAGCACCGCGGCCGCGGCCGGTCCGCCGCCCTTGTAGGGGAGGTGAACCATGTCCACGCCCGCGCGCTTCTTGAAAAGCTCGGCGGCAAGATGCAGTGGACTGCCCACGCCCGCGGAAGCATAGTTGAGCGACCCGGCCCGCTGCCTGGCGAGCGCGATGAACTCCTTCAGCGATGCGGCTTTCACGCCCGGATGCACCACCAGGATGTATTGCGCCGTGGCAAGCAGCGTGACGGGCTGAAAACTGCGTTCGACGTTCCAGCGCAGCTTGTAGAGACTGGGATTGACCGTGAGCACCGTGCTGAATCCCATGAATACCGTGTGGCCGTCGGGGGCTGCGTCGGCCACGATTTCCGCGGCAAGATTGCCTGCCGCCCCGCCGCGGTTGTCCACGACCCAAGTCTGTCCTAGCGCATCGCTCAGCTTGGGCGCGATGATGCGGGAGAGCGAATCGGCGCCGCCGCCCGCAGCGAACGGCACGACGAGCCGCACCGGGCGCGTCGGATAGGAAGGCGCCGCAGCCATCGCCCATTCGCAAACCACGACAAGCAGCAATATGGCGCACGACAAGGCACGATTTTTCATGTCGCACATCTCCCTCAAATCAGGCAACGGTCGAACGCACGATCTCGCCTGCATCGTCCGCCGATTCCAGCCGCCATAACGTCTCGAGCAGGCGGTCCGTACTCTTCCGCGGCAACGTCCTTTCCGCAAGCGTGCGAAATTTGGCCTCCACCTCCGCTTCGGACATCGGGTTGCGGTAGTGCCCCTTATGGTAATCCACCACCGCGGTGTGGCGATCGCCCGAACGAGTCACGAGGGTGAGTTTGCAGCGCATCGCTTCGGGCATGCGCTGGTCCGCCTCCGCGGAGGCCGTCGCTTTCACACGGCGCGTCAGCGCGCGGATTTCCGGATCGTTAAGGTAGCGCTCACCGAAATGCTGCTCCTCGACGTCCCCGTGTATCAGCGCCACCGCGACGGTATACGGCATGCTGTGATCCGCGGTCTCGCGCGTCGCCGGCTCCCACTTGTCCGGGTCTCCCGCCATGAGCCGGATCGCGGTGCTGACCGTTTCGATTTCGATGTCGGCGATCTCCGACGGAGAACCCACCCGGTTGCGCACCATGAGCGCCGCCTCGACCACCGTCTGCGAGTACTGGCCGAGCGGAAAACGCTTGATGCTGCATTCCATGATCTTGAACGGGTGCTCGCGCCCGCCAAACGGCGGGAGCACAAACGGCCGCTGTGTCACCGCCTTGAAGTAGCCGCCCACGCCCTCGAAGATGGGTGAGGGTCCCGTCATGCCGCGCGCGGCAAGCATCGCGGCAAAAACGGCGTTGCGGCTGGCGTTGGCATAGGCGCAGCCTTTCCACATCGAGACGTTGCCGATGCGGGTCTGGTAGAGGGCGATATTGGGCGCGATGCCGAGGTTGAAGGCCTGCGCGATCTTTTGCTGCGGCAAACCCAGCAGCCTGGCCGCGGCGGCGGTGCTCGCCATCGCGCCGACGGTGACATGGTCCCATCCCAGCGGCTTCAGATCGACGGCATCACAGACACGGCAAAACACCTCGTAGGCAAGCACGGTGGCCGCGATCGCTTCCTTGCCGCTGCGCCTCATCCCTTCCGCCACCGACAACACCGCCGCAATGCTGTCGCTGGGATGCCCCGATTCGCCGGTGCTGGTATAGCCGTCGTTGAAGTCGAGGTACCGGATCATCACGCCATTGGCGAAGGTGGCGAGCTCCGGACTCGTTCTCTGCCCGCTGACCATGACGGTGGCCGGGCGGCTGCTCGTCACTTCTGCCGCCGCCTCGCGCGCGATCCGGGCCGGCTCGCTATCGTAGCCGCCGAGCGCGCAGCCGACGGTGTCGATGATCAGGCGCTTGGCCTGAACGACGACGTCCTGCGGCAGATCTTCGTAACGAAGCTGCTCAACATAGGCGCTCAACTGCTCGACCAGGGTAGTCATGCGTCGCTTCATCCCGAAATTTCGCGTAGCAAACACGCAACAGCGCAGTTTGCCGCTCGAATGCTCAGTATAATGCGCCGGAATTCGATTCACGGCAGTTGATGCGACGCACTCTCATTCGCCCCGGTTCATGGTGGCGACGCACGTCCATGATGGTGGGGGGCACGGTTCTGGGCGCGATCCTCGCGTTCGCCCTTTTCGTCGTCAACGAAACACAATCCTCGACCCTGCAAGCGCGCTACTTCTCCGGCGTCGCGGCGGAAGTGAAGTTCTGGCTCGAACCGGGAGCCAGTTCCTCCATCCGCTATCCCCAGAAAGGTCCGTACGACCACCGGCTGGGTTACAGCGAGCTGCCGGTTTTCCTGACCAGGCTGCAAGCGAAGGGCTATCGCATCGAAAAGCAGGCGCGACATTCCCACGCGCTGCTTGAATTGGTCGAAAGCGGTTACTTTCCGCCCTATCCGGAGAAAAGCCAGGCGGGGCTGCGCGTGCTGGATTGTCGCGGCGATCCGCTTTACGTCTCCAACCACCCGCAGCATGTCTATGCCGATTTCGGTGCGATTCCGCCGGTGGTCGTCAATACCCTGCTGTTCATCGAAAACCGCGAATTGCTGGAGCAGGATCACCCCAAGCGCAACCCTGCGATCGAATGGGGGCGATTCGCAAAGGCGATCTTCGAGCAGAGCATCAAGATCATCGATTCCGACTACGATGCGCCCGGCGGCAGCACGCTCGCCACCCAGATCGAAAAGTACCGGCATTCTCCCGGCGGCGTCACGGCGTCGATCCAGGAAAAATTCCGCCAGATGATGTCGGCCTCGCTGCGTGCCTATGCCCACGGTCCGGATACCACCGAGCGGCGGCGCCAGATCGCGGTCGATTACCTCAATACGGTGCCGCTCGCCGCCGCCCCCGCCTACGGAGAGGTGAACGGCCTGGGAGACGGCCTGTATGCCTGGTACGCGGCCGACTTCAAGGCCGTGAATGCGCTGCTCAAGCGCACGCCCAAAGCCGACGACCCGAGTCTGCCGGAGCAGGCGCGCGCCTATCGCCAGGTGTTGAGCCTGCTCATCGCGCAGCGCCGGCCCTCGTATTTCCTCGGCCCGGGGCGCCAGCAGCTTGCGGCGCTGACCGACAGCCATTTGCGGCTGCTGGCGAACGCCGGCCTGCTCTCGCCCACGCTGCGCGACGCGGCATTGAACGTGAGCCTGTCGTTTCGCGACGAAGCCGCCGTGCCCTCACCGACGGAGGTGCGCTCCTGGAAGGCGGCCAACGCGGTGCGCACGCGGCTGCTCTCGCTGCTCGAAGTGCCGCGGCTCTACGATGTCGATCGCCTCGACCTCACTGCCGCGAGTACCTTCGACGCGCGGCTCCAGGATGCGGTTACCGCAACGCTGCTGCGCTTGAGAACGCCCGAGTATGCGCGGGAAGCGAAGCTGCGCGAGCCGCGGCTGCTCGGCAATGCCGATCCGGAAAAAGTCCTGTACAGCTTCACGCTTTACGAACGCGGCGCCGATGCCAACTTCGTGCGCGTCCAGACGGACAATTTCAACCAGCCGTTCGACATCAACGAAGGCACCAAGCTCGAATTGGGCTCCACCGCCAAGCTGCGGGCGCTAACGACGTATCTGGAAGTCCTCGCCGCGCTCCACGACCACTACGCCGGGCGCACCCGGGACGAACTGCGCAAGACTCCCGTCGGGCCGCGCGACCGCCTGACACGCTGGGTGATCGATCATCTGCTGAATCACCCGGACGGCGATCTGGCGACGATGCTCGAGGCGGCGATGGAGCGGCGCTACTCGGCGAATCCGGCCGAACAGTTCTACACCGGCGGCGGCCTGCACAGTTTCGCCAACTTCCGGCGCGAAGAGGATGGCAAGGTGCCCAGCGTGCGCGAGGCCCTGCGCGATTCGACCAACCTCGTATTCATCCGGCTGATGCGCGACATCGTCGATCACTACATGTACCGGGAACCGGAATCGCCGGCGCGGGTACTGGCGGATCCGACGCACCCCCGCCGCGCCGATTACCTCTCGCGCTTTGCCGACCATGAGGGACGCGAATTCGTGCGCCGGTTCCATCGCAAGTACCGCGGCATGACGCCCGAGCAGGCGATGGAAACGCTGCTGCAGGGCGTGCGCCCCACGCCGCAAAAGCTGGCTGTCATCTTCCGGACCGTGGAGCCCGACGCGCCGCTCGCCGCGTTTTCGAGTTTTGTGCGCGCGCACCTGCCGGCGTCCAGGCTTTCGGACAAGGAGTTGGCGACCCTCTACGATCGGTACGGCCCGGAGCGCTATTCGCTGGGCGACCGTGGGTATCTCGCGCGAGTGCATCCACTCGAACTGTGGCTGGTCGCTCACTTGAGAAAGCATCCGAAGGCGGAATTGATGCAGACGCTCGCGGACAGCCGCGCCGAGCGGCAGGACGTTTATGCGTGGCTGTTCAAGACGCACCAGAAGAATGCGCAGGACATCCGCATCCGCTCGCTGCTGGAAATGGAGGCGTTCGTCGAAATCCATCGCAGTTGGCGACGCCTGGGCTACCCGTTTGAATCGCTGGTGCCGTCGCTCGCCACCTCGATCGGCGTTTCAGGCGACCGGCCTGCGGCGCTAGCCGAACTGATCGGCATCATCGTGAACGGTGGCGTGCGCCATCCCACGATACGCATGGAAGCGCTTCATTTTGCCGCCGCGACACCGTATGAGACGCAGCTCGCGCGCAGCCCCGCCAAGGGCGAACAGGTAATGAAACCCGAAGTGGCTGCGATACTGAAAGGTGCGCTCGCCGGCGTGGTGGATGCCGGTACCGCGCGGCGCGTGCGCGGCGCGTTTTCCCTGCCGGGCAGGGCGGACATCGTCGTGGGCGGCAAGACGGGAACGGGGGACAACCGGCACAGCGTGTACGGCGCAGGCGGAAAACTGCTGGAGTCGCGCGCCGTCAATCGCACGGCGACATTCGTATTCTTTATCGGCGACCGGCATTTCGGCGTCATCACCGCCTACGTGCCGGGCGCGCTCGCGGACAGCTACGACTTCACCAGCGGCCTGCCGGTGCAAATCCTGAAGACCATGGCGCCGCAGCTTGCGCCATACGTTCAGCCCGACAGCGCGTCCGACTGCACCAACGGGTAAGGCGCCTCAGCGGGGCACGCCTTTCTCCCCGAGATCCCAGAACAGCCCGGTCATGATCTGCAGCCCTTCGCGAAGAATCGGCGCCAGCACGTGCTCGTTTGGCGCATGCTGCGAGCAGCCGGCGTAGGAATGCGGCACCCACAGCGTCGGCAACCCCAGCGCTTCGGAAAAACAGTCGTTGGGCAGCGAGCCGCCGAGATTCGGCAGGATGGCCGGTTTCGTCCCGGTGGTGCGGTGTATCGAGTCGGCGGCCCACGTCACCCACGGGTTATCCGGCTCGAGCCTTGTCGCCTTCATGAAACTCGTGCGCGCCATGCCGAGCTTCACCATGCCGAAGCCGTTCTCATCGAGGTGCCGGCGCAGCGTCGGGATGAACGTGTTCGGGTCGCTCCCGACGACGAACCGCACCTGGCACGTCGCGGTCGCCCTGCCGGGAATGGCATTGACCGGGTTTTCGGGATTGCCGGTACGAAACGCGAGGATCTCGAAGGTATTCCACGCGTAAACCTTTTCCGCGGCGCTCAGTCCCGGCTCGCCCCACCACTCATCGATTTCCGGCTCGCCTTCCTCGGGTTGCGGCGTGCAGTCGCGCAGCGCAGCCCGCACGCTGTCCGGTATGTGCGTGGGCAACAGGTCGCTCACCAGCACCTTGCCGTCACGCGAGACGATGCTGGCGAGCGCATGGGCGAGAATGACGCCCGGATTGGCGAGCAGCCCGCCCCAGTTGCCCGAATGATGCGCGCCTTCGCGCAGTTCGACCGTGAAGTTGATGTTCACCGCACCGCGCGATCCCATGTAGAGCGTGGGGCGCTTCGCCGCAAGCCGCGGGCCATCGGAGGCGATCAGCACATCGGCCTTGAGCCGCTCGCGATGCTGCTCGCAAAAGGCCCGCAATCCCGGGGAACTCACCTCCTCGCCGGTCTCCAGCATGAATTTTGCGTTGAACCCGAGGCGCCCGCGTTCCGCGATCACGGTTTCCAGCGCCGCCATGTTGATCGAGTGCTGCGCCTTGTTGTCGGCAGATCCCCGGCCGTAGTAGCGCTCGCCTTCCTGTTTCAACGTCCATGGGCTCAATCCCGTGCGCCATTGCTCGTCGAGCCCACGGATCACATCGCCGTGCCCGTAGGACAGCACGGTCGGCAGACTCGGATCTTCGATCCGCTCGGCCAGAAGGATCGGGCCCACGCCCTCCACCGGATTGGGCAGGATGTCGACCGTGAAGCCCATGCGCTCGAACGCGGGCGCGATTTCCTGCTTGAGATAGACGTCCATGTAGGGACGGCTTTCCGGCACCTGGCTCTCGGTGCGGATCGCGACGCGGCGGGCAAGATCCTCGATGAAACGGCCTTCGTCGAAATGCCGCGTCGCGCGCGAGACGGCCGATTCTCGGGTCATGGGTTTTCCTTTCTCTGGTGATGCTAAATCGCCGCCGTGGCCCTGAGCGCGTCGATCTGGTCGCGCCGATAACCGATCTCGGTCAGTATCCTGTCGGTGTGCTCGCCCACGGCGGGAATCGAATCCATGCGGGCCTCGATGCCTGAGAACGTCGCGGGCGGCAGCGGCGCCGGAATCATGCCCACCGGCGAGCCGACCTCGCGCCAGCGATTGCGCGCCTTGAGCTGCGCGTGATTCCAGACTTCCTCGGGCGTATTCATGCGGGCGTTCGCGATGCCTGCAGCGTCGAGCCGCTCGATCACCTGCGCCGCGGTCATCGTTGCGAAAATGCCCTCGATGAGCGCGACGAGTTCCGTGCGTGAGGCAGTGCGCTTCGTATTGCTGTCATAGCGCGCGTCGGTGGCAAGTGCCGGCTGCCTCAGCACCTTATCGCAGAATGCGGCCCATTCGCGCTCGTTTTGAATGCCCAGCATGACGCTGCCGTCGGAAGTCAAAAACTTGCCGTAGGGCACGATGGTCGCATGATCCGGCCCGCTGCGCCGGGGGGCCTTGCCGCCGAAATGGGTGTAGTAGAGCGGATGCATCATCCACTCCACCATCGCCTCGAACATCGTGACTTCGATGCGCGTCCCTTCGCCGGTTCGTTCGCGCTGGTAGAGCGCGGCCAGCACTGCCGAGTAGGCGTGCAAACCCGTGCCGATGTCGGTGAGCGAAACCCCCACCTTCGACGGCGCCTCCGGCGTACCCGTCACCGAGACCACGCCCGCCTCGCTCTGGACCAGCAGGTCGTAAGCTTTCTTGCTGGCGTAGGGTCCGGCATCGCCATAGCCGGAGATGTCGCACACGATGAGCCGCGGGTGGCGAGCCAGCAACTCTTCGCCGGAGAGCCCGAGCCTGCGCGCGGCGCCGGGCGCGAGATTCTGGATGAACACGTCCGCGCGCTCGATCAGCCGCGCCAGGATCGTCTTCGCTTCCAGGTGCTTCACGTCCAGCGTGAGGCTTTCCTTCGAGCGGTTGAGCCACGCGAAGTACGCGGACAAACCCTTGACGCTGTGATCGTAATCGCGGGCGAAGTCGCCGACCTTGGGGCGCTCGATCTTGATCACGCGCGCGCCGAGATCCGCAAGCTGGCGCGAGCAGAACGGCGCAGCGACCGCCTGCTCGAGCGACACCACCGTTATACCGTCAAGAGGTCGCATTGCGTAAAAGCTTTAACGCAGAGGACGCGAAGGGAAAGAATAGAGACCCGATCGACGTGCAGCGGATTAGGGTCTCGATTCATTGTTTTGTTTTTCCTTTGCGTCCTTGGCGTCCATGGCGTCTTGGCTTCTTCAAAAAGAGCGCGGCAGGCCGAGCACGTGCTCGCCGATATAGGAAAGAATCAGATTGGTCGAAATCGGCGCCACCTGGTAGAGCCGCGTTTCCCGGAACTTGCGCTCCACGTCGTACTCGGCCGCGAAGCCGAAGCCGCCGTGGGTCTGCAGGCACACGTTGGCCGCTTCCCACGAGGCGTCCGCCGCGAGCAGCTTGGCCATGTTGGCTTCCGCACCGCATGATTTCTTCTCATCGAACAGCGCTGCCGCCTTGTAGCGCATGAGGTTCGCCGCCTCGACGTTCACGTAGGCCCGGGCGATGGGAAACTGGATGCCCTGGTTCTTCCCGATGGGGCGATCGAAGACGACACGCTCGCGTGCGTAGTGGCTCGCGCGGTCGATGAACCAGTAGCCGTCGCCGATGCATTCGGCAGCGATCAGGATGCGCTCGGCGTTGAGCCCGTCGAGGATGTAGCGAAAGCCCCTGCCCTCTTCGCCGATCAGGTTCTCCGCCGGGATCTCCAGGTTGTCGAAGAAGATTTCGTTGGTCTCGTGGTTGACCATGTTGCGGATCGGACGCACCGTCAGGCCTTTTTTCAGCGCGTCACGCAGATCCACGAGGAAGATCGACATCCCTTCCGATTTCTTCTTCACCTCGGCAAGCGGCGTGGTTCTCGCGAGCAGGATCATCAGCTCCGAATGCTGCAGGCGGGAAGTCCAGACTTTCTGCCCGTTGACGATGTAGCGCTCGCCCTTGCGCGTCGCGACGGTCTTGATCTTGGAAGTGTCGGTGCCGGCGCTGGGCTCGGTCACGCCCATCGACTGCAGCCGCAATTCGCCGCTGGCGATCCGCGGCAGGTAGGCGCGCTTCTGCGCGTCCGACCCGTGGCGCAGCAGCGTGCCCATGTTGTACATCTGCCCGTGGCAGGCACCGGAGTTGCCGCCGGAGCGGTTGATTTCCTCCATGATGACGGAGGCCGCGGTGAGACTGAGCCCCGACCCGCCGTATTCCTCCGGGATCAATGCCGCCAGCCATCCGGCGTGGGTGAGCGCCTGGACGAAAGCGTCGGGGTAGGCGCGCTCCTCATCCACTTTCTGCCAATAGGCGCTGTCGAATTCGCTGCACAGGGCGCGCACCCCTTCGCGAATTTCGGTGTAGGCCTCGGACGAAACGGTCATGGCAGGATGGCGAGGAAAGGCGAGCGATTATAGCAGCGGCACCGGGCAGTGGGCGGCGGGGCATTGTCGCGGAGGCGCTTAAGAACGACAATACGCAGGCAGCCCGAACCCATCACGCGAAGGAAAAAACAAGCATGAAAAATGTCACGCGGAATGCGGCCACCGTGTCGCGCCTCCCCGCCCGAACCGGCGGCGCGCCCGCCTCCTGGCCGGAGGAACTCCACCGCGTCTTGCGCGAACAGAACATTCGGCAGGTCGCCTACGTGCCCGATTCGGGTCATGCGCGCCTCATCGACATGGCGCGTTCGGATCGTGAGATGCGCGCGATCCCGCTGACGAGCGAGGAGGAAGGGGTGGCGCTGGCAGTGGGCGCGTGGCTCGGCGGCGAGAAAAGCGTGCTGCTCCTGCAGTCGAGTGGCGTGGGCAACTGCATCAACATGCTGGGCACCGTGGAGGAATGCCGCGTGCCGCTGCTCATGCTCGTTACCATGCGCGGCCAATGGGGCGAGTTCAACCCGTGGCAGGTGCCGATGGCGCAGGGCACCGCGCCCGCGCTGACCGGAATGAGCGTCGTGGTGCAGACCGTGGACGATCCTGCCGAGGTGGCGGAAACGGTGGAAGCGGCCGCGCGGCTCGCGTTCAATACTTATCGCGCGGTAGCGGTGCTGATCGGGCAGCGCGTCATCGGCGCCAAGGCGTTCGGCAAATGACCCACAGAAAACCCACTCTGGACCGGCGCACCACCACGGCTGAAATCCTCAAGCAACGCGGCAAGGCGCTCGTCGTCGCCGGACTCGGCGCACCGTGCTGGGACATCGCCGCGGCAGGAGACGACCCGCTCAATTTTTATGTTTGGGGCGGCATGGGCGGCGCGGCGATGATTGGCCTGGGCCTCGCGCTGGCGCAGCCCGGCCGCCGCGTGCTGGTAATTACCGGCGACGGCGAGATGCTGATGGGGCTAGGCTCGCTCGCGACCATCGCCGTGCAGAAAGCACGCAACCTCTCGATCCTGGTGCAGGACAACGAGCGCTACGGTGAAACCGGCATGCAAATCACGCACACCCGGCTCGGCGTGGACCTCGCCGGCATGGCGAAAGCCGCGGGCTTCGCCACCACCGGAACGATCTACAGCGCAGCGCAGCTCAAGAGCTGGATACCGCGCCTGTACAAGGTGCCGGGTCCCGCATTCGCGGTCATCAAGGTGAAGC
>JBQTJV010000282.1:0-3809 GCA_052386775.1 Betaproteobacteria bacterium
CAGTCGGATACGAAGCCGGGGCACACCACGTCCACCCGTCCCACCCGCTGCCGGCCCAGATCGGCGAGCAGTTCGGCGGTGTACGGCCGCAGCCATTCGGCCCGGCCGAACCGCGACTGGAAGGCGATGTGGTGCTGGTCGGGGCGGAGCGCCAGCGCTTCGGCCAGCAGCCGCGCCGTCTTCTGGCACTCGCAATGGTACGGGTCGCCGCGCTCCAGCGTGAAGCGCGGCACGCCGTGAAAGCTCATCACCAGCCGGTCGGGCCGCCCGCTCTTCATCCAGTAGTCGCGCACGCTCTGGGCCAGCGCGTTGATGTAGCCGGTGTGGTCGTTGAAATGCCGCACCGTGCGCAGTGCCGGCATGTTGCGCATGCGGGACAGGACGTCGAACGCCTCGGCAAACACGCTTCCCGTCGTGCTCGCCGAGTACTGCGGGTAAAGCGGGATCAGCAGCACGCGGTCGCAGTTCTGCGCTTTCAGCTCGCGCAACCGCTCTTCGATCGAAGGCTTGCCATAGCGCATCGCGTAGTCGATCACCATGGGATGCTTGAGCCGCTCCCCGAGATAGCCGCGGAGCAGAATGGCCTGGCGTTCGGTGTGGACCTTGAGCGGCGCGCCTTCCTTCATCCAGATCTGCGCATAGCGCTCGGCCGAGCGCCGCGGACGGGTGGTCAGCACGAAAGCGTTGAGGATGAGCCACCAGACAGGGCGCGGAATTTCCACGACACTGGGGTCCGACAGAAATTCGCGGAGGTACGCGCGCACCGCCTGCGGCGTCGGCGCTTCGGGCGTCCCGAGATTGATCAGCAGGATCCCGATGCGGGGCGGTATGCCGTGCTGGTGCGGCGGCTCGGGCGTGAAGCGCGCCAAGATGCTCTCCGCCTCCTCAGCGCTGCCCGAGCGCGCTGGTGAGCAGCTTGGCGGTAATGTCGACGATGGGGATCACGCGCTCGTAGGCCATGCGGGTCGGACCGATCACGCCGACGGTGCCCACGACCTGGCCGTCCACTTCGTATGGCGCGGTGATGACGCTGCACTCGTCGAGCGGCACCAGCCCGGATTCGCCGCCGATGAAGATCTGGACGCCTTGCGCGCGGGCGCTGATGTCGAGCAGTTGCAGCAAACCGGTCTTGCGTTCAAACAGGTCGAACAGCCGGCGCAGGTTCGTCATGTTGGAGGACAGTTCCTGGATGTCGAGCAGGTTGTGTTCGCCGGAGATCACGACTTCTTCGGAAGATTCCGACACGGCCTGGCTGCCCGCTTCGAGCGCGGCGGTCATGAGTTCAGTCATGTCCTCGCGCAGCCGCTTCAGCTCGTCGTGGATGCGGCGCTTGATCTCTTCGAACGTGAGCCCCGCGTAATGCTGATTGAGGAGATTTCCCGCTTCGACCAGTTCGGACGGCGTATAGGCGCGCTCCGTCACGATCACCCGGTTCTGCACGTCGCCTTCGGGCGTCACCAGGATCAGCAGCACCCGCTTGTCGGAGAGCCGGATGAACTCGATATGGCGGAAGCCGCTGCTGCTGCGCGGTGTCACGACCACGCCGGCAAACCGTGTGAGGTGCGACAGCAGGTGCGACGCGGACGTAACGAGCTTCTGCGTGTTTTCCGCGTGAAGCTGACCTTCGAGCTGATTGATCTCCACCGTATCGAGCGGCTTGATGGTGAGCAGCGTGTCGACGAAGAACCGGTAGCCGCGGGGGGTCGGGACGCGTCCGGCGGAGGTGTGCGGACTCGCGATAAAGCCCATTTCCTCGAGGTCGGCCATCACGTTGCGGATGCTGGCGGGCGACAGATCGAGACCCGAGTACTTGGACAGCGCCCGCGAACCGACCGGCTGGCCGTCGGCGATGTAGCGCTCGACCAGCGTTTTGAGCAGCAGCTGGGCGCGTTCGCTTAAAGACGGCGTGTCATTTGGCATAAATCTATTCTACACAAAAGCCGTGGCGGCCAAGGATTGTTTGCCCGGTCGTGTGGCGGCTCGGGTCGCGCGCACTAACCTGTTGAGCCGCCTGTCGTTTAAGGAGCACCGGCCGCTAATCTTTTATGGTTTAATTCGAGCGTGAAAAGCGCCTTCAAAACCGCCGCCCTGATCGGCAAGTACAAGAGCCCGGAGGTCGCTGCTCCGCTGCTGCAGCTCGCCGATTTTCTGCGGAAGCGCGGCGTCAAGGTTCTGCTTGACCGGCTGACCGCGTCGCATATCGGCGATTGTCCCTATCCGGTGCTGCGGCTGGAGGAGCTGGGCCAGCAGGCCGATCTCGCGATCGTCATCGGCGGCGACGGCACCATGCTCAATATCGCGCGCACCTTCGCGCCGTATGACGTGGCGCTGATCGGCATCAACCAGGGGCGCTTGGGCTTTCTCACCGACATCTCGGTGGACACGATGTTCGAGACCATCGGTGCTGTGCTCGACAACAAGTTCGTGACCGAAGAGCGCATGCTGCTCGCCGCGGAAGTCCATAGCGGCGAGGGGCGCGTCTTCGATGTGCTCGCCTTCAACGACGTGGTGCTGAGCAAGGGCGTCAAGGGCAGCATGATCGAATTCGAAGTGCGGATCGACGGCCAGTTCATCTACAGCCAGCGGTCCGACGGTTTGATCGTGGCGACCCCTACGGGTTCAACGGCTTACGCGCTGTCGTCCGGCGGGCCGATCGTTCATCCTTCGCTCGATGTGATGGCGCTGGTTCCGGTATGCCCGCATACGCTTTCCAACCGGCCGATCGTAATCGATGGCGCGTGCACGATCGAGATCAAGGTGCGCGACGCCGATGACCCGCACGCCCATTTCGACAGCCATTCGCACCTCGATCTCAAGCAGGGAGACCGCATCCTGGTGCGCCGTTACGCGCACACCATCAAGCTGCTGCATCCGGTCGGGCACAGTTACTACGCGATGCTGAGGGAAAAGCTCCACTGGAACCGGGAGTAGCAGCGCATGCTCCGCGGCCTGTCGATACGCGACTTCGTGATCGTCGAGCGGATGGATCTCGAATTCGCTTCCGGTTTCACGGTGTTGTCGGGCGAGACCGGCGCGGGCAAATCCATATTGGTGGATGCGCTGGCGCTGCTGCTGGGCGAGCGCGGCGATGCGCTGGCGGTGCGGCAGGGCGCCGAGCGCGCCGAGCTCAGCGCGGAATTCGACCTGGAGGATGCGCCGCAATGCGCCCGTTGGCTGGAGGACAATGCGCTCGCCGAGGAAGCGGGCAGTTACCTGGTGCGCCGTGTTCTCGACGCCTCGGGGCGTTCGCGCGCCTTCATCAACGGCCGGGCGGCGACGCTCGCCCAGCTCAAGACCGCCGGTGAATTTCTCGTCGATATTCACGGCCAGCATCAGCATCAGTCGCTGCTGCGCGCCAGCGCACAGAGGGAGCTGCTCGATGCGTACGGCGGCCTGACCGAACTCGCCGGTCAGGTCTGCACGAACTACCGCGAGTGGCAGCAACGCCGCGACCGGCGCATTGCGGCAGAGGACAATGCCGCGGCCGCCGCCGCCGAGCGCGAACAGCTCGAATGGCAGGTGCACGAAATCGAGGCGCTCAACCTGTCGGCGCAGGAGTGGCAGGCGGTTCTTGCCGAGCATGCCCGTCTTGCCCACGCCACGAGTCTGATCGAAACCGCGCAGCTTGCAGTGGAGGCGCTCACCGAGAGCGAAGGTTCCGCGCTTGCGCGAATGAACCTGGCCATGAGCCGGCTGGACAACGTGCTCGAATACGACGCGCGGCTCAAGCCCATCATTGAGACGCTGGAGCCGGCGCGCATCCAGTTGCAGGAAGCATGCTCCGCGCTGCGCCACTATGCGGACAGCCT
>JBQTJV010000283.1:0-3303 GCA_052386775.1 Betaproteobacteria bacterium
TTTCGTGAAGCACTATCCGTTACTGCCTCTTGCTCAGCGTTTCCTTTAGGATCCGGTGTGTGATGAATCTCAGCAGCTCACGCCGGTCGTCGGTCTTCAGGTTGTTCTTGAACAAAAAGCCCACGTAGGGAAGGTCGCCCAGGACCGGGATCTTGTTCGTAGTGGACCGTTCTTCCTGCGTGTAAATCCCGCCGATCACGACCGTGCCGCCGTTCTCGACCAGCACTTCCGTCGTCACCTGTTTGGTGTCGATGGACGGCGCGCTGCCGGTCCCGGTCGCCACGATCTGGCCAACGCTGTCCTTGTTGATGCGCAGGCTCATGATGACGTTGTCGTCGGGCGTGATCTGCGGCTTTACTTTGAGCGAGAGCGTCGCCTTCTTGAAGCTGACGGAGGTCGCGCCACTGGAGGTCGACTGCTGGTAGGGAATTTCAGTTCCCTGTTCGATGATCGCCTCGTTCTTGTCGGCGGTTATGACGCGCGGGCTGGAGATGATCTTGCCTTTGCCGTCAGCCTGCAATGCGGAAACCTCCAAGGCAAGAAGCCTGCTGAGATCCTTGTTAAACATAAGCAGCGAAAACACGCCAGCCGGTGCACCGGCGATATTCGGCGCCGGCAAATTGACGTTCAACGATCCCGGGACCAGCGTCGGCGTTCCCTGAACAAAGCCCTGTAACTGCCCCGTCGTCGAGAGGTCTGCGCCGACACCCGCTCTCAGGCCGCCAATATCGCGGGCGTTCGCCACCAGGCGGTTATCCTCGGTAAACCCGAATCGAACGCCGAGGTTCCGGCTGAACGTGTCCGCCGCTTCCACGATGCGCGACTCGATCATGACCTGGCGCACGGGAATGTCGATCTGGCGCAGGAGCCTGCGAATTTCCTCAAGCCGGGTTGGCGTGTCCTGAACGAAGACCGTATTGGTCCGGGCGTCCACCACGGCGCTGCCGCGCTTGGAAAGGATGCGCTGCGTGCCGGTACTCAGGAATGCCTGCACGTCCTGTGCTTTCTGGTAGTTGAGCTGGAAACTCTCGGTGTGCGTCGGTTCCAGTTCGGAGATCTGCTGGCGCGCCTCCAGGGCAAGCTTCTCCCTCGTTGCCAGCTCGTCGCGGGGTGCGATCCAGACCACGTTCCCCGACTTGCGCTTGTCCAGCCCCTTCGCCTGCAGGATGATGTCGAGCGCTTGGTCCCAGGGAACGTCCTTCAGCCGCAAGGTGAGGCTGCCCGTCACGGTGTCGCTGGTGATGATGTTGAGGCCCGTGAAATCAGCGAGCACCTGCAGCACCGCCCGCACTTCGACGTTCTGGAAGTTGAGCGATATCTTTTCGCCTTGATATCCGGGGCGGCTGCCCTGCACGAGCCGGTTGGGATCTTCGACGATCTGCTTCACCTCGATGATGAAACGATTATCCGTCTGATACGCCGAGTGTTCCCAGTTGCCGCGCGGCGTGATCACCAATCGCGCGTTGTTGCCCTGCGTGAGGGCGTCGATCGTCTGCACCGGGGTGCCAAAGTCGGTCACGTCCAGACGCCGCTCCAGATTCTTGGGCAACCCGGCGTTGATGAAATCGACGATGACCGACTTGCCCTGCTGGCGGATATCGATTCCCACCGCGTTGTCCGACAGGTCCACGACGATGCGGCCTTCTCCACTGCCGCCTCGACGGAAATCGATGTCTCGGAGACTATGCCGCTGATCGGCGGGACTCGGCTTGGCGAACTGCTGCGACAGGGTCGTGCCGGTTCTGGCGGCCGACGCGGCGTCCTGCAGGGTGATCAGCACTGCGCGTCCATCGACGCGGGCGTCATAATTCAAGCCGCGGGTGAGCTCGAAAACCATGCGCGTGCGGCCGCTCGCCTGCACGACGTTGATGCGGCGCAGATCGCCGCCGCTCACTTCCTGGACGTTGCGTCCGGACGCATTGGTTGTATTCGGGAAATCGAAGGCAATGCGCGGCGGATTCGCGATCGAAAAACCGGCGGGCGGCGCGGCCGGGGGCGCCTTCAACGTCACCTTTACGGTCGTTCTTCCGCCCTGCTGCGGCGAGACCTCGATCGCTTCAATGGCGTTTTCCTGGGCGCTGGCCGGCACCGCCGCGGCGGCCGTCATCAACGCCAGAATTGCGCCCCATGCGCCAAAAAACCCGAGTACGGAGTGTTTCGTATTCATCTTCTTGCCTCCAATTCATCGAGCAGCTGCAGCGCCTGGTCTTTTTCCTCCCAGCTGCCATTGCTGTCCTGAACAATTTCCTTGAGCGCTATGGTCGTGTCGTTTATTGCCACGATGCGGCCAAAATTCTGGCCCATGTAATTGCCGGCCCTGACGCGAAAGAGGTTGTTGTCAGGCGTCTTGATCAGCGCGTGCATCACCTTCTGCTGTTGCAGCGTGCCGACCATCTTGAGGGCCTCCAGCGGATACGCCTCAAGCGGCTCCTTGCGCCGGTTGAAGTCGGGCTGTATACCGCCCGTGCCGGCCACTGCCTTGGGCGGGACGATCTTGCGCGGCTTGAACGGATCGACGAGGTCGTAGGCGTCGTAGCTGAACGCCTCATAGGGCTTGACCTCCGGCAGCGGCGGGATACGTCCCGGCGGCAGCTTGTCGGAGTCCTTCACGAATTTCTTGACCTCGTCCAGATGGCGGTCCCCGCATCCGGCAAGGGCTAAAGATCCGAGCAATAGCACTATGGTGGTACGCATTACTTCTTCGCCCCCGGCTTGGGCTTGGTCGCCCTACGTTGTTGCGCCAGCTCCGCTTCGTCGAGATAGCGGAACGTCTTGGCTGTCGCGTCCATGACCAAACCGTCTTTCGCCGTTGCCAACGAAATATCGTTCAGGGTCACGATGCGCGAGAGTTTTCCGATATCGCTCGCAAACGCGCCGATGTCATGGTAGCTGCCCGTGATGCGGATCGTGATCGGCAGCTCGGCGTAGAAATCGCGCCGGGTTTCCCCGGATGCCGGCCGGAACAACTCGAACTGCAGCCCCCGCCCCAAGCCGGCCTGGTTTATGTCGATCAGCAGCGCATCCATTTCGGACTTGCCCGGCAGCTGCTTCAGCAGCGTGCCGAACTGCTGCTCGATGTCCTCGAGACGCTTCTTGTACAGGGGAAGATCAATGGCGAGCTTCTTCTTGTCGATAAAAGTGGCGCGTAATTTCTCTTCCTTCAACTCTTCCGCTTTGATCTGCTGGATCTGGTGCTGCCAGTCGAACCAGTAGCTTGCGAATACGATCAATACCAGAACCAATATCAGCACGCCCAGCTTGGGCAAAACGGGAGAGTTGAAGGAAGAGAAATTACGCGCCACT
>JBQTJV010000284.1:0-4449 GCA_052386775.1 Betaproteobacteria bacterium
ACCAAGTTCTGCGACAACAAGATGAAGCGCAAGCAGCTCATCGAGTGTCTGGCGCCGAACCGCCGCGTGACCGTAGAGGTCGTGGGCCGTGCGCAGTCCCTCGCCAAGCCCAAGCCGGCGGCAAAGAAACCCGCCGCGAAGAAGCCGGCAAGCAAGCGCTAAGACCAACACTGATGCATACTAAGCCCTGCTTCGGCAGGGCTTTTTTTTGCCTATAGGTCATGCAGGATCAACCTCGCCAGATCGACTGCCTCATCGAGGCGCGTTGGCTCATCCCGGTGGAACCGGCGAGGCTCGTGCTCGAACATCACGCCGTCGCGATACAGGACGGGTCCATCGTCGATGTGCTGCCGGCTGCCGCAGCGCGAACCCGGTACCGCCCCCGCGACCAGGTGACGCTGCCAGACCACGCGTTGATCCCGGGACTGGTCAATCTGCATACCCACGCGGCGATGACCCTGATGCGCGGCCTGGCCGACGACAGGCCCCTTATGGAGTGGCTGGAGCAGCACATCTGGCCCACCGAGATGAAGCTGGTCTCGCCGGATTTCGTTTACGACGGCACGCTGCTCGCCTGCGCTGAAATGTTGCGCGGCGGCGTCACCTGCTTCAACGACATGTATTTTTTCCCGGAAGCGGCAGCGCAGGCCACGCTCCTCTCCGGCATGCGAGCGGCCCTCGGCATGATCGTGTTCGAGTTCCGCTCCCCCTACGGCAACGATGCGAACGACTATCTCGACAAGGGACTGCGCCTGCGCGACAGTCTGCGCGACGAGACGCGGCTCTCCTTTTGCCTCGCCCCCCACGCGCCGTTCACCGTGAGCGACGCCAGCTTTCAGAAAGTGGCCACCTATGCGGGCGAGCTGGATGTTCCGGTCCACATTCATCTGCACGAGACGGAAGACGAGATCCGCGGCAGCGTAGCCGCCCATGGCCTGCGGCCCCTGAGGCGTCTGCAGAACCTGGGGCTGCTCAGCCCCAACCTGATCGCCGTTCATGCCGTACACCTGTTAGAGGATGAGATTGCGTTGCTTGCCGAGCACGGCTGCCACGTTGCGCATTGCCCTTCCTCCAACCTCAAACTGGCGAGCGGCATCGCGCCTGTACCCCAAATGCACGCACAAGGGCTCAACATCGGGCTCGGCACGGATGGAGCCGCCAGCAACAATCGTCTCGATGTTTTCGCCGAAATGCGCCATGCATCGCTGCTCGCCAAGGGATCGGGCGGCGACCCGACCGCCCTGCCCGCGCACGCGGTCCTGGAAATGGCCACGATCAACGGCGCCCGGGCCCTCGGACTCGATCAGCGTATCGGTTCTTTGGTGAAGGGAAAGCGCGCCGATCTCGCAGCCGTGACCTTCGCCGCCCCGGAACTGGCACCGTGTTACGATCCCCTGTCGCATCTCGTCTATGCCGTCGGCCGGGAACACGTGACCCACGTATGGGTCGATGGAGAGTTGCTTATGGAAAACGGCGCCTTGAAACGGTTCGATGCGCAGCGCGCAGCACTGAAAGCGGCGCGCTGGAAGGACAAAATTCAACCGCACCAGCCGTGAACCCGGCCGGGCGCGACACCAGGACGTCCAATGACCGCAGTGTTCCCGTGGGTTTTAGTTGCGTTGGGTCTGCTGGCAAGCGCACCGGCGGAGGCCACTGGCCGCAAGACACTTGCGGGCGCGCCGCTCGCGCAATTGCCGTCCGTGTCCGCGCCTCAGCGCCCCGTGGCACGCTCCAGCGCCCCGGTGTCCATAGCCACCACCACCGCGCCCGGGCAGACGGGGTACGTCCATTTCTTCCTGCTGCGCGACGCCAACGACGAGACGGAAACACAGGTCGGCATCGAATTGGACGATCAGAGCATCGCCTGGTCGTTTCCGCAAACAGGAGTCGCCACCACCCCCTTCGTCAAGTCGGGAACGGTAGAGGCGAACGGCAAGAAATACGAAGTCGAACACCTGTACGGCATTCGCCCCTTTCCCGATGAGCGTACCATGCGGGCGCTGCGCGCCGGGCTGCCCGGGCGGATCGCGCCGTACATCGACGATCAGGTTCCCTATTGTTATGTGCGCGCCCCGGGTGACCCGTTGTGCCTGAGCTGTCTCGACTTCGTGGTGCGGGTGCTTTTCCCCGGCCATTTCCCGTCCTCTCCGGCGGTGCCACGAGACTTCGAGCGGACCTCCCTGACCGCGTACACGACCGACGATCTACTGCTCTATTTCCTCGGCCTGCATGGCTTGCCCAACCAGGCGGCGCGGTTGAGACGCATAGACCGGCTGGCGCTCGCCGGCGCGCTGCGCGAGGACGTTCTGCAACTGGTCGAGGCCATGGGGAACGACACGACCGCCGCTGCCGACGCGGGAAGCACCCCGAGCGCAGCACCCAAAGGCCGGCGCAACGCCCAGCCGTCCGGGCCGCTTCTGCAGCAACGTCAGGCGCGGCGTCGCAGGTCGTAAATGATCAACGTCGATCCGCTGGAACTGGACAAATTCAGCCAACTCGCGCACCGCTGGTGGGATCCCACGAGCGAGTTCAGGCCGCTCCACGAAATCAATCCGCTGCGCCTTGACTACATCGACCGCATCGCGCGGCTCGACGGCAAAACCGTGCTCGATGTGGGCTGCGGCGGCGGCATACTGGCCGAAAGCATGGCCGAACGCGGCGCCCGCGTGACCGGCATCGATCTCGCCGAGAAGCCGCTCAAGGTGGCTCAGCTTCACCTGCGCGAATCGGGACGCCACGTCGATTACCGGATGATTTCCGCAGAGGACCTCGCGCGCGAAGCGCCGCAGGCATTCGATGTCGTGACGTGCATGGAAATGCTCGAGCACGTGCCGGACCCGGCGGCGACGGTCCGCGCCTGCGCCGAACTCCTCAAGCCGCGCGGCCTTGCCTTTTTCGCCACCATCAACCGCAATCCCAAGTCATATCTTTTTGCCGTGATCGGCGCGGAATATGTGTTGCGGCTGCTGCCGCGCGGCACGCACGAGTACGAGAAATTTATCAAGCCCTCGGAACTGGCCTCCATGTGCCGGGCGGCGGGCATGGAGGTCGCGGGGCTCATCGGGATGACCTACAACCCGTTCAGCAAGACCTACGCGCTCGAAAACGACGCGAGCGTCAATTACATCCTGCATTGCCGCGGCGCTGGCGAATCGTGATGGGCGGATCCCGGTACGGCAGAGCCATCTCATTCATCGCAGCATGACCCTCCGCGCAGTATTGTTCGACCTCGACGGCACGTTTGCCGATACCGCTTCCGATCTCGCCTACGCGCTCAACTGCATGCGCGCTGCGCGCGGCTTGCGGCCGGTCGCCATTGAAGTCACGCGCCCGGTCACGTCGATGGGTGCACGCGGACTCCTGGGTGTCGGCTTTGACATCCTGCCCGGCCACGCCGACTACGCCGCCATGCGCGAAGAATTCCTGCAAATCTATGCCGGCCATCTTTGCCGCGAGACCCGCATGTTTCCCGGCATGTCCGAACTGATCGACGCGCTCGAGGCACGCGACCTGCGCTGGGGTATCGTGACCAACAAGGCGGAACGCTTTGCCCGCCCGCTGCTGGACCAGCTGCAGGTCGGAAAACGCGCTGCCTGCATCGTCGGCGGGGATACCACCCCGCATCTCAAACCGCATCCCGCGCCGTTGTTGGCCGCGAGCACAATCATGGCGCTTGCGCCGTCCGAGTGCGTTTACGTGGGAGACGATCGCCGCGACGTCGAAGCCGGCCGCGCCGCGGGAATGAGCACGATCGCCGTCCGCTACGGTTATCTCAACGGCGGCGACCCGGAAAGCTGGGGCGCCGACGCAGTCATCAGCACGCCGCAGGAACTTTTGCGCCATCTGCCGGGCCACTCACCGTCTGCTTGATATGGGAGCGCGCATCCCCATATGCGATAATGCAGTACTGCCGCGTTTCATTCGTGTTACGGCAGCAATCGAACTGGGGGCGACCTGGTTTCGACGTGGGTAGCGAAGCAGCGCAGGGCATGCCAAGGTCCAGTCACCTTGTTAAACCGCTGGAAATCCATAAACGCCAACGACGAGCGTTACGCTCTAGCCGCCTAACACCGGCTAGACGCTGCACTAGCTTGCTGATGGGCTAGGCCGGGCCGCCGCGGAGCAATTCGCGGTTCAAACCCGGTGCAGCGTCATTGACATCAGCCTCTCCGCGCGGTCTGGTCGCTTGGCCGCACGGATCCGTCGAAGCGACTGGCTGAGCGCCAGCCTGCCGGCCGGCGGGCGCGAGGCGAGATCCAAATGACCAGGCTAAGCATGTAGTCCTGACTGTGTAGGACTTGCGGACGCGGGTTCGATTCCCGCCGCCTCCACCAAATTCGACCCCGTGGCGCACGCACCACGCAGCGCTGTCGTGACGTTGCCGTCGACAGCGCCGCGGTGAACGTGGAGCTGCGCCCGATCCGGGTTTCTCCCTACAACGTGATCGCC
>JBQTJV010000285.1:0-5227 GCA_052386775.1 Betaproteobacteria bacterium
TTCAGCGGCGAAGGATAGAACGGCAGCAGCCACAGCGTATTGACGCCGAGGTCCTTGACGTAGTCGAGTTTGGATGCGAGCCCGCGGAAGTCGCCAATGCCGTCGTCATTGGCGTCGAAGAACGCCTTGACGTGCAGTTGATAAATGACAGCGTCCTTGTACCAGAGCGGGTCGTTCGGCGCCGAGGCAGGTTCCCGGCTGGGTGCACCTTCACTCACCTTACGCGAAGGGCTCGTAGTCTTTTTCGGAGCGCAGCTGCTGACACACGCGAAATACGTGCGCCGGGCACGCGTGAGGATCGAGCTCCACGTAGTTGCGCGCGCCTTGCCAGAGATAGCTCTCGCCGCTCAGCAGATCGTCCATTCTGTAGGGGTGGGCGGGGTCGATTCCCAGCTCCTTCAACGGCAGTTCGAGAAACGCCGAACGCTTGTGCCGGGCGTCGAGGCTCACCACGGTCACGATGACGTTGGCGCGTGTGTCGTCGAATTTCGCGTAGCATATCAGCTCGTCATTGTCGCTCGACACGAACTCGATATTCCAGTCCTGCTGCAGCGCCGGGTTGTCGCGCCGCGCCTGATTCAACCGCGCGATCAGCGGAGCAAGCGAGTCGGCGCGCGCGGGATCCCAGTGGCGGATCTCGTATTTTTCCGAGTTGAGATATTCCTCGCTGCCGGGCTCGCGCGGTGCGTTCTCGCAATGCTCGAACGCCGGCCCGTAGATGCCGTAGTTCGCGCCGAGCGTCGCAGCGAGGACCGCCCGCGCCATGAACGCCGGCCGCCCGCCGTTCTGCAGGAACGCGGTCAGGATGTCCGGCGTATTGGGCCAGTGGTTGGGGCGGAAATAATTTCGCGAAGCGCTGCGCGCAAGCTCGGTGAAGTACTCCGTCAGCTCGGCCTTGGTATTGCGCCACGGGAAATAAGTGTAGGACTGCGTGAAACCGAGCTTCGCCAGCCGGTGCATGATCTTGGGGCGGGTGAACGCTTCCGACAGCAAGATCAGCTCGGGATGCTCGCGTTTCAGCTCGCCGATCAGCCACTCCCAGAACGCAAAGGGCTTGGTGTGCGGATTGTCGACGCGGAACACGGTGACGCCCTGAGCGATCCAGAATTCGAAGATGCTCTTCAGCTCCTGCCACAGCGGGGACCAGTGCTCGGTTTCGAAGTGGAAGGGGTAGATGTCCTGATACTTCTTCGGCGGGTTTTCCGCGAACTGGATCGATCCATCCGGCCGGCGCAGAAACCATTCGGGATGCTCGCCCACGTACGGATGATCGGGCGCGCACTGGAACGCGATGTCGAGCGCCACCTCGAGCCCGCGTTTGCGCGCGGCATCGACCAGTTGCCGAAAGTCCTCGAGCGACCCGAGCTCCGGGTGCACCGCTTTGTGGCCGCCCTCGTCAGCCCCGATCGCCCACGGGCTGCCCGGATCGTCCGGTCCGGCTTCCAGCGTGTTGTTGCGCCCTTTTCGTTGCGTGCGCCCGATCGGATGGACCGGCGGCAGATAGACAATATCGAACCCCATGCGGGCAACGTAATCGAGCCGCCGCGCACAGTCGGCGAAGCTACCGTGCCGCCCCGGCTCGGCTGCGCAGGAACGCGGAAACAGTTCATACCACGCGCTGCACCGGGCGAGCGGTCGGTCCGCTTCCACCTCCAGCTCGAGCGCATACGTCGTGCCGAGCGTGCGATCGGGATAGCGCATCATGACTTCGTGCAGTTCCTCGCCGCCCGCCAGCGCTCGCCGATCGTCCAGAGCGCGCTCGGCGGTCAGGTCCCGCACCCATCCACGCAGCAGTTTGGCGTCGGCTCCCTTCGCCCGTGCGGCGGCGGCGTTCACCAGCAGTGCCCCGGTGCGGATGGCGAGGGCGATATCCGCAGGATCGACGCGCTTCAGGAAATCCTGGCGCCACGACAGAAAACTGTCGACCCAGCCGACAACGGTGTACTGATAGCGCCCGAGCTCGGTCAGGTTGAACGCGCCCCGCCAGCGGTCGTTGCTGAGCAGCGCCATCTCGGTTTCTTCCCACGCTCTCGCACCACGCTTGCGATAGCGCAGCATGCAGCGGAGCGCTTCGTGCCCGTCGGCAAAGACGTCAGCCTCCACGTCGAGCCGATCGCCGACGACGCGCTTCACCGGAAAGCGGCCTCCGTCCACGGCCGGCGACACCGATTCGATGACGACGCGGCGTCGTCCTTCTTCCGGGAGCGTCTTCATCGGTCGGCGCGCTTCAACCAGATGGCGGCCAGCGGAGGCAGCGTGAGACTGAGCGACCAGTCGCGCCCGTGGTGTGCCTCACGCCGCGCTTCCACGCCGCCCATATTGCCCACGCCCGAGCCGCCATACTCCGCGGCGTCGCTGTTCAGCACCTCGCGCCAATAGCCCCCGCGCGGCACGCCGACCCGATAATCCTGACGCACCACGGGCGTGAAGTTGCACACCGCGAGGATCATTTCGCGGGCGTCGCGACTCAGCCGCAGGAAACTGATGACGCTGTTTTCCCAGTCCTGATGATCGATCCACTGGAAGCCCTGCGGCTCGCAGTCGTGCTCGTGCAGCGCCGCCTCGTTGCGATAGGCGCGATTCAAGTCCGAGATCAGCGTCTGCACGCCGCGGTGGTGCGGGTATTGCAGCACGTGCCATTCGAGGCTTTCTTCATGGGACCACTCGCGGCTTTGACCGAATTCGCCGCCCATGAACAGCAGCTTCTTGCCGGGATGCGCCCACATGTAGCCGTAGAGCAGGCGCAGGTTGGCGAACCGCTGCCATTCGTCGCCCGGCATCTTGCCGGCGAGCGCGCCCTTGCCGTGGACCACTTCGTCGTGCGAGAGCGGCAGCACGAAATTCTCGTTGTAGGCGTAGACCATGCTGAAGGTCAGCGCGTCGTGATGATACTTGCGGTGCACCGGGTCGTTCGAGAAGTACTTGAGCGTATCGTGCATCCAGCCCATGTTCCACTTGTAGCCGAATCCCAGCCCGCCCATGGAGGTCGGGCGCGACACCATCGGTCAGGCGGTGGATTCCTCGGCGACCGTCTGCGCATCGGGGTGATCGCGATACACCGCCTCGTTGAGCCGGCGCAGAAATTGCATGGCCGCGAGGTTCTCGCGCCCGCCGTGCTCGTTCGGTATCCACTCTCCTTCCTTGCGCGCGTAGTCTAGGTACAGCATCGAGGCCACGCCATCCACGCGCAACCCGTCGGCATGGTAGCGGTCGATCCAGAACAGCGCGCTGCTCATGAGAAAGGCGCGCACCTCGTGGCGGCCGTAATTGAAGATGCAACTGTTCCACTCGGGATGAAACCCCTGCCGCGGATCCGAGTGCTCGTAGAGATGCGTGCCGTCGTAGTACACCAGCCCGTGCTCGTCGCTGGGGAAATGCGACGGCACCCAGTCGAGAATGACGCCGATGCCGTGCTGGTGCAGGTAATCGATGAGGTACATCAGGTCCTGCGGCGTGCCGTAGCGGGCGGTCGGCGCGAAATAACCGGTCACCTGGTAGCCCCACGAACCGTAGAAGGGGTGCTCCATGACCGGCATGAACTCGACATGGGTGAATCCCAATCGGTTCACATACTCCGCGAGCGGCTGGGCGAGTTCACGATAGGTGAGCGGACGGTTGCCCTCTTCGGGCACGCGCCGCCACGAGCCGATATGGAGTTCGTATATCGAAAAAGCCGCTTCGCGCGCGCCCGTGGTGCCGCGCCTGCGCATCCACTCCGCATCGCCCCACTCGTAATCCAGCGGCCAGACGCGCGATGCGGTGAGCGGCGGCGTCTCGCAATAGTATGCAAAGGGATCGCCCCGGTCGGTCGTGTAGTGGTTGACCCGGGAGCGCAGGCGGTACTTGTAGAGCGCGCCCTGAGCAATGCCGTCGAATACGCCCTCCCAGATTCCCGAGCCGTCCTGGCGCACGTGCAACGGATGGCGTGCCGCGTCCCAGCCGTTGAAGTCGCCCACGACGGAAACCGCCTCGGCGTTTGGCGCCCACACCGCGAAATGTACGGCGCGACCGCGATCGGTCTCGATCACGTGCGCGCCGAGCTTCTCGTGCAGCCGATAATGCGTGCCTTCGCGAAAGAGGAAGATATCGTGGTCGCTGATGACACCCGGGCGCCTGCCGACAGGGGCTGCAGCGGTCAATCCAGTAGCGGTCGATCCGGCATTCACGGTGGACTACTCCTCGTCGATAGCGCTAACCCGCCTGCACGCGCCAGCGATGCAGGAATGCGATCAGTTCACGCGGCGGCTGCAGCCACACGTCGGCTTGCGTCGCGCGCAATTCCGGCCGCACCAGCACGGCCAGGCCCCGCGGCTTGACGGCGGCGAAGGCGTCCTCGTCCGTCAGGTCATCGCCAAGATACGCGATGGCGCTGTCACCGACGGTTTCGGACAGTACCGCCTTCACGGCATGCTGCTTGTTGCATCCTGCTGCGCGCAACTCCAGACCGCCGTCGAACGGCAGCAGCTGCAGCTCGTCGTCCGTCAGAAAGCTCTCCCACACCGCCCGGGCCCGGGATTGAACCTTTGCGGCCGTCAACGTCGGCAGTCCGCGCCAGTGCAGCGCCACGCTGGCGCGCTTGCGCTCCAGCCGGCCGCCGGTGCGGACCGCTTCCGCGGCCGCTGCCGCCGCCTTCTCCAGCGTGACTTTGACCGCCGGTGAAGGTTCCTCGATCCGCAATTCTCCGTTCGGCAGCAGGCGCTCCCATCCATGCCCACCCCAGATCTCGGGCGGCCGTCCCAAGCCCAGCAGCGGCGTCACGTCTGCGGCAGGGCGTCCGCTGATGATGACGATCCTCGTGCTGGCCGCCTCGATCAGCGACGCCAGCACTTCACGCACGCCGGGATACGGCAGCGCACGTTCCGGGCGCGGCTGAAAAGGCGCGAGCGTCCCGTCATAGTCCAGCATCAAAACCCGACTGGCCGCGGCTGGAATGGCCTCCAGAAAACCGGTCCAGTCTATGCGTGGGCTCAAAACCTGCATGCACAAGACTCCGTCACGCGTGCGGATACGGCATCTGTGGTCTGGCGTACTGAAGTCATATCGCGTCCCTGCCCTCATGCGTATTAGATGCAGCAATCTCCCGCGTGCGCTGCAACGCCTAGAGTGCCTAACATAATGACCCGCGTGGTGCGCTGTCACGATTTTGGCTCAGGACGCGAAGCTCGCCGCAGTGAATATCGCGAATATTCACAAGGCGGGCGACAAAGTCATGGGCCAAAACTCGTGC
>JBQTJV010000286.1:0-3549 GCA_052386775.1 Betaproteobacteria bacterium
TTCACCGTCCTGGCGTCGATTCCCGAGAAGAACGACTTCGCGAAGCCCCCAAACCAGGCGTTCAGCGCGCCGCCGTCGCCGAACGCGATGCTGTAGCCGACGACGACCCAGGCGATCGTGACCATGCAGGCGATCGAAAAGCACTGCATCAGGATCGAAAGGATGTTCTTGGTGCGCACCAGGCCGCCATAGAAGAGCGCGAGCCCGGGCAGCGTCATGAACAGCACGAGCACGCACGACACCAGCACCCATGCGGTATTGGCTTCGTTCAGCTTCGGCGGTTCAGCCGCGGTCGCGAACGGCGCTTGCAGCAGTAGAACAAGAAAAAGCGCACCGAGTGCCGCAAAAGCGGGCTTCTTGCCGTGTTGATCGCAACGCGTCCGGACTTTTTGCATGGCTCCCCCTGTTGGAAAACTTCATGCGCCTAAGCAAGATATATTCCCAAATATCAAGACGTTGATCTTCAGCGATTTTTTTCTCCGGCACGCTACCACGACGTCATAATTGCACCAAGATGAATCACAACAGGCGAAAGAAGCACCGAATTGGTGCGGTCTCTATCTTTGACCCGCTCGCCGCCCGGCGCCGGCGCTTGGGGCAGGGCATAAGCCGTTGAGCGACTTGAAGGTTGCGGATATAGTCCGGGCAGACGACAAACTACCATGGCGCAGGCAAATACAGCACCGACCCCTAAGGACCGCAAGCTCGATCTGCAGCAGGTGTTGAACGACCTTGTCGCCGATCAACTGGTGTCGCGGGAGGAGGCCGACAAGCTGGCGGCCAACCGGCGATTCAGCCGCACTGATACGCATCCGCTCGTCGTCGTCGCCGAACAGAAGTGGAAGGACCCCCGGCAGCCGCGGCGCCTGCTGCATCTCGAGCTGCTGACCGAGTGGCTGGCGGGCAAGGTCGGCCTGCCCTACCTGCACATCGATCCCTTCAAGATCGATTTCGCTGCCGTCACCAAGGTGATGTCGAATGCGTACGCCGAGCGCTACCGGATACTGCCGGTGGGCGTCACCGCGCGCGAAGCGACGGTTGCCACGTGCGAGCCGTTCATGCGCGACTGGGAGGAACCGCTCAAGCAGGTGCTGCGCCTCGACATCAAGCGCGTGATCGCCAACCCGCTCGACATCCGCAGCTACCTCGTGGAGTTTTACAACCTGGCGCGCTCGGTCAAGGGTGCGGCATCGAAAGACCAGGGGGCCTACAGCCAGATCGCCAATTTCGAGCAGTTGGTGCAGCTGGGAAGAAGCGGCAAGCTGGACGCGAACGACCAGCACATCGTCCATATTTGCGACTGGCTGTTCAACTACGCTTTCCAGGAGCGCGCAAGCGACATCCATATCGAGCCGCGGCGTGAAGTCGGCAACGTGCGCTTTCGCATCGACGGCAAGCTGCACCAGGTCTACCAGATCCCGACGCCCGTCATGGCCGCCATGACCAGCCGCATCAAGATACTGGGGCGGATGGACGTGGTGGAGAAACGGCGCCCGCAGGACGGGCGGTTGAAGACCGTGACGCCGGACGGCGAGGAAGTGGAGCTTCGGCTTTCGACGATGCCGACGGCTTTCGGCGAAAAACTGGTGATGCGCATCTTCAATCCGGAAAACCTCGTCAAGGACTATCGCGAACTCGGATTCACCGAAAACGAGGAGAACCAGTGGACGCAGATGGTCAGCCAGCCGCACGGCATCATCCTCGTCACCGGCCCGACAGGATCGGGCAAGACCACCACGCTTTATTCAACCCTCAAGCATCTGGCGGCACCGGAAGTCAACGTCTGCACCGTCGAAGACCCGATCGAGATGGTGGAACCGGCCTTCAACCAGATGCAGGTCCAGCACGGCATCGGCGTCGATTTCGCCGCCGGCATCCGCACGCTCATGCGCCAGGACCCCGACATCATCATGGTGGGCGAGATACGCGATCTCGAGGCGGCGGAAATGGCGATCCAGGCAGCGCTCACCGGCCATCTGGTTCTCTCGACGCTGCATACCAACGATGCGCCCTCCGCGATTACACGGCTGCTCGACATCGGCGTGCCGCCGTACCTGCTGCAGGGCACGATACTGGGAGTGATGGCGCAGCGCCTGGTGCGCACGCTGTGCCCGCACTGCAAGGAAAAACACGAACTGGACGACTCGGCGTGGGAGACGCTGGTGGCACCGTGGAAAGCGGCCAAGCCGCGCGACACGACCTATATCGCCAAGGGCTGTCTCGACTGCCGCATGACCGGGTATCTGGGACGCGTCGGGATTTACGAAACGATGATGATGACGGCCGAGCTGCGGAAATTCATCACGGATGAAACGGATCTCGACCAGCTTCGCGAGAAGGCCTACAAGGACGGAATGAAGCCGCTGCGCATCACCGGCGCCATGAAAGTCGCCGCGGGACTCACGACCATAGACGAGGTCCTGACGGTCGCGCCGCCTCCCACCGGCGACCGTCGCCAGCATCCGCGCTGAGCCGGCCAAACTGAGCAAGAATCGGGTGGTGTCTTGCGGCCCGGCGTTCTATGCTTCCGCACCATGAATCCCGCAATCATGAGCGCCCCGACGGCACCACAGCACTGCGGCAGCCAGGAAACGCGCGACTACGAGCGCATCGCGCGGGCGATCCAATACCTGCGTGATCACGCCGCGCGACAGCCCGATCTTTCCGCCGCCGCCCGGCATGTGCATCTGAGCGAGTATCACTTCCAGCGGCTTTTCACGCGGTGGGCAGGAGTCAGCCCCAAGCGTTTTCTGCAGTATCTGACGGTCGAGGAAGCCAAAGCGCGGCTGGTACGCTTTGCCAGCGTAACCGACGTGGCAGGCGCCGTCGGCTTGTCCGGCACCGGCCGGCTGCATGATCTCTTCGCAACCATAGAAGCCGTTTCCCCCGGCGAGTTTCGCGACGGCGGGACCGGCCTGGCGATCCGCTACGGCGTGCACGAGTCGCCCTTTGGCGCCTGCCTGATTGGCATGACCGTGCGCGGCATTTGCTGCGTGCATTTTCTGGCGCGAGGACAGCACGATGCAGCGCTGCTCAGGCGCGATTGGCCGTCCGCGAATCTCGTGAAAGATGCCGCTGCAACTGCAGCGGTTGCCGAGCGCCTTTTCAGCGGGCTTGGCAACCCGGCGCCGCTTTCGCTGCTGGTGAAAGGCACCAATTTCCAGGTTCAGGTCTGGCGCGCCCTGCTCTCGATCCCCTCGGGCCGCCTGACGACGTACAGCGAACTCGGAAAATGCGTCGGGCGTCCGGACTCGTCACGCGCCGTAGGCAATGCGGTCGCGGCAAACCCCATCGCGTGGCTGATTCCCTGCCATCGCGTCATCCGCGAAACCGGTGAGTTCGGGAACTACCGTTGGGGCGAGGCCCGCAAGACAGCCATGCTGGGCTGGGAAGCTGCGCAGCTGGATTGCACGACGGCGCCGCACCGTCCGTCCTGAGCGAAGCGAAGTCGAACGATGAAAGACAGCCTGCAGCCGGGACTGACGTTTCGGTTCGAATTCAAGATTCCCGGCACAAAAACCGTGCCGCATCTTTACCCGGAATCCGACT